>JAWOIB010000097.1:0-16717 GCA_046484845.1 bacterium
AGGGAGGCTCGCACCAGGTGCGTACTTCGTCCGCTACCAGAGTGAGTACGGCCAGGGCCTGCTCAGGTTCACGCTGGTGCGCTGAGACATCGGAGAGCGATGACCAAACCAACTGCAGCAGACCCGCGGACTGGGCCCTCTATATGGGTTGCGGAACAAGCGCAGCATTCCTAGTTGTGACATTGCGCGGACGCCACTGGCTTGGTCATTGCCACCAGACTTGGGGCGGAGCGATCACATGAACCCAACTGCGGCGGTGCTGACGATCGGCTTGCCAGTGATCGCTGCGACACTACCCGTATCGGTCCCGGCCTGGTCCGATTCCGCAAACTGCCGGGAAGTTGGCAGGTGGCCTTTCGCCCCTTCGTACGCGGTTGCTCTGGATCCGGCCCGCGACCTGGCCTTCATGGGCTCGGGCGGCGGCGTGTACATCCTGGACGTTACCGACCCGGCTCAACCAGAAGACCTGTGCGCTGAGAGTCTTCGCACGAACGGAGTGGCCAGCGCTATAGCGTATCAGGCCAACCGTCTGTACATCGCAGCAGGCCAGGCCGGTCTGGAGATATGGGATGTTGCCGACCCAACGGACCCGGCCTTGCAGGGCATACTGCGCTTGCCCGGAATCGCCCGCGATCTGAAGGTGGTCGGAAACCTCGTCTACATCGCGGCCGATAATGCCGGTCTGCGGATCGTCGATGCATCGGACCCGGAGGTCCCGGTGGAGTGCGGGTTCTGGCAAACCCCTACCCTTGCCTTCGGCGTGGCCGTGGCAGGAGACTACGCCTATGTGGCAGATTGGGATGAGGGATTGAGAATCATCGATGTCTCTGACCCCGAGAACCCGGTTGAGCGCGGTCACTGCCGAATCTCAGCTTGGACAGAGGGCGTTGCCGTCTCCGGGGAGCACGTCTACGTCGCTGCCCGCGAAGCCGGCCTGTTCGTGATAGATGTCTCCAGTCCGGACAACCCAGTGCTACGCGGAAACTGCCCCTTTTTCGCCTGGAGCGTCGCCATCATCGGCAGTTTGGCCTACGTGACCGGCGAGGGAGACAGGGGCCTGCGGATAGTCGACGTTTCTGACCCGGAAAACCCGGTTGAGCGCGGTCACTGCCGAACCTCGTCCATGGCCTATAGCGTCCAGGTGCACAAGGATCATGCCTTTGTGGCAGCTGGCAACGGAGGTCTGCGGGCCGTTGACGTTCACGATCCGGAAAACCCGCTGGAGCGCGGCTTCCGTTCTGCTCCGGGCACTGCCGACCGCGTCTATGTAGCGGGGGCGTATGCCTACCTGGCGGACCGTGGCGGCGGGTTACGAATAGTCGATGTCTCGAACCCGGTTCGCCCGGTGGGGCGCGGGTTCTGCCCGACCCCGGGCCTGCCCAGTGGCGTAGCGGTAGCGGGTAACCTCGCTGTCCTGGCAACCTTCCGTGCCGGTCTTCGGGTAGTTGACGTCTCGAATCCCGATAACCCGGTCGAGATTGGTTCCTGGTACATACCTGACCCGGTCGCCGGTGTGGCTATCGACGGGCATCTTGTCTATGCTGCGGCCGAGGAGTCTGGCCTGCGTGTCGTTGATCTATCGAACCCACGCGAGCCGGCTGAACTGGGGTCTTGCCTTACCTTGGGCTTGCCCTTTGACGTGGCCTTAGCCGGCAGCCACGCTTACGTGGCAGACTGGGCCAGCGGACTGAGCATTGTTGACGTCTCTGACCCGCGAAACCCGACAGTCATTGGCAACTGCCCAGTTCCGCGCTGGACATACGGAGTTGCTGTGGTCGGTCGTTACGCCTACTTGGCGGCCGGCGATGCAGGCCTGTCGGTAGTCGACATCTCCGACCCACGGAACCCGAGGGTGCTCGGCAACCACGCCACTCCTCGCCCTGCCTGGAACGTGGCCGCAGCCAGCGGTCTTGCCTACATTGCGAACGACTCAGCAGGGCTTCGGGTAGTCGATGTGTCCAGCCCCGAGAACCCGGTGGAATGCGGTCATTATCGTACCGCCAGCATCTCTCGTGGTGTAGCGTTGTCCTCTAACCTCATCTACATGGCAGACTGGGCAGCTGGCCTGCGCATCATCGAGTTCCTCGGCGCCGGGGTTGAAGAGCCGCCGGATACCCGACCGCGGCTGACCGGCCGCAGCCCGACGGTCGTACGCGGAGTGCTCAATCTCGCGGGCTTGGGACACAATCCCGATTCCCCGGGCGGAATCGGGCTACGTCCCGCGCTCCTGCTCGACCCTACCGGCCGGAAGGTGATGGAGCTTGCGCCGGGCGAGAACGACGTCCGCCACCTCGCGCCCGGAGTGTACTTCATCCGGGCACGGGGGCCGAGGGGCCAAGGGTTCGAGGGTCAAAGCGCGAAGGTCATAGTCCAGCGCTAGCGGCGCACGCCTGCCCGGCTGTCGGCGTTCGTCGGCGGTGGGATACGGCCCGGGTCCGCCCGGTCAGCTACCCGGGCCGATGTCGCGCTCCATTATCACCGCGTCTTCTCCCCCGGGGTAGTAGCCCCGGCGGACGCCGGTGGCAATGAAGCCGCGGCCGGTGTAGAACTGCCGGGCCTCGGCATTCGTCTCCCGCACTTCGAGGTAGCAGGTGCGGGCTTCGTGGCGCCGGCCGTGCACGATGAGCGCGGCCAGCAGGGTCGAACCGACACCCTTGCGCTGGCCCGACGGCGCGACCGCGATGTTGGCGACGTGGAGTTCGTCCGCTTCGAGCCAGGCGACCGCGTACCCGACCACCGCCTCTTCGTCCTCCGCGACGATGGCCAGCCCGCCCGGCCGCCGACAGTCAACCCGGAAGAACTGGCGGTGCCAGGGAAAGGGGAAGATGGCGCATTCGAGCTCGACGACCCGGTCGAGGTCCGCGTCGGTCATCGGCCTGAGGCGGATCGGCATCCGCGCCTCCTCAGCGGATGATGCCGAGCCAGTCGTGGAGCAGGAAGTAGAACCGGCCGATGAGCAATGAGACACGGGCCATGATGGTGTACCCGAACGAGGCCCCGAACGCGACCATGATGAAGACGATGCCGACCCGCGAGACCGCGCCGAGCGCGCCCTTGTGTTCCTTCGAGAAGTAGAAGTAGAACAGCGTCGTAATGACCCCGACGAAGAGGATGAGGTTGTTGACCGTGACCAGCGGCCGGAAGGTGTCCGACACCTGGGGCAGGAGATAGCCTTGGACCGCGGCCACCAGTCCCAGCCCGGCCCCGATGCCGACCGTGAAGGACAGCGGCCAGCGCGATATCCAGGCAATCCTCGGTATCGAGCGCGAGAGCATCACCAGCCCGAGCAGTGCCGGCACGACCAGTATCCAGGCTTCGAGGTAGTTGCCTTCGGCGATGTGGTCCCGGAACGCGACGACCAGCATCGGGTGGACGTGGAACACCCAGGTGTAGATGACCGCGAACCCGGCCGAGATGCCGACGTAGAGGTGCTCGGCGAGCTTGTAGAGCGGGTTGTCGCGGAACAGGAAGCTGAGGATGGCGATGGTCAGCGTCGCCGCGACCCAGGTGCCGATGACGTTGAGGATCACCGTTTCTTCTTCCGCGAGAGCAGGTAGCCGAGGTTGCCGATGATGAGCAGGGCGATAATCAGCCCGTGGGCCCAGGCCTGGGCCGGCATCCCGAGCGTCGCCGAGCCGGGCTGTTCGATGAGCGTCTCGTATTCGGCCGCGCCCTGCAGTCCGCCGATGAGCCCGGAAATCTGCTTCGCCTGCAGGTAGGGATACATGTTCGGCGCGTTGACCCCGGTGACCCCGACGATGATCTCCTGGTCGAACCGGCCGCCGACGTACTGGATCCAGACGTCCGCAACCGCGCCGTGGGCGAGCGTGACCAGCAGTGCGATGTCCCGGTAGTTATGGACCGAGCGCATGAACTCGAAGCTGTCCACCGGCACGCCCCGATAGTCAATGCGGAAGAAATCCCGGATTTCGCGGCCGATACCTACCATTTGCGCCGTGTACCCCGGCCGGTAACCGATGTTGACGTAGTCGCGCCCGTATTCCGCGTTCATCTCGGGCGCGACCTGGTTAAGCGCGATTTCCGCCATCGGCAGGCCGAGCGCGAGCTGGCCGGTGATGATGACCTTGAGCCCCTTGCCGAAGCAGTGGCGCAGGAGCGCGATGAGCATGGGCTGGAGTTCGGGCGCGGACGACGGGTCGTAGTCAATCGAGACGAACACGACCGAGCCGGGCGGCAGGCGGTCCACCGCCCGGAAGGCCTCGCGCACCGGCTCCGAGACGCGGATGGCGGTCGGCGGCTTGATGATCAGCGGCAGGGCGACCGCCAGCGCCAGCAGGCCGTAGAGCACCCGGCGGTCGACCCCGGCAATCCGCTCCCAGAAGCTCATCGTCAGTTGAGGTAGGTCCGCTCGATGCCGAGGATGATGCGCAGGGACATCGCCATCCCGCCCAGCGCCAGCCCGATGCCGATGCCCCGGCTGGCTGCGGCCTGCGGCACCGACATCAGCCAGTCCTTGACCACCGCCGGCAGTTCGGCGTTGCCCAGCACCTGCGCGTCAACCGCCGGGATGATGAGGTGGACGAAATCCGCGAACCCGCGCCACACCACCCCGCCCAGCGGCGTGTTGCCCAGCATCACCAGCCCGGCCGCGAACAACAGCAGGGTCGCGGCGAAGTTGCGGACCCGGAACGCCCGGTAGGCGGCGGACACGATGAAGAAGGCCAGGGTCCCGAACATCGTTGACTGGAGCGGTATGATCATGTAGGTGTACAGCCACATGAACGGCGACTGGAGCGCGAACGGGCTCTGGAACCGGAACCAGGAGTACATCCCGAGCCCGAGCGTCAGGAACAGCCCGAGCAGGAGCGCGGCGCTGTAGAACCAGCCCGGCGCGCGCCGGGTGATCTTCAGGATGTGATGCCGGGCCAGCGAATCCAGCCCGAGCAGGAAGGTGAACCCGGCGATGATCGCGTACCAGTTCAGCATCCGCGCCTCGAGGTCCCCGAACGGCCGGCGCGGGATGAAGAACGCCACGATGAGCACGAGCGCGGTCGCGAAGACGATGATGAGCGGGATGGTGCGCTTGAGCATCGCTAGTAGTCGAGCTCGAACCAGCCGGTCACCACCCGGTACGCGGTCTCTAGGAAACCGGCCCTGTCACCCAGCACCGCCGCGGCCGTACCGAGCAGGACAACCAGCGTGGCGATGATGATGAGCGCCAGCTTGAGAAAGTCCTCGCCCTTGATACTGCCCAGCATCATCGGCTCGGGCTTGAGGTAGCAGGAGGCGGCGTAGATCTCCTCCCCGATCATCGTGTAGTCGCAGGCCGCCACGAAGAACGGCAGCTGCGTCGTCTCGGTCGTGCCCGCGAGCTGGATGGCGCCGACCGACTGCCCGGTCTCGGCCATGATCAGCGACTCGGCGTAGAAGTAGCCGAGCCAGAATATCGCCCCCGGCTTCTCGCGCAGGATGATGCCGTCCACCCCGGCCGCGTACCCGAACTGGTCCGAGGTCAGGAAGTTGATATTGTCGGCGTTGTACAGGTCCGGCCGGCCCGCCTGCGAGTATGCTTCCTTGACCGTCTCCTGGGCCGCGGTCATCACCAGCGGGTCCGAACTCGGCACCATCAGCCGGGTGGCGTATTCGGCCGACTTGCCCGCGATCCGGCGCAGGAGCGGCAGAGCCGCGATGACCACCATGTCGGTGATGTAGCCCAGCCCGAAGCTGAACAGGATCGGTTTGCCCATCTCGGTCGCCCGGCCCAGCGCCTCGTCAATCGCGTCGAGCCCGGCAATCCGGCGGATGAACATCTTGTCCCCGCGCCGGGCCCGGACGATGTAGTAGCAGAACACCGCGCAGATGACCAGCGTCACGACGAGGATGTTGAACCGGGTGGTGTTGAACCACTGGGCCGCGGCGCGCACCGGCCCGACCGCATCGGCCCAGGCCGTGTCCTCTCCGCTGACCGCCCCGACCCGGTACCAATGCGGCACCCCGTCACGGGCAAGGTTGTCGCTGAATTCGGCCTGGATGCCCGGGACCTCGCCCAGCGGCTCGAACCCGGTATCGGCCGCCTCCGAGCGCGAGACGACGAATGCGCGCGGTCGGAGAGATTCCTCCTCCGGCGATTGCCACGTCAGGGTGATGCTCGAGCCCTCGTCGTTGGGCGTGTCGAACGCCTCGAGCCCGGCCGGCGGGGCCAGCCCGAGCAGAAACAGCAGGATGATTTGCGTCATCGTCGAGAACGACCGGACAGAGTAGACCCCGACGCGCAAATGTCAACTGCCGCGAGCGGCATTGACACCCCGCCGCCAAGCCATAGCATTTCTATATGACGCACAGGAAGAATCGCACACCGCATTTGACGGTCCTGTTGCTGGCGGTCGCCGCGACCGGATTAGCCTTCGCCCAGAACATGGTCGTCAACGGCGATTTTTCGAGGGATCTGGCCGACGGCTGGGAATACGAGGAGAGCGGCTTCGGCAACCACCTCGCCGAACGCCGGGCCTGGTCCCCGCCGGACACCGGCCACTACTGCTTCGTCCAGCAGGTGAACGGTCCGGGGTTTGCCCGACTCAGCCAGCTCATTGACGTCGTCGGGCCAGACCTCGCGTTCTCCTACCAGGCCTCCTGGGCCATCGGCGGCGGCTCCTCCACCTGCTGGCCGGTCGCCGCGGTCTTCCTCGAGTACTACGACAACGGCGGCACCAGGCTCGGCGAGACGATCTGGTACCTCCACAACGAATACTGCGCCTGGGAGCCGTCGGGCAACCGGCACCTCATCAGCATCACCGACCCGGACTGGCGCCAGTACGCCGTCAACGTGCGCGAGGAAATCGCGGCCAACCTGCCCGCGGTGACCGCCGATGCGGTCCGGCAGGTCGGCATCTCCCTCTACTCGTATACCTCGGACGGCTGAGGGGTCCCATGGGCGGAGGTCTCCGCCGACGATTTCACCCTGGCCCAGCTTGCCGGCGTCGAAGAGGAATCCCGGCCTGAGTTCGCGCGCGACATCGAGGTCAACCCGAACCCGACCCGGGGACGCGGGAACTTCCGGTTCCACCTCGCCCGGGAAACCATTGCCAGCCTGCGCGTGCACAACGCCGCCGGTCGGTTCGTCGCCGAGCCTGTCTGCGGCAGGCTCGCGGCCGGCGCCCACGAATTCGCCTGGCCGGCCGGCGAACTACCGGCCGGGGTCTACTACTTCACGCTCAACGCCGAAGGCCGCTCCGAGACCAGGTCGGTGACAGTCACCCGCTGAGCGACAAGGCTATGCGCGGGGCGGGCCGGGCCCGCCCCGCGAAGCTTCTTGACCATTCCAACCCGGCCTGTTAGACTGGCACATCAGATGACAAAGACACTTCGGTTCACCCTGGCAGTCGCGGTGGTCCTCGCCTGCGCCCGGCCCGCGCCCGGAGCCGACGCGGTCTCAACCAGCCGGCGCAACGCCATCACCGAGGCCGCCCGCCGGGTCAGCCCGGCGGTGGTCTCGGTCGTTGTCACCCAGACCCGGATCGTCAGCTACGACCCGTTCGGCGGGTTCGGCATCGACGAGTTCTTCCGGGACTTCTTCCCCCGCCGCCAGTTTCGCGAGGAAGTCCGGTCGATGGGCTCCGGGTTCGTCATCTCCGCGGATGGCGACGTCATCACCAACGCCCACGTCGTCCGCAACGCCACCGCAATCAAGGTCACCCTGCCCGACAACCGCGAGTTCGAGGCCGACCTCGCCGGCCTCGACAACGGGCTCGACCTGGCGCTGCTGCGCGTCCGGGGGCAGGACCTGCCCACCGCCCCGCTCGGCACCGCCGACGACCTGCTCATCGGCGAATGGGTCATCGCGTTCGGCAACCCGTTCGGGTTCATGCTCCAAGACGCCCAGCCGACCGTGACCGTCGGGGTCATCAGCGCCCTGCACCGCGACGTCCGTACCGGCCGGGGCCAGGTGATGAGCGACATGGTCCAGACCGACGCGGCCATCAACCCCGGCAACTCCGGCGGCCCGCTGACCAATGCCGACGGCGAGGTCATCGGCGTCAACACCTTCATCTTCTCGCACTCGGGCGGCTCCGAGGGCATCGGTTTCGCCCGCCCGATCGACGCGGTCCGGGAGTTTGTCGCCGACGTCAAGGGCGCGGGCGGCACCCGACTGACGACGTACCGGACCGCGCTCGGCGCGGAGATCGCCGACCTCACCGCGGTCCTGCGCGCCCGGTTCAACCTCAGCCACAACCGGGGCGTCGTGGTCCTCAAGGTCACCGACGGCAGCGCTGGCGCGAGAATCGGCCTGCGGCCCGGTGACGTCATCCTCATGGCCCAGGGCAAGGCGGTCCGCGCCGCGGCCGACTTCGCCCGTCAATTCGAGCGGCTGGACTCGACCATCAACATCGTCGTTGACCGCGACGGCGAGTCCACCCGGCTCTACTACCGATTAAGATGATAGCACGATACACCCTGCCCGAAATGGCCGGCCTCTGGAGCGAGGAGGCCAAGTTCAACTCCTGGCTGCTGGTCGAGAAGGCGGTCGCCCGGGCCCAGGCCGAGCTGGGCATGATCCCGAAGAGCGCGGCCCGCGCCATCGGCAGGGCCACCTTCCGCATCGCCGAAATCGAGCGCTTCGAGAAGGAAACCAACCACGACGTCATCGCCTTCACCCGCAGCGTCGCGAGAAGCGTCGGCCGGGCGGGCGAGTACGTCCATTTCGGCCTGACCAGCTACGACGTCGTGGACACCGCGCTCTCGCTCCGCTGCATCTCCGCGCTCGAGGTCATCGAGGCCTCACTCGGCGGGCTCCGGATGGAATGCGCCCGGCTCGCCATCGAGCACAAGCACACCCCGATGGTCGGCCGGACCCACGGCGTCCACGCCGAGCCGATCACCTTCGGGCTCAAGGCGCTGTCCTGGTACGAGGAGACCTGCCGCAACCTCGACCGGCTGCGCTCCGCCATCGCCGAGATGCACCACGGCAAGCTCTCCGGCGTGGTCGGCAGCTACACCCAGGTCGGGCCCCGGCTCGAAGCCCGGGTCCTGCAGGTGCTCGGGCTCAAGCCCGAGCCAGTATCGACGCAGGTCATCCCCCGCGACCGGCATGCCTACATGCTGGCGGTGCTCGGGCTCATCGCGGCCGGACTGGAGCGCATCGCGGTCGAGATTCGCAACCTCCAGCGCACCGAAATCGGCGAGCTGGCCGAGCCGTTCGGCACCCGCCAGCGCGGCTCCTCGGCGATGCCCCACAAGAAGAACCCGATCATCTGCGAGCGGGTTACCAGCCTCAGCCGGGTCGTGCGCGGCTGGGTCGCGACCGGGTACGAGAACATCCCGCTCTGGCACGAACGCGACCTCTCGAACTCGGCCAACGAGCGCATCATCATCCCCGGTGCCACTATCCTCGTCCATTACATGACCCGGAAGCTCAACAACGTGCTCGCCGGGCTGGTGGTCAACGCCAACCGGATGGCCGCGAACCTTGAGGCCTCGGGCGGCAGCTTCCACTCGCAGGCCCTGCTCCTCGCGCTGGTCAAAGCCGGGATGAGCCGGGACGAAGGTTACCGGCTGGTCCAGGGCCTGAGCTTCCTGTCCCGCGAGTCCGGGACCAGCCTGCCCGAGCTCGCCCGTAACAGCCCGGAAGTCACCACCCGGCTCGACCGGCGGGCGCTGAACCGGGTGTTCAGCGTCAAGCGCCTGCTCCGGCACGTTGACGCCATCTACCGCCGCACCGGGCTCGGACACAAACGGCGCAACTGATCCGCATCCCGGTAGGTTGTCTCGATAGTGACCTCGCCTGATCCCCGACCGCCCGACCCGGAAGACGGGGGTCACCCGCCGCCCGGACACCGGGTGATGCTCGACGGCTCGCGACTGGTAATCGAGGCGCTGATCCGCTCCGGCGCCGACACCTACGTCGGCTACCCGATAACCCCGGCGAACCTGATGTACTCCTACGGTTTCCAGCGGTTCCCAACGGCGGTCGCGGCCCCGGACGAGCTCACCTGCCTGCAATGGATGTCCGGGCTGTCCGCAACCGGCCGCCTGCCCGTCTCCGCCACCTCGTTCGCCGGATTTGCGCTGATGCTCGAGTCCGTCAATATGGCGTACATGATGGAACTGCCGATGGTCATCGTCCTCGTCCAGCGCCTCGGGCCTTCGACCGGCTCGGCGACAATCGGCGCGACCGGCGACCTCGCGCTGCTGGCCGGAGCGGTGTCCGGCGGTTACGCGCTCCCGGTGCTCTGCCCGACGAACTTCCGGGACTGCTGGGAACTCGCGAGCCTTGCCCAGCATACCGCCGTCCGGCTCCGCTCGCCGGTCGTACTCCTCACCTCCAAGGAGATGGTGATGACCCGTCGCGACTTCGACCTATCCCGGCTCGCACCGATCGAACCGGTCCGGAGAGACCCGCCCGACGCGTGCGGGGTGTACGAAGCATACCGGCCCGGCCCCGACCTCGTCCCGCCCCTGCTGCCGGTGGGCAATCCCTGTCACCAGGTGCGCCTGACCGCCTCGACGCACGACCAGTCCGGACTGCACCAGAGCCTGGCGCCGGCCGCGCTCGACAACACCCGACGGCTGCACGAAAAGATGATCGTCAACCTGCCGGACTACCTGCGCTATGACCTCGACGAACAGCCCGACTCCGACACCATCGTCATCGCGTGGGACGTAACCGGACAGGCGGCGCGGCACGCGGTCGAGAAGCTGCGTGCGGCTGGTCGGCGCGTGTCGCTGCTGCTGCCCAAGACGCTTATCCCCTTCGCGGACGAACTGACCCGGATCGTTTCGCGCTATCAGCGGGTGGTCGTCGCCGAGGAGAACCTGACCGGCCAGCTTCGCCAGCTTCTGTTCGGAGCCGCGGGCCGGCCCGGGCTGTGCGGGGTGAACCTCATCGGGCGGCTCGTTTCGCCCCAGGACATCATCGCGGCGGTGGAGGGCGCGGACAATGGCTGACCGCTGTCTGTCGCCGGCGCCGCTCCCGTTCTGCCCGGGTTGCGGCCACCACTTCGTTGTCCGCAACACCGCCCGGGCGCTGGAGCGGCTCGGGCTCTCGCCGCTTGAGGTCGTGCTCGTCACCGACATCGGCTGTCACGGCCTGGTCGACTCCCATTTCCACACCCATACGGTGCACGGCCTGCACGGCCGCTCGACCGCCATCGCCGCCGGGATCTCGGCCGGGCTGGAGCACGGCAAGGTTATCGTCTATATCGGCGACGGTGGAGCGGTTATCGGCCTCCAGCACCTCATCGAAGCGGCGCACCGGAACTTCGATATAACGGTCATCCTTCACAATAACATGCTCTACGGGATGACCGGCGGCCAGCCAAGCGGCATCACGCCCTGCGGCTACCGGACTCCAACCTGCCCGGATGGCGTCCGCCACCGGGGCTACGACATCTGCCGGCGGGTGCACACCGCCGGCGCGGCCAGTGCCCGGCGGGTGATCGGCAAGGGCGATTTCTCGGATGCCATCGTCGATGCGCTGTCGGTCAGGGGTTTCTCGCTCGTCGAGGTGGTCGAACACTGCGTCAGCTACGGTGTGAAGCACAACCCCGGACTCAGCCTCGAGCAGATCGCGGCCGGGGCCGGCCTCGGCCTCGACCACCTGACCAATCCCGGTATCCAGCCGTACCGGACTGAAGTCCGCACCGGGCTCAAATCCCTGCTTGATCTCGAGCCGATTGACCGACGCTTCGACTCGCCGCTGGCTGAACGCATCTCGATCCTGCTCGGCGGTTCGGCCGGGGAGGGCGTCCAGATCGCCGCCGGCCTGTTCGCCCGCGCCGCGGTCGCTTCCGGCCTCAGCGCCGCCCAGAAGGGCACCTATCCCGTGACGGTCGGGGTCGGTTACTCGGCCGCGGAGATCATCCTGTCCCCGGAACCGGTCCTCCACGCCGGTTACATCATCCCGGACGCGGCGGTCATCACCTCGGCCAACGGCCTCAAGCACTTCGCCCCGGCGATCGGGAAGATGAAGTCCGGTCTGGTGCTCATCGACAAGTCTCTGCCCGCACCGGATACCGGCGCCGAAGTCGCCTTCGCCGCCATCCGGGACGCCGCCGGCGCAAGAGGAGCGGCCCTGTACGGGCTGCTGCTCCTCCTTGCCCGAAAGGGCCTCTTCCCGTTCGAAGCGCTGCGCGACGAAGTTGCCGGGAGCAAACTGTCCGGCAAGATCGACATCGCCCGGCTGTGTGAACTGGCCGCGCAATACATCCTCGAGAAACCGTACCCCAAGGAGGTATGAAAGAATGGATTTCCGCCTGAGTGACGATCAGCTGTTCATCGGGCAACTCGCCCGCGAGTTCGCCGGCCGTGAGGTGGCGCCGACCATTCAGGAACGCGACCAGCGGTCCGAATTCGACCCGACCCTGCTTCGCAAGATGGGCGAGACCGGTATCCTCGGCCTCTCGCTGCCGGCCCGCTATGGCGGAACCGGCAACGACTATATCGCGCTGGGTCTCGCCTGCGAGGAACTCGAGTACGTGGACACTTCGCTCCGGGTCGTTCTCTCCGTCCACATCGGCCTGAACAGCCTGTCCTTGCTGACCTGGGGCACCGAAGAACAGAAACAGCGCTGGCTCGTGCCCCAGGCCAGGGGCGAGAAGACCGCCACCTACGGCCTCACCGAGCCTTCCGCGGGCACTGACGCCATCGGCATCCGCACGACCGCGCGCCGGGACGGCGACGACTACGTCCTGTCCGGTGAGAAGATGTGGATCTCCCTCGCCGATGTCGCGGACCACTTCCTCGTCATCGCCTGGACCGACATCGAGAAGAAGAACGCGCGCGACCACTCCGGAATGTCCGCCTTCCTGCTCGAACGCGGGATGAAAGGCCTCACGACCGCCACCATCCACGGCAAGCTCGGCGTCCGGGCCGGGAACACCGGCTCGATTGCCATGGACGATGTCCGGGTTCCCAAGGAGAACCTGCTCGGCCGGGAAGGCGAGGGGTTCAAGATCGCGATGTTCGCCATCGACCAGGGCCGCTACACCGTCGCCGCGGGCGCAACCGGGCTGATCCGGGCCTGTCTCGATGCCTCGACCGAATACGCCCGGACCCGCGAAACCTTCGGCCGACCGATCGCCGAACACCAACTGGTCAAGGAGATGATCGCCGAAATGGCGGGCGACTATGAAGCCTGCCGGTTGCTCTGGCTCAAGGCGGGCTGGCTCAAGAACGAGGGCGTCCGCAACACGCGCGAGACATCGCTCGCCAAGATGCGCGCCTGTGAATGCTCGGAGAGAGCGGCCTCGCACGCCGTCCAGATCCACGGCGCCTACGGCTTCTCGAGCGAGTACTCGGTCGAACGCTTCTACCGCAACGCCAAAGGCGCGCAGATCTACGAGGGCTCGCGCGAGATTCACAAACTGCTCCAGGCCGACTACGCGCTCGGCCTGCGCCGCGACCGCCCGACCCGGATGACCTTGCCGAAACCGGAATAGGAAGCAGGATGCCCACGGTTTTCCTGAAGTCCGGCGGCACCGCCGCCTGCGTCGGCTACACCATCAAGGACGGGGTTGCCAAGCTCATCGAAGTCGAGTTCAAGGACACTGCCGTGCCCGCCGACAAGGCGAAGCAGCCCGAGGCGGTGGTCGCGCTCGGTAACATCCTCTACATCATCCCCGGCCGGCCCTGACCGCGGCATGGTCACCGCCGCCCGCGAGCGGGTTCTTGTCCGGCGCTCCGACCGCCTGGCCGCGGCGGTCGCGGAAGCGCTCGATTTCCTTGAACAGGACTTCCGCGGGCTCCGGGTCTGGGTCAAGCCCAACCTCATCAGCCCCCACCCGCCCGAGCGCAGCGTCACCACCGACCCGGAACTCGTCCGCCTCGTCGTCCGCGAACTGCGCCGGCGCGGCGCGAAGGAAGCCATCGTCGCGGACAACCCGGGCGGCTGGCTCCGGGTCAACATCGAACGCTACCTCGCCCCGACCGGCATCGTCGAGGCCAGCGAGGGCTGCTTCCGCAGCATCGCCGACGCCACCGTCACCCTGCCGCTCCGCTCCCGCTTCCTCTCCGAGCTCCGCTTCTCGCGCATCGTCACCGAAACCGACCTCATCCTGGTCCTGCCGGTGTTCAAGACCCACGCCTTCACCATCCTGAGCGGCGCGGTCAAGAACCTGTTCGGCGCGGTCCCGGGCGGCATCAAGGGCCGGCTCCACACCCTGGCCCACAACGACCTCGAGTTCGCCGAACTGGTCGTGGACATCTTCCAGGCCATCCCTACGCCGATGCTCTTCCTGATGGACGCCCAGCGCGGGATGGACGGCCCGGGCCCCACCGCCGGCCGGGCCCGCCGCATCGAGCGCCTGCTCGCCGCCCGCAACGGCGTCGCGCTCGACGCGGTGATGGCGCTGATGTGCGGCGCGCGGCCGGACGCTGTCCCCATGCTCCGCATCGCGGGCGAGCGCGGTCTCGGCCCCACCCGGCGCGAGGACATCGACATCACCGGCGACTACTACGTCATCCCCGGCTTCCGCCTGCCCGGCCGGGCGCTGACCGGCACCGTCACCGCGCTCGTCGCCCGGGTCTACCCGATTGCCCGGGCCCGGCCCCTGCTCCGGCAGGAACGCTGTATCCGCTGTCGGCGCTGCGCGGACGGCTGCCCGGTCGAGGTGCTGACCCTCGCGCCCTGGCCCCGGATTGACCGTGCCCGGTGCATCTCCTGCTACTGCTGCACCGAAGTCTGCCCGGAACAGGCGCTGACCGTGCCCGGCCCCTGGCGCGGCCTGCTCCAGAACCTCGTCGGCCGATGAGTCCCGCGCACCGCGTCCTCATCCGCAGAGTCACGGACCTCAACGCCGCGGTCGTGGAAGCACTCGACTTCCTCGAACAGGACTTCCGCGGCCTGCGGGTCTGGGTCAAACCCAACCTGCTCGGCAGTCACCATCCTGATGAAGGAGTCACGACCGACCCGGGCGTCATCGCCGCCTGCGTCCGCGAGCTCAGGAACCGGGGCGCGAGCGCGGTCTTCGTCGGCGACAACCCGGGTGGCGGTCTGACCGGCCCCCTGGCCGAGTTCGTGGCCCCGACCGGCGCGGTCGAAGCCTCGGACGGCAGTTTCACCGACGTCAGCCTCCGCACCGCGACCCTGGAGCTCGAATCGCGCTTCGTGCCGCGGGTCGCGGTCTCGGCCCTGCTCAGCGAAGTGGACCTCATCCTCAACCTGCCGGTGTTCAAGACCCACGCCCTCACCATCCTCACCGGCGCGGTCAAGAACCTGTTCGGGGTTATCCCGGGCCGGCAGAAAACCCTGCTCCACGCTCGGGCGCGCAGCGCACACCAGTTCGCCGAACTGATGGTGGACATCTACCAGGCCCTGCCGGTCCCGGTCCTCTCCATCGTGGATGCCCTGCGCGGGATGGACGGGCCGTCCGGCCCATCCAACGGCCGGGTACTCAGCATCGGCCGGCTCATCGCGGGCCGCAACCCGGTCGCGGTGGACGCGGTGATGGCAATGCTGGCCGGCACCAGGCCGAACCGGGTCCCGATGATCCGCATCGCCGCGGACCGCGGGCTCGGCCCGGGCCGGCCGGCGGAAATCGACATCCGGGGCGACACCGGGCCGGTGCCCGGGTTCCGGCTCCCGACCATGCTGGTCGCCAACCTCGGCACCTTCCTCTCCGGCGCGGCCTACACCGCCACCGCCTCTCGGCCGGTGCTCACGCCGGACCGCTGTACCCGGTGCGGCCGGTGCGCGGCCGGCTGCCCGGTCGAGGCGATTACGCTTGCTCCGACACCGGTCATCGCCTTCCGCGACTGCATCTCCTGCTACTGCTGTGTCGAACTCTGTCCCGAGCGCGCGCTCTCGGTCCGCCGCGGCATCCGCGGCCTCCTGCTCCGGCTCTCCGGCCGCTGACCGGACCGGCCTCTTCGCCGCCCGCGCTGACGAAGAAGCCCCGGGCCCGATTGCCAGAACACCTCGCGACCCAATGACCTCTGCACCGCGGGGCTGAGTCCCGGGGTGTACTTCGTCCGTAGGCAGGACACCGGCGAGTCCTGCCGGCTGGTGCTGGTCCAGTCGCGCGGGTCGTACCCGGGCTTTCTCGCGTCGGTCCGCGCCACCCCGGCGGGCCGCCGCCCGTTGCTCGTACCTGCATTCCCGGGCTGACCCGGGCGGTGACCGGGTCGGTGATGCGGGCGGTGACCGGGGGGACGAGCGGCCCGGTGACCGGTCCGGTTACCGGGCCGATGCTGGGCCGGGTTGCCCGGCGGATGAGCGGCCGGGTGATGCGCCGGATGACCGGGCGAATGACCGGTCGGGTCGCTCTCCGGGTTACCGGCCCGATGACCGGGGGGATGACCCGGGGGGTAGGGGAGGGGGGAAATTCGGATGTGAATGAAACGCAGACAATACAAAGAGTTAGCCAGATACTCAGTTCAACTCGATGGATAGTGATTGGTATTACAGGTCATGGGTAATTCGGGCGGGATGACGGGTTTCGGCCTGAAGGTATCGGCCGCGCTGTGCGCCGGCAGGCCCGCGGCAAGGCCTTCTCGATGACGCCGGGTCGGTCCGGCCTTTGCTCCGTGAGCGGAGCCCGGGTTCCTGTCATGCCTCCAGCATGGCCAAACGACCCGGCGACCGCCGGCTGCACGTCAAGACTGACGTAATCCCTGTGGCATAATCCTTTGACATTATCGCTGTGGCATCACAGGGTTCATTGCGGAAGCTTGACAGGGCGGTTGTGGCGGCTAAATTCTTACTGACCTTCGAACCAGGCTAACCTCAGGAGGATCGATGATTGAGTGGTTCAGCAAAGGCGGC
>JAWOIB010000159.1:0-21703 GCA_046484845.1 bacterium
GTCGCGGCCGTGCTGGTGTTCGCCGACACCGATACGCTCACCCCGCCCTGCGGCGCTTGCCTGCAGGTGATTGCCGAGTTCGCGGGCGACCGTGACCCGTGGATACTGCTGGCCAACGGCCGGGAGAACGCTCGCCTGCGGCTCGGCGCGCTGCTGCCCCGGCCCTTCCAGGTCAGCTGATGCGCTCGAGCCCGCCCGCGAACGGGCGGAGCTTCTCCGGGATGAGGACCGAGCCGTCGGGCTGTTGGTAGTTCTCGACCAGCGCGATGAACGTCCGGGGCAGGGCCAGCCCGGAGCCGTTGAGGATGTGCGGGTAGCCGGTGCCGTCCGGGCCGCGCCAGCGGGTGGCGCAGCGCCGGGCCTGGTAGTCTTCGCAGTTCGAGAGCGAGGAGACTTCGAGCCACTTGCCTTCGCCGCCGGCCCAGGCTTCGATGTCGTAGGTCTTGGCCGACTGCCAGGCGATGTCCCAGGACGCCAGCCGTTTGACCCGGTAGGGAATCTCCAGCTCGCGGAGCAGGAAGCAGGCTTCCTCGACCATCTCCTCGAGCGCGGCGTACGACTCGGCCGGCCGGGTGAAGCGGACCATTTCGACCTTGTCGAACTGGTGGACCCGGGTGATGCCGCGGACGTCCTTGCCGTATGAGCCCGCCTCGCGCCGGAAGCAGAGCGAGTTGGCGACGTACTTCTTCGGCAGGTCGGCATCTTCAATGGTCCGGCCGCGGTGGAGGCCGGCGAGCATCGCCTCCGAGGTCGGAATCAGGTAGAGCTGGTCGTCACGCAGGGCGTACATTTCGCTCTCGAGGTGCGGGAGCTGGCCAGTGCCTTCGAGCGTCGGCGGGTTGGCCAGCACCGGCGGCGCGATTTCGGTGTAGCCGTGCCGGTTGACGTGGGTGGTGATGAAGAAATCGAGCAGCGCCCGGCGCAGCAGCGCGCCCCGGCCGACGAAAAGCGGGAAGCGCGAGCCGGCGAGCTCGGCCCCGGTCTTGAGGTCGAGCAGTTCCAGCGCCTCGCACAGGTCCCAGTGCGCCAGCGGCTGGAACTCGAACTGCCGGGGCGCACCCCACTCGGCGACGACCGCTTCCTCGACCGTTACCGAGGGATGGACGACGTTGGGCAGTTGCCGGGTCTGCTCCTCGAGCTTCGCTTCGACCCCGGCGAGCTCCCGGTCCGCGACCTTGACCTGCTCGGACAGCTCCCGGGCCCGGGCCATCACCGGCCCGGCGTCCGCGCCGGACCGTTTCGCGTCGGCCACCGCCTGCGAGATGCCCTTCTGTTCGTGACGCAGGCGGTCGCGTTCGAGCGCCAGCGCCCGGCGCTCGGCGTCCAGCGCCAGGATGGTTTCGAGCGTGAGCGGGCAGCGCCGCAGTTCGAGCAGCCGCCGGGTCTCGTCGGTCTGCTCGCGGATGAACTTGAGATGCATGGCGGGATTCTAAGGAACGAAACCCGGGCGGTCAATCGCGGCCCGGGCGCCCGGCCGCGGGCCGGCGGGCAGCCTTCACCAGCAGGTCGTACTCGACGTTGACCGCGGTGCCGGCCCGGTAGTCCCGCAGGATGGTGTGCTCCCAGGTGTGGGGGATGATGTTGACCGTGAAGCCGCCGCCGGCCAGCGTGGCGACAGTCAGGCTGACGCCGTCGAGGCAGACCGAGCCCTGCTCGACCAGCAGGTGCCGGTTGGCCGAACCGACCCGGACGGTGAGTTCGTGATGGCCGCCCCGGCGCTCGACCCGGCGGACCGAGGCGACTTCGTCGATGTGGCCCTGGACGAAATGCCCGCCGAGCCGGTCCCCGACTCTGAGCGCGCGTTCCAGGTTGACCCGGTCGCCCGCCCTCAGCCGGTCCAGCGTCGTGGCTTCGAGCGTGGGCGCGGTGGCCTCGAGCGCGCAGAGACCGGCCGCGGACCGGACCACGGTCAGGCAGCAGCCGTTGACCGCGAGGCTGTCGCCGACCGCCAGCCCGGCGGCCAGCTTCGCGGCAATCTCCAGCCGGCGGTTGTCGGCGCTGCGGTTGACCGCACGCACCAGCCCGAGTTCTTCGACCAGCCCGGTGAACATCAGTTCTTCCCTCGGCGCGGGATGTACCCCTCGGTCATCACGTCCGGGCCGAGCAGCTCGTGGCGGACCCGGCGGAGCTGGATGACCCGGCCGAAGCCGCGGGGCCGCATCCCACCGGTCATGCAGCGGCCCGGGCCCATCAGCATCGGGGCGTGGAACGTCACGACTTTGTCCACCAGCCCGGCTTCGAGCGCGGAGGACGCGACCCGGGCCCCGCCTTCGACCAGCACGGACTGGATGTCGCGGCGGTGGAGCTCGGCCGCGATCGCGGTCCAGTCGAGCAGGCCGCTGCGGCCACTGCGGACTTCGATGACCTCGGCGCCGGCGCGTTCGAGTCGGGCCCGCCGTGCCGCGTCACCACGCGAAGTCAGGAGCAGTACCGGTCCCGGTTCCCGGAACAGCCGCGCGGCGGGCGGTGTGCGGAGGCGCGAGTCGAGCACGACCCGGAGCACCGGGACCCGGCGTGCGCCCCGGCAAGTGAGCCTGGGGTCGTCCCGGAGCACCGTTTCGACCCCGACCAGCACCGCGTCCGAAGAGCAACGGAGCGCCATCGTCCTGCGCCGGGCCGCGGGCCCGGTGATCCATTGCGACTCGCCGTTGCGGGCGGCCATCATTCCGTCCAGGGTCAGGGCGACGCGCAGGGTGAAGAACGGCCGGCGCTCGCGGCGAGAGCAGAAGTAGGCTTCGTTCAGGCGGCGGGCCTCGGCGGCAAGGAGACCGAGTTCGACCGCGACCCCGGCCGCGCGCAGGCAGCGCAGTCCCCGGCCGTTGACCGCACAATTCGGGTCCAGGGTCGCGGCGACCACCCGCTTGATGCCGGCCGTCAGCAGGGCTTCGGTACAGGCCCCGGTCTTGCCGCAGGTGCAGCAGGGTTCCATCGTCACGTAGAGCGTTGCGCCGGACGCGGCGCGGCCCGCGGCCCTGAGCGCTTCCACCTCGGCATGCGGTCCGCCGAAGCGACGATGCCAGCCTTCGCCGACCGTGCGGCCGGACTTGACCAGCACCGCGCCGACCATCGGGTTGGGGGACACCCGGCCGACCCCGCGGCCGGCCAGTTCCAGCGCCCGGAGCATCCAGTGTCTGCTCACGGCCAATCATAGGCACGGGTCGGCAGGGGTCAAGACGCTCCCGCTATCAAACCACAGCGAAAATGTCATAGCGAGTTCTTGCCGAAGGGCGTCGAGGATTGGGCTGACCGGGGCCGGACAAGTATCAGCCACAAGTTGGCGGGTGCGGAGCAGGTTCGCCTGACCGCGCACGACTCTGCCGGCCGGGAGGTACTGGCCGCGCTGTGCGCCGGCAGGCCCGCGGCAAGGCCTTCTCGATGACGCTGAGTCGGTCCGGCCTTCGCTCCGTGAGCGGAGCCCGGGTCTCTGCAATGCATCCGGCATGGCCAAACGACCCGGCGACCGCCCGCCGTACGGTAAGACTGACATAATCCCTGTGGCATCACAGGTCAAGACGCTCCCTCTTGACAGGCAACCGGAGCGGATTACAATCACACCGAGGACGCGGCGAGAACATCGTACGCGTTTGTGGCATTTGTCTTTCGAGGGTTGCCCGAAACCTGGAAAGGCCGATGGCCACGGCAGCGATTGCGGTGTCGGCGGTAGTGCTTTCGGAGCGATGAAGGGGTCGGGACCGCGGCTCCAAGGAGGCGATTTTGCTCAGGCTGATCAGTAGCCGACTCATCCTCGTCGTACTCGCCGGGATGTGTCCGCTTTCCGCCCGCGCGGGGGGCGGGAACATCGTCCGGACGATTCTCCTGCCTGACTCGCTGGGTGGCATTGCCTATCCACAGCGCGTCATTCACAACCCCGACAACGGCCGGGTTTATCTCGGCGCGGAGCATGGTCGCGCGCTGCTCGTCATTGACGCGGCGACCCACCAGCGCGTGGCCCGCGTCCCGGTCGGCAGCAACACGCGCGCACTCTGTCTCAACCCGCGCAACCGCAAGCTCTACTGCGCGAACGCCGGCAGGAGCGGGGCACTGGATTCGACCGTGAGCGTGGTTGACTGCTCGGCCGACACGGTCGTGAGTACCGTCGGCGTCGGCGTCGAGCCCGTCGCGCTCTGTTACGACAGCATCAACAACAAGGTGTACGTCGCCAACCGCGGCTCTGGAACCGTGTCGGTCATTGACGGAGTCAGCAATGCGGTAGTCGCCACCGTTGCGGTCGGACCGGGTCCGGTTTCGCTCTGCTGGAACTCGCGCGACGGCAAGGTCTACGTCGCGAACTCGGGCTGGACTTCGCTTTCGGTGATTGACTGCGCGGTCGACACGGTGTGTGCGACCGTTGAGCTCGGCAGCGGGCAGGCGGTTGTCGCCTACAACCCACAGCACAACAAGGTTTACGTCGGGTGCACCGAGGGAGCAGGCCTGGTGTCCGTGCTCGACGCGGCGGCAGACACGCTGCTTGTCGACCACGCGCTCTACCGGCCGGCCGGCATCCAACACAACCCGGGCAACGGTCGCGTTTACTGCACCGGCGGCAACGGTCTGATTGTCATTGACGGCGCGACCGACGAGGTGACCAGGGCGCTCAATGATTCCGGCTCCAGCGGCGCGATAGTTGTCAGTCCGATGCGCGACGAAGTTTACGTTGTCATGGGGAGCAGACAGGGCGTCGGCATCATCAACTCGACCGTCGATTCGCTCGAGGCGGTCGTGCCGGTCGGCCGCTATCCTACGGACCTGGCGCACGCCAGTGGCGGTGACCGTCTGTTCTGCCCAAGCTGGGGCGAGGCCCATATGACGGTTATTGACTGTGAAGCAAGACGACCCTGCGATTCCGTCATCACCGGCTGCCTGGTTACCGCACTGTGCCAGCCGGAACCGGGCGGGTTGCTCTACTGCGCCGACGCCGCCGGCAACCGGGTGCTGGCCGTTGACCCGGCGACCGGACAGGTCATCGGTACGACCGGGGTCGGGGCGTCGCCGAACGTCCTTGCCTGCAGCCCGGCCGGCGACAAGCTCTACTGCGCCAACCGGGGAGACGAGACGATAACCGTCATCGAGTTCTCGTCCGGTCGGGTGCTGGCAACCCTGACGCCGGGCGGTACCCCGGGCGCGTTCGCCCGCCTGCCGAGCGGGAACAAGCTGTACTGCGGGCTGAACAACCGTCGCGAACTGGTGGTCATCGACTGCGGCGATGACTCGATTGTCGCCCGGGTGCCGGCCGATTCCGGCATCAAGTCCCTGCACTACTCCGCCGCGACGAATAAGCTCTACTGTACCAACTACTACGATGCCAGCGTAACCGTGCTCGACTGCGCCGCGGACACGCTGCTTGCCAGGATTGCGGTAGCCTCGGGTCCGCGCGAACTGGGCGGCAGCGATGAATGGGGCAAGGTGTACTGCGCCAGCGAGCTCGCCGGCGTGCTCAGCGTGATTGACGGTGTCGCCGATACCCTGCTCGACACCATCACGGTCGGCTCGGGCGCCCGCAAGCTGGCCTGGGACGCGACCGGCTGGCGGCTCTATTGCGCCAGTTACTCCGCCAACCGTATCAGCATCATCGATACGCGAACCGATACGCTCGTGGCTTCCCGTCCGACGCCGGGCAGCAGACCGATGGCGCTGTGCTACAACCCGGACAGCCGACAGGTGTTCTGCGCCAACCAGAACGCCGGAACGGTATCGGTACTCGATGCCGTCACCAACGAGTTCATCGTTACCGTCCCGGTACTGGAGGGGCCGCTGGACCTGGTCCTCGACGAACGTGCCGATCTTGTTTACTGCGCCAGCCGCACCGGCAGCGGCATCACCGTTCTCAAGGGCAGTGTCGGGGTGCGGGAGGTTTGTCCGAGCCAGCGCGCGGAAAGCCGGGGGCTGGTTTCGCACGTTCGAGGTCACCTGCGCGTATGGGCTGAGGCGCGCGACCCGCATCGGCTGGCGCTGTTTGATGTCGCCGGACGCCGGGTGGCATTGCTAGGTCCCGGGCTCAACGATGTCCGACACCTGCCGACTGGGGTCTATTATGTCCGGGACGATAGTTCGGCCGGCTCGTCCAAGGTCGTCCTGCTGCGTTAGCCCCGCGGCGGCCAGTTCCAGCGCCCGGCGCATCCAGCGTTTGCCCACGGGCAATCATATGAGCAGGCCGGGGACAGTCAAGAGAGCGGGGCCCGGCCGGCGCCGGGCCCCGCCCGAACCATCTCCCGGTCGGTCAATCGAGCCGGAACACGTAGGGTACCGCGACCCAGACCCGGACCGGCTGGATGCCCTGCCGGCCGGGGGTAAACCGGGCCCGTGCCGCGGCCGCCAAGGCGGCGGCGTCGAGCAGGCGGTTGTCCGAGCTGCGGAGAATCTCGGCCCGGCTGACCGAGCTGTCCGGTTCGACCAGCAGCTTGAGCACCGCGGTGCCGGTGATGCCTGCGTTGCGGCAAAGCTCCGGGTAGGCCGGGGCAGGCAGGTCGACCGGCCGGGGCGGGAACTCGACCACCCGGCCGATTTCGACCACCGGGATTTCCGGCTCCGAACCCAGGCCGGGCAGGACGACCGGGCTGTTGCTTACCGCCGGCTCGTCGCCGGACCCGCCCGGGACCGGTACTGCCAGGCCGGGCCGGGTCCGGGGCCGGGTGGCGGGCAGCCCGGGGTCGGTGATGAACGGCCGGTCAATCACGAAGACCGGCATCGGGCGCGGCTGGAATGAGCGGACTTCCGGCAGGCGGATTGCCCGGAACCCGGCAATCAGGAGGAGCAGGGCCGCAACCAGCGCCAGCCGGATGTCCCGGCCGTAGTCCTGCTCCGCGTGGCGAGGTGCGTGTCTGTCATTCATGGTGACCTCCTGTCCTGACATACCGCGGTCGGACCGTCGGTATTCCGGGGGCGGCGGGGAGGGTGGCCCGGGTCAGTGGTCTCGGTCGGTCGCCGGGGCCGGCAGCAGCGGGCGACTGACCTCGAGCCAGCCGCTGACCGGCAACCCGTTGCGGTAGCCGGGTTGGAACCGGGACCGGGAGAAGGCCCGTTGAATCAGGCTGTCGGTTCCCGGGTCGTCCGCACCGCGGACGAGTTCGACCCGCGTGACCGAACCGTCCGGCCCGACCAGCACCCGGACGGTCACGGTGAGGCTGTCGGGTCCGGGCGCGGGTGGCAGTAGGGCGAGCGCGGAGAGGCGCGGTGGTTCGTCCGCGGCGCCCGTTGCTCCGGCCCGGAGACCGGCCGCCTTCGCGCGCACCGAATCGGAGTAGGCCTGGTAGCGGGCGACAGCTTCTTCCGGGGTCTGCTGGTCCGAGGACGCGGCAACCGGCGGGGCCTCGGTTCCGGGCGCGGTTCTGTCCGCTTCGACGCGGCCGGCTGCGCCGGCAACCGGTTCGGACGCCACCGCAGGCAGCTCAGCCTTCGGGGTGCCGCGCAGGGCGGCTTCCTCCGCGGTGCCGGGTTCCGGCGGAAGCGCGGGAACGACCGCGACGGCGTCCGGGACCCTGGCCGTCTCGGTCAGCGGTTCGGCAAGCCGAACGGCTTCCTCCGGTTCGGCCGACCGGGTCCCGGCCAGTTCCTCACCGAGCAAGCCGGGCCGTTCGCGTTGCGGGGCATCGGTCAGCAGTCGCCAGCCGCCCGCGATGACCAGGAGCATGGCGGCCACCCCGGCCGTGATGCTCGCCAGCCGCAACCATCGGAAGCTTCGGCGCGTTTCGGGGGAACGGCGCGCCCGGTCCCGGGAGCGGATCCGGCGCCAGACTTCCTGCCGGTGCCAGTCCCAGTATTCCTCGGCGAGGGGGGGCGGTTCGGCCTGCCGCACGAGCCGGTCCAGCTGCTGCAGTTCTTCAAGCTCATGCCGGCATTCCGCGCAGGACGCGAGGTGGGCGCCGAGCTGCTCGGTCTCGTTCGGGGCAAGCTCACCGTCAAGGTGGCGTTCGAGCAGCGCGCGGAAAGGGCGGCAGGCGTCGTTCATTTCGATGCCGGGAGCTGTTCCTTCAGCAGCCCGCGCAGCCGTCCCCGGGCCCGGCTGAGGCGCGACATCACGGTACCGACCGGGATGCCGAGCGCCTGGCTGATTTCCTCGTAGCTCAGTTCCTCGCGCGCGCGCAGCAGCAGCACCGCCCGCTGGTCGTCGGGCAGCTCATTCAGCGCCTTGTCCAGCGCCCGGCGCAGTTCACCGTCTTCGACACCGGAGTTCGGGTCGGGCATGTCCTGCCACTCGGACCCGGGCTCCCCGCCGGGCAGCGGCACGAGGTTGGCGCGCTTCTGCCGCCGGAAGTGGTTCATGCACAGGTTGACCGTGATCCGGTGCAGCCAGGTGTAGAACCGGTACTTGGGGTCGAACCGACCGATCGCCCGCCACGCGCGGATGAACGCCTCCTGCGAGACATCCTCGGCGTCGGCGTGGTTGCGCACGAACGACCAGGCCAGCCGGTAGACCGCATGGTTGTAACGTATCATCAGTTCATCAAAGGCAGTCGTGTCGCCCTGCTGGGTCCGCCGGATCAGTTCCAGGTCCGGGGGCTGACCCTCAGGGGCTTTCATGGTTAGTTACGACCGGGGCGGGCGGGGTATTCCCCCGGGTTGGATTCCGGCTGGAGGACGCTGGGACCGGCGGCTAGCCGAATCGCCGGCCCTGGAACTTGCCGCCCTTGACCAGGCCTTCATAGTGACGCATCACCAGGTGCGCTTCGATCTGCTGCAGGGTGTCGAGCGCGACGCCGACGATGATCAGCAGGGTCGTGCCGCCGAAGTAGAACGGCACCCGGAAGGCGTTCATCAGGTACCAGGGCAGCAGCGCCATCGCGGCAAGGAACAGCGACCCGGGCAAGGTCAGGAGCGTCAGGCTGCGGTCGATGAAACCGGCGGTCTTCTCGCCCGGCCGAATGCCCGGGATGAACCCGCCGTAGCGTTGCATGTTGTCGGCCATGTCGCGCGGGTTGAAGACGATAGAGGTGTAGAAGTAGGTGAAGAAGATGATGAGCGCGGCGAACAACAGGCTGTAGAGCCAGCCGCCCGGGGCCAGTAGGCTCTGGAGCGTGGCCAGCCAGGGCAGCCGGTCACCGAGCAAGCCGGCAATGGTGGACGGGAATACGATCAGGCTCTGGGCGAAAATGATCGGGATGACGCCGGCGGTCACGACCCGGAGCGGGATGTGGGTGGACTGGCCGCCGTACATCTTCCGCCCGACGACCCTTTTCGGGTACTGGACCGGGATTTTTCGGACCGCCATCGTCAGCAGGACGACGCTGGCATAGATCCCGAAAATCATCGCGGCGATGACGACCAGCGCCAGCCAGCTGATTTCGCCGGCCCGGACCATCGCTAAGGTTCGTCCGATGTCGGACGGGGTGCTGTCCAGACAGCCGACAAGAATCAGGAAGGAAATGCCGTTGCCGATGCCCCGGTCGGTAATCTGCTCACCCAGCCACATCGCAAACACCGTGCCCGCGGTGAGGGTGAACACGGTCATCATCCGGAAGAAGAAGCCGGAGCTCAGCACCAGCGGGCCGAGCGCGGTCGCCGGCTGAGACTCAAGGTACACCCCGATGGCGGACGACTGGACCACCGCTAGCCCGACAGTTGCGTACCGGGTGTACTGGTTGATCTTCTTCCGGCCTTCCTCGTCGCGCTGCAGCTTCTCCAGCTTCGGGAAGACCGAACCGAGGAGCTGGAACACGATCGAGGCGGTGATGTAGGGCATGATGCCCAGCGCGAGAACCGAGGCCCTGCTCAGCGCGCCGCCGACAAAGATGTCGTAGAGGCCGAACACCGTGCCGCGCATCTGCCCGAGAACGTGCCCGAGGGCCGCGGCGTTGATGCCCGGGACCGGGATGTGACTGCCGAGGCGGTAGACCACCACCATCGCCAGCGTGAAAAGAATCTTCTTCCGGAGGTCCGGAATCTTGAAGATGTTAGGGACGTTGCCGATCAAGCGACGACCTCGACCTTGCCGCCCGCCTGCTCGATCTTGGCGCGGGCGGTCTTACTGAAGGCGTGTGCGCTGACGGTGACGGCGCGGTCGAGTTCGCCGTTGCCCAGGACCTTCACCGGCCGTCCGGGCCGGACCAGCCGGCGCTCCCGGAGCAGCGCTACCGTTACCTGTTCGGCCTCAAGGCCGGCCAGCCGGCCGACGTTGACGGTCTCGTACGCGATGCGGTTCGGGTTGTTGAAGCCACGCTTGCCGACCCGGCGGTAGAAAGGCATCTGCCCGCCCTCGAACCGGGCGTCGAACTCGGAGGCGGAGTGCTGGCCGGCGCCCTTGGTGCCGCGGCCGGAGGTCTTGCCGTGGCCGGAGCCCGGCCCGCGGCCGATCCGCTTGCGGCGTTTCTTGGCGCCGGGCGCAGGTTTCAGTTCGTGCAGTCTCACAGCTCCTCCACGGTCACGAGGTGCCTGATCTTGAATACCATTCCCCGGGTGACCGGGTCATCCTTATGAACGCGGACTGCGCCAATCCGGCGCAGACCGAGCGCCCGGGCGGTCTTCTTCGCGCCGGGCTTCTGGTCGATCAGGCTCTTGCTCAGCTTAACCTTGATCTGTTTCATGGTGTGTCGCCCTGAGGGTCAGGTGCCGGACCGGTTTGTTCCGGGCGGCGGCGACCTGGTCAATCGTCCGCAGCTTCTGGAGGGCGACAATCGTCGCCCGGGCCGAATTGTAGGGGTTGCGGGAACCCTGCAGCTTGCTCAGGGCGTCTCGGAGACCGGCGGCTTCCAGCACCGCCCGCACCTGGGAGCAGGCGATAAGCCCGGTACCCTCGGAGGCAGGCCGGACGATGACCCGGCTGGCGCCGAACTTGCCTTCCGTTTCGTGGGGGATGGTGCGACCCTTGGTCGAGACTTTCACCATGTCCTTGCGGGCGCGAGAGGTGGCCTTACGGACCGCGACCGCGACTTCCTTCGACTTGCCGTGTCCGAGCCCGACCTGGCCCATCCCGTCCCCGACGACGACCGACGCGGACAGCTTGAGCTGCTTGCCGCCCTTCACGACCTTGGACACGCGCTTGATGTTGATGACTCGTTCAATCAGCTCCGACTCGGCTGATTGCATGCCCTGCATGGTGTCTCTCAAAACTCCAGACCTCCCTCACGAGCCGCTTCCGCAACTGCCTTCACGCGGCCGTGATACCGGTAGCCGCACCGGTCAAATACTATCTTGTTGATACCAAGTGCTTTGGCGCGAACCGCAATCATCGCCCCGACCGCCCGTGACGCGTCCATCCGCTTCAGGTTCCGGTTGCGCAGTTCCGGGGTGAGCGAGGAGATGCCGGCGATCACCCGGCCGGCGCTGTCATCGACCAGTTGGACCGCGATTCCGCGGTTGCTTCGGGCGACGCACAGCCTCGGGCGCTCGGAAGTACCTTTGACCCGATGCCGGATGTGGAGGTGACGGCGTTTTCGACTGTCCTTAATCATTCCGGGAATAGTATTCAGGAATAACCGTTTGTCAACTTCCGGCAGTTGCGATGTGACGCCACAGCGAGAGTGTCATAGCGACTTCTTACCGAGGGGCGTCGAGGTTTGAGCCGGTCACGCAGGCGGATGTGCTGGACTTTGCCGGCCCGGACATGCGGGATGTGAATCGTTCCGTCAAACCATTGCTGTACTGCGACCGTGGTGCCGGCAATGGAGGCACTGCGGATGTTGGGCTTAAGCCGGTGCTCCTCTTCCAGGGCCTCGACAAGATGGCAGTCGTTGTGCTTTGAGAACCTGGCGCGATGCGGTTGTAGTACCCGTTGGCGCAGGCTGACCGGCAGGGCATTGGCCGGCTGGCGGCCGCCGGCTGTACGTCAAGACTGACATAATCCCTGTGGCATAACCCTGTGACATTATCGCTGTGGCATCACAAGCCTCGTCTTTCCCGGTTGACTGGGCCGCCCGGATGTGGAGAATGGTGATACACGTTCGGGTGCGCCGAAAAGGAGGACAAATGACCCGAGACACAGAGCCTGACCGGTCAGAGATACCGGAAGAGACCAGGGAGGAGCTTTCCGAGACCGAGCTCCGGCAACGGATACAGGCCAAGGCACGGGAGTTGTATGTTCTTCGCGGAGGAGTGCAGGGACAGGACTGGGACGATTGGTTTGAAGCCGAACGTATCGTTCGCAAGCAGACGACCAGGCGCCGGAAGGCGAACGGCTAGGCGTTGATTCTGGTCCGGCCGGGTGCTGCCCGGCCGGTGGTGACCGCGAAGCAGGACGCCGGGAACTGCACGCGGGCTCGCGTGCGCGGCGGTCGCGTCCGATCAGCAGGCCTGTCTCGTGGTTGCGCTCAGCTTGACATCGAGCGCAAAATGAATATAACTTTCTGCCCAGTGACAACTGGCGAGTTGTGTTGCTGAAAACTCAGGAGGATTAGTGGCTCGTATTGCCGGTATTGATCTGCCCGACAACAAGAAGGTGCTGTACGCCCTGCCCGGAATCTACGGGATCGGGCCGTGGACTGCGCGCAAGATCCTGGCGGCGGTTGGCGTCGACCCGGCCCGCAAGGTCAGCGACCTGACCGAGGATGAAGTCGCCGGAATCCGGCACGAGATCGAGAACAACCATACGATCGAAGGCGAACTGCGGGCCGAAGTGGCGACCAACATCAAGCGCTACATCGAGACCGGCAGTTACCGCGGCGCCCGTCACCGGCTGCGTTTGCCGGTGCGCGGTCAGCGCACCCGGACCAACGCCCGCACCCGCAAGGGGCCGCGGAAGACGTCGGGCTCGCTGAAGAAGGCGAAGGAGTAGGCGATGGCACGGCGAGTTACCAAGAAGAGGGTGCCGGCGCACTGCATCGCGCATGTCAACACCAGTTTCAACAACACACTGATCACGGTTGCCGACCCGACCGGGGCGGTTGTGTCCTGGTCCAGCGCCGGCCGCGTCGGCTTCAAAGGTGCCAAGAAGGGCACTCCCTATGCCGCTGGTGTCTGTGCCGAGGCGGCGGCCAAAGAGGCTGTGGCCATGGGCGTCCGCAGGCTCGATGTCGTTGTCTGCGGTCCCGGTCCCGGCCGCGAGGCTGCCGTGAGGTCGTTGCAGAACGCCGGGCTGGCCATCGCGACCATCAAGGATATTACCCCGATCCCGCACAACGGCTGCAAGCCGCCGAAACAGCGGCGCGTCTAGGACCGGCGGGTTTGACTCGGAGAAGCGGTCTCCTATAATCCGGAGCTGAAATGGCTAGAACTATCGGACCCAGGTGTAAGAAGTGTCGCAAGGCAGCTGAGAAGCTCTTCCTGCGCGGCGACAAGTGTGTTTCCGACAAGTGCGTGCTGATGAAGCGGGGCGAACAGGCGCTGGTGGGCAACCGGCGTCGGCGCCGCCAGTCGGCCTATTCGATCCAATTGCGCGAGAAGCAGAAGCTACGGATGATGTACGGGGTGCTCGAGCGTCAGTTCCGGAACTACTTCGAGCGCGCGGCCAAGCAGGCCAATACCGCCGCGGCGCTGGTGATCATGCTTGAGCGGCGGCTGGACAACGTCGTGTTCCGGCTCGGGCTGGCGGACTCGCGTACCCAGGCCCGGCAGTTTGTCCGGCACGGCCACGTGACCGTGGACGGCCGGCGGGTCAACATTCCTTCATACCAGGTCCGGGCCGACCAGGTCGTGGCGGCCAACGGCGAGAAGGCGGTGAAGTTCCTCACGCCGATCGTCGCCAACAAGGAAACGCCCCAGGCGACCTGGTTGAGCTTCGATCCCGGGCAACTGACCGGTCGCGTGCTGCGCGAGCCTTCACTCGAGGACGTTAAGGATATTCCCTGCAACACGCAGCTGATAGTGGAGCTTTACTCGCGATGAAACTCAAACGTTTCGTTATTCCCGAGAAGCTGGAGTTTGACGCCGATTCGGCGACCGAGTCCTACACCAGGTTCACAATCGCCCCGCTTGAAAAGGGCTGGGGTCCGACCGTGGGCAACGCGCTGCGGCGCGCCCTGCTGTCGTCGGTCCAGGGCGCGGCGGTCACCCAGGTCCGGATCGAGGACGTGCCGCACGAGTTCTCGACGATCGACGGCGTGGTCGAGGATGGCTGCCAGATCATTCTCAACCTCAAGAAGCTGCGGATCCAGCTCTGGTCCGAGATGCCGAAGTCCTGCTTTCTCCAGGCTAAGGGCAGGCGCGAGTTCACCGCCAAGGACCTGACCGTGCCGCCCGAAATCGTCATTGCCAACCCGGACGAGAAGATCCTGACCATCTCCGAGAAGACCCGGGCAATCAGCATGGAGCTGGTGATTGAGAACGGCCGCGGGTACATCCCGGCGGACCGGCTGAAGAAGAACCAGAACGTGCCCCAGGGCACGATTTTCCTCGACGCTTTCTTCTCGCCCGTGAAGAAGGTGAACTACTGGGTCGAGACGATGCGCGTGTCGGACCGGACCGACTTCGAGAAGGTGGTGCTGGAAGTGTGGACCGACGGCACCGTCCGGCCGGACGAGGCCCTGATCCAGTCCGCGACCATCCTCAAGAACCACATGGCCGTCCTCGTGCCGCAGGAGAAGGAGCCGGAGTTCATCGAGGAGGAGAGGCTCTACCGCGACCGCGACCGGCTGATGGAGATGATGGTGATGGACATCGAGGAACTGGAGCTTTCCAACCGGGCGCTGAACTGCCTGAAGAAGGGCCGTTCCAAGCGGAGCGGGGAGAAGATCTCGATCCAGACCGTCGGCGACCTGGTCCAGCGGACCGAGAAGGAGATGCTGGACATCGAGAACTTCGGTCGCAAGTCGCTTGAAGAACTGAAAAAGGTGCTCGAAGACATGGGCCTGACCTTCGGGATGGAAGTTGTCGGGCTGGAGCCGAGGGAGTAAGCGATGAGGCACGGCAACAAAGTCAAGAAGCTGGGCCGAACCCACGAGCACCGGCGGGCGCTGATGCGGAGCCTGGTCCGCGAGCTGGTCGCGCACGACCGTATCGAGACGACGCTGGCCAAGGCGAAGGAAGCCCGGCGGTTCGCGGACCGGATGGTCCGTTTCGCCCGGACCGGGACGCTGGCCGCCCGTCGCGAAGTCGCCCGCTTCATCGGCGACGGAGACGAACTGCACCGGCTGTTCAGCGAGGTTGGTCCCCGGTTTGCCGACCGGTCGGGCGGTTATACCCGGATTTACCGCCTGGGCCCGCGCAACGGCGACGGCGCCGAGAGGGCGCTGCTGGAGTTCGTGGTCCGGCCGGTGCGGGAGGCGGCGGAGAAGAAGCCGCGCGGTCGCAAGCCGGCCGCCAAGGCCGTCGACAAAGCCCCCAAGGCTGCCGACAAAACCGCCAAGACTGCCGACAAGGCTGCCAAGCCCGCCAAGAAGAAGTAGCCCGAACCGCACTTGACCTCGTACCGCCGGTTCGTCAGGGCCAAGATTCAGCGGTTGCGGGTCACCGACAAGAACCTGCGCTACGAGGGCAGCCTCGAGCTGGATGCCGCTCTGAGCCGCGCGGCCGGGATGCTGCCCCACGAACTCGTGCAGGTTGTCAATGTGAACAACGGCGAGCGGTTTGAAACCTACATCATTGATGCCCCGGCCCGCAGCGGCGCCTGCGTCTTGAACGGCGCGGCGGCCCGGCTGGGCGAAATCGGTGATGAACTGATCGTGATGAGCATCGTGATCGCGGACGAGGCCGGCCCGGGGCCGGCGTTTGTCCGGGTCAACGTTGACGCCGGCAACCGGGTGATTGAGTGACGGCCGTCATCCTCGCGGCTGGACGCAGCCGGCGGATGAGTGCGTCGGTTCCCAAGGTTCTCCTGCCGCTGGCCGGCCGGCCGGTGCTGAGCCATGTCATCGAGTCCGCGCGCGGCGGCGGGGCGACGCGAGTCATCGTCGTCATCGGGCCCGGTCACGAGGCGGTCAGAGAAGCGTACGGCGGGGAGCCGCTTGAGTATGCGGTCCAGCGCGAACCCCGGGGCACCGCCGATGCCCTGCTCGCCTGCCGCCAGATGCTGGGCGCCGGCGAGGACTGCGTCGTGCTCTGCGGCGATGCGCCGCTGGTCAGGACCGCGACGGTCCGGCGGCTCTGGCAGTCCCGGCGCGAGCACGGGGCGGTCATTGCGGTATTGACCGCCGTGCTGCCCGACCCGCACGGGTATGGCCGGGTGGTGCGGGGCCCGGGCGTGAGCATCGAGGAGATCGTGGAGGAGCGCGACGCCGACGAGGAGACGCGCCGAATCCGCGAGGTCAACTCCGGGGCTTACAGCTTCACCTGGATAGACGTCCTGCCGGTGCTTGAGGCGATTGAGCCGAGCCCGGTTTCGGGTGAGTACTACCTGACCGAGATGGTCCGTGGCGTCAGGCGCGTGGGCGGCCTGGTCGCGGCGGTGACCGCGGACAGCGCCGACGAAGTGATGGGCATCAACACCCCCGGGCAACTCGCGGCGGTCGAGGCGGCGCTGGCGGCCCGCGGACGGGAACGGGCATGAAGGTCGCGCTGGTCGCCGTCGTGGTGCTGGTGCTGGCTGTTGCCACGTTCCTGGCCGGGCGGTTCCTGCTCGCCCCGTCGGGCGGGAGCGGGTTCGACCGCCGGTCTGTGACCCTGGAGGTGTTCAACGGCTGCGCGGTGCCGCGCATTGCCCGGGCGGTGGCGGACGAGTTGCTGCGCCGGGGTTTCGACGTCTACGACGTCGGGAACTGCGACAGCGTGTTCGAGCGCACGGTCGTTGTCGACCTCCGGGACCCGGCGGGCGGTCGGGCGGAGGCGGTAGCCGAGGAACTGGCGGTGCGGCGCCGCTTCCTTTTCTTCCCCCGGCGCGAGCGGGTGCTGCCGGCCAGCCGGGTCGAACTCGACTCGAACCGGTATGTTGACCTGCGGCTGGTCGTGGGCAACGACTACCTGGAGTTCTTCCCCGGGGTTGTCGCGCTGAGATGATGACACCGAAGGAACTGGCCGGGGCCATCGCGGGCATCCTCGAAGAGAAGTTCGGCGAAGACATTGTCACGGTGGACCTGAGCGGGCAGACCGCGCTGGCGGATTACTTCGTCATCGTCACCGCCGGTTCGAGCATTCATGCCCGCGCGCTCGGGGAGGCGGTTGTCGCCGAGATGAAGGCCGCGGGTGAACGGGTCAACCACGTCGAGGGCCTGGAACACGGGAATTGGGTGCTGCTTGACTACGTCGACGTTGTCGTGCATATTTTCTCAGGTGAAGCCCGGCAATACTACGGCCTGGAACGGTTGTGGGGCGACCTGCCGTCCGTGTCCCATCGCCCGGCCGGGCAATCCGCCCGTGAGTAGGATGGAGCCCTGGACCGAGCCGGCCTTTCGACCGGAGGCCGCTGACCAGGAAACGACAGGAGGTGTCTCTTGACCCTAACGTCCTTGATGTCCCCGGAACGTGTCACCCTCGACCTCAAGAGCCGCAAGAAGGCGGACGTGCTGCGCGACCTCGTCGGCCTGCTGGAGGTCGGTGACAACGCCCCCACGCTGCTGCAGACGCTGCTCAAGCGCGAGGAGCTCGGCTCGACCGGCATCGGCAAGGGAGTCGCGATTCCCCACGGCCGCTCGCTGCTGATCGAGAAGCTCGAGGTCGCGGTGGGGCGGTCGGTCAAGGGGATCGAGTTCGACGCGGTGGACAAGAAGCCGGTGCACCTGTTTTTCCTGATCATGGCGCCGCCCCAGGACCGGGGCAACCAGTACCTGATCACGCTCGGCCGGGTGGCGATGGTCTGCCAGGAGCTCGCCAAGGAGAAGCGGCTGTTTGCCCCCGAGACTCCCGAGGAGTTCATCGAGCTGGTGAAGGAGCTCGAGGGGCGCGTTCGATGAACCCGAAGATCGAGACGCTCAGGGCGCTGGAGGAGTTCGACCACATCCTGAGGGACATCCAGTCCGAGGACTACCAGGCGATGGGCTTCAGGTCGGTAAAGGCCTCGGTGGAGTTCATCCGGACGGCCGAGCGGGAGCGCGCGAAGCTGACCAAGAAGATCGACCCCAAACTGCTGACGCTCTACGAGCGGATCATGAAGCGCTACGGCAGTCGCGTGGTGGTCCAGGTCGTGCGTGAGTTCTGCGGCGGCTGCTACATCAAACTGCCCACCGAGCTGGCGCTTCGGTGCCGGGCCGAGGTCGTCTCCTGCCCGAACTGCGGGCGGTTCCTGTTCTACCTGAAATAGGCCGGCCGCCCGCTGTCGGCCGGTAACACGGCGGATGCCGCTGCTTCTCACGCTGATTCTGCTCGCCTCCTTCGAATCGGGACTGCCGCTGGGCGGCTCGGCGGCGATGCTGGCCGGCAACGCGCACCCCGACTGGCGGCATGCCCTGACGCACAACCCGTCGCTGGCGAGCGACGCCCCGCGCTGGGCGGTGACCGCCGGGTACTCGCGGCCATACGGCCTGGCCGGGGTGAACCAGGCGCGGCTGGCCGGGGCGGCCGGGTTCGGCCGCTGGTCGGTGGTCGCCGGGGTCGGGCAACTGGGTTTCGACCGCTACTACGAGCGCGAGTTCGGGCTGGCCGGGGCGTTCCGGCTGTCGCGGGGGGTGACGTTCGGCGCGGCCGGGAACCTGCTCGCGGTCAGCTCCAGCCCGGTATCGTCGGATGCGGCGGTCGCGCTCGACGCCGGGGTGACGCTGGGCGCCGGGCGGTACCGCTTCGCGGCGGCGGCGGCCCGGTTCAACCGGCCGCGGTTCGCGCACGGCGACGAACTGCCGGCACAGCTCCGCTGCGGGCTGGCGGCCGAGCCGCTTGAGGACCTGGCCGCCGCGCTCGACATCGGCTGGGACGGCACCGATGCCGAGCTGGCGCTGGGGCTGGAACTGCGCCTGCTTCCCCAACTCGCGGCCCGGTGCGGCGGGAGCTATCCGCCGCTCGGTTACGCGGCCGGGCTCGGGCTGTCGGCCGGCCCGGTGACGGCCGACTACGCCTTCCGCTACCACGCCCAGCTTCGGGACAGCCACATCCTCGGGCTGAGCCTGTCATGCTGGTAGCGCTGCTGCTGGCCCTGGCGCCGGGCTGGGGAATGCCCCAGCCGGCGCTGGACCTGCCCCGGGACGAGGACGACGATTTCGTGCTGGAGACCATGGCCGTGCTGGAAGCCAATCCGCTCGACATCAACCGGGTTGGTCCCGACGAACTGCTGGCGATACCCTGGCTCGACCCGGTGCTGGCCTGGCGGCTGGTGGCATACCGGGACTCGGTCGGGAGGTTCCGGTCCCTGCAGGAACTGCGACAGGTCCCCGGGCTGACCGGGGACTGGCTGCGCCTGCTCGAGCCTTACCTCACGGTCAGGGACCGGCCGGAGCCGATGCGGGTGTCGGGTCGGCTGACGCTCAAGACCGACGCGCTGCCTCCGGCCCGGGACCGCTGGGCGGGCAGTGCCGCGGTGACCGCCCGGCGCGGGCCCTGGACAGCCGCGCTGACAGCCGAGAACGACCTCGGCGAGCCGACCCTGCCCGACTGGCTGGGAGGCTCGGTGGCTTTCGACGCCGGGAAGTCACAGCTCTGTGCCGGCGACTACACCTTCGGCTCCGCGCTGGGCCTGGTGTTCAGCGGCCCGCACCGGCGGTTCGCGGACCGGGCCGGGACGACTCCCCGCGGCCCCTCGTTCGTCCGGCCGCTCGGCGCGCCGCTCGAAGGCCGGGCGTTGCGCGGGCTGGCGGGCGAGTACGCCCGCGGCGGCTGGACCATGGCCGGGTTCGGGTCCTGGGCGGCGCGGTCCGCGGTGCTCGGTGACGACGGCGCGGTCCGCCGCGTCCGGTACGACGGACGACACGACGACTCGCTGACCCTGGCCGGCCGGCAGGCGGTGGACGAGTACGCCGCCGGGGCCAGGGCCGGGTACGGCTGGCGGCAGAGCCGGCTGGGGCTGAACCTGGGCCGGGTCGAATACGCGCCGGGCATAGCCCCGGCCGAATCCCTCCGCTCCTTCCACGGCCGGGCGCTGAGCTTCGGTTCGGTCGGGTTCGACTGGCTCAGCCGGCCCTACCGGCTGGCGGCCGAGCTTGCCGGCTCGACCGGCGGGGGCGTGGCGGCCGCGGCGGCGGTCGAAGGCACCTGGGACGGGTTCCGGCTCGCGCTCGGGGCCGAGGCGCGCCAGGCGCGGTACTTCGCCCCGCTCGGCCGCTGGCAGTCCACCACCGGCCGGTACGACCGGGTCTCGGCCCGGGCCCGGGTGCGCTGGAACCCGGGGCCGGTGGCGGTCTCGGTCGCGGCCAGCAGTTACCGTGACTACCTCGCGGACTCCCTGCCCGCCCGGCTCGGGGGCGAGGTCGCGGTGCCGTTCGGCCCGGTCCGGCTGGCGCTGGGCCTCGAAGAACGCTACCGGCTGGACGAGCCGCTGTTCCGGCGGGCGCATGCCGCGCTCCGCTGGCAGCCGGTGAAACAGCTCGGGCTGGCGGTGGAATACGAAGACGGGCACCCGGCCGCCGGCCCGGCGCGGGGCCGGGCGCTGGCGCTGAGGGCCGAGCTGGGCGTCGGCCCGGTCAAGGCCAGGGCCGGGGTGGGCCGGTTCGAAGTGGCGGGAAACGCGCGGATGTACTTCTCGGAACCCGCGGTGTTCGGGCCGAGCCGGGTGTACTCCACCGCGGCGGACGGCTGGCGCTGGCACGGGGCGGTCGGGACGCGGCTGGGCCCGGGGCGGGTCGGGCTGAGCGCCGGGTATGCCGCCGGCCCGGAACCAGACTGGGACATGGCGTTCAGGCTGGAGGCAGGGAGCTGAAGATGGAAGCACCGGGCAGTATCGACCGGCACGTCCATCCCGACTACTCGCCGGACGCGGAAGGCACGGTGTTCGAATTCTGCGAAGCCGCCCGCGCGGCCGGGCTGGCCGGGCTGTGCTTCACCACCCATTACGAGCCGGACCCGCTCCGGGCGCACCGCGAAAAGGTCCGGGTGGACGGCCGGCTCCAGCCGGTCGGCTCGGACTGGGCCGGAAGCTACGCGGCCGCGGTCAGCGAGGCGAAGGCCCGGTTTCCGGAACTCAGGGTGATGCTCGGGGTCGAGGTCGGGTACGATTTCGGCCTCGAAGAAGAGATCCGCGGGTTCCTGTCCCGGCACCCGTTCGAGTTCGTCATCGGCTCGGTCCACAGCCTGGAGCACGTCGCCATCAGCTCCGGCCACGAGCAGGGGGAGATGTGCGAGCGGTTCCGGGACGTCCCGGCAGAGCAGTTCGTCGGGATGTACTTCAGCCGGGTCCGGGCGGCGGCCGGCAGCGGGCTGTTCGACGCGCTCGGGCATCTCGACATCTACCGCCGGTACGCGGTCGGGTGCTTCCCCGGACTGCCGGCCGCGGCTGAAAGAGAACTGCCCGGGGCGTTGCGGGCGATTGCGGCCGGCGGGGTCGCGCTGGAGGTCAACACCTCGGCCTTCCGCCGGGGCGATGACGCGCCGTACCCGGCGCCGGAGGTGCTCCGGGCGGCGGTGGCGGCCGGGGTCAGGCGGTTCACGGTCGGTTCGGACGCGCACCGGCCCGCAGACGTCGGGGCCGGGTTCGACCGCGTCCGGGCAGTCCTCGCCGAGCTCAATCCGGCCGGCTGACGTCTGCCCGTTCCGGGCGCGGACGGCGGTTCCGCTCTGCGTCCGGCTGCGACACAACGCTTCACAGCCGCGCGGCCCCACTCGTCAGGTTGACGGCTATCTTCGTTTCTGGTCCAGAACGCCAATAGCGATGCGGCCGGGTTTCACCAGCGGCGACCTTGCCCGTACGCTCGACCAGGTTCCGCCTCGCGCTGACTTCCGCCTCCTGGCTTCGGTCCTTCCCCAGTCTCTTGTTCTGCGACCTGCAATCTGCAATCACCCCGCCTTCTTCACTCCCCTTGACTTCCCTTCTCCCCGCCGCACAATG
>JAWOIB010000173.1:0-12383 GCA_046484845.1 bacterium
GTCCGTCACCACAAGACCGTACCGTACATCGAGGAAGCCCTGCGCGAATGCGGCGTGCCCTTCCTCGTCGCCGGCGGCACCGGCTTCTACAACGAACCCGAAGTCCGCTACGCCATCGCCCTGCTCGCCGCGCTGGTGGACCCGGCCGACGACCTCGCCCGCTACGCCACCCTGCGCGGCCCGGTCTTCAACGTTCCCGAGGCCGACCTCCTCAACGGTATCCGGGGACATGACCGGAACCCGCCCGGCGATTCCGGACCCTGTCCCCTGGACTCCGCCCTCTCCGACCTCGCCCGCTGGCGCGCCCGCATCGCCGCCGAGCCGCTCGCGCTCGTGCTCGAAGAAGCGCTCACCGAACGCCGGGCCTGGCGGACCTTCTGGGAACCCCAGCGCCAGGCCAACCTGCGCCGGCTCCTTGCCATCATCGAAAGCCGCGCCGCCGACGGCGAAGCCCCGCTCCGCATCCTCTGCGCGCTCCAGGCCCCGGGCGACGACGCCAAGGCCGCGGTCCGGACCGAGGGCGTCAACGCGGTGCAGATTCTCACCGTCCACACCGCCAAGGGTCTCCAATTCCCGGTTGCCTTCTTCCCGGCGCAGGACGAGTCGGTCAAGCCGCTGTCATCCAAGAGCGGCAGCCCACTGGTCATCGAAGAAGTCTCCGCCGAGAAAGTCGAAGTCTCCTGGCTTGACGACGCCAACCTGCGCCGCCAGAGCGAGTTCCACATGGACCATCGGCAGAAGGAGATCGAGGAAGAGAAGCGCGTCTTCTATGTCGCCTGCACCCGGGCCCGCGACGCGCTGTTCCTCACCGGGGCTTACCACGAGAAGGGCATTGCCAACAGCCGGCTCCTCTGGCTTATCGAACACTTGGGGCTCGACCCGGTCAACCTCAGCCTTGACCCGCCAGAGCCCCTGCCCGGGGTGACGGTCGCAAACGGCGCGGAGTTCGGGGACATGACCGGAATCCGCCCGGGGATCTCGGATCGTGTCCCCGGAATTCCCAAGCCCGCGCCCCCGCCGCCGGACCCGGCCCCGGCCCCGCGCATCCGGCCGGTCACCCGCAATCTCGCCCGCGACTTCACCCGCCATTCCGACGAGGCCATCAACACCGGCGAGCTCATCCACCGCATCCTTGAGCTTGTCTCGCAGGGCGTGGTGGATACCGGCCGCCTGCCCGACGCAATCGGACACCTCCTCGCCGGCCTGCCCGCCGAGCGCCGGGAATACGTCCTCGCCCATCTCGACGCGCTCCGGAAGAACAGGGGAGCCTGGGCGGTCATCGCCCCGCAGGCGGGCGCGGAAACCGAGTTGCCGGTGATGTACGAGGCGGACGGAACGCTCCTGCGCGGCCGGGTGGACCGGGTCATCATCACGCCGGACGAGGTCCGCGTCTACGACTACAAGACCTTCCCGGTCCGGGAGAAGGAGCTCGCCTCACTCGCGGCCGAGTACCATACAGGCCAGCTCCGCCACTACGCCGCGGCCCTGGCGCGCATCTACCCCGGCCGCAAGATCCGCACCTTCCTGCTCTTCACCGCCCTGCCCCGCGTCGTCGAGACCGGGTCCTGACCGCGTCAACAGGCACGGCTCTTACGGAACGCGCCAGCGGGTGAAGAAGACCGGCCGTCGACGAATGAGACGGCTCGCTTCCGCTGCGGAAAGCGCGCCATCCTGCGGGCCGATGCCCGTGGTCCAAGGGAAGCGGCAACAGGCGACCGGCGGCTTGACCCCGGCAACCGGATAGGCTAGCATCATCATCCCGGAGACGCAATGCACGAAGCCCACCTGTTCTGGCCGCCTCATCCGTACCGGGCCGGGTTCTGTATCACCGACGACTGCGACGCGACCGACCTCGCCTCGTTCCGCCGGGTGTACGACTTCCTGCGGCACGCCGGCCTGCCCGTGACCCGCACGGTCTGGGCATTCAAGCCCGACGAACCCTGCGGTATCCCGGCCGCCCCGCGGTCGATCCTGCGCGGCATCACGCTCGAGGACCCGGGTTACTGCGCGTACTGCCGCGAGCTTGCCGCCTCCGGCTTCGAGATCTGCCTTCACGGTGCCTCGGCCGGCAACAACCGGCGCGAGCGCACCCTCGCCGCGCTCGACCTCGTCGCTGAAGAATTCGGCCCGCCCCGGACCCACATCTGCCACGCCAAGAACGCCGACAACCCGTACTGGGAACACAAGGTTGCGCCCGAACCGCTCACCCGCGCCCTGCTCCGGCTCTACTCCCGCCACCGCTGCTCGGGCGAGGTCGAGTCGAGCCCGTACTTCTGGGGCGACGCCTGCCGCGCGCGCATCCGGCAGGTCCGGCTGTTCCGCACCCGCAACACCGACACGCTCGCCGCCAATCCCTCGATGCCCTGGTTCGAGGCCCATAAGCCGCTCGTCGCGGGCTGGTTCAGCGCCACCAAGCGCAGCTTCCGCGACTGCACGTCCGCGCCCGCGCTCGCCCGGCTCAAGCGCGGCCGCGGCCTGACTGTCCTCTACCAGTACCTCCACCGCTACGCCACGGACTGCGGCATCACCCCGGCCTTCCGGGAAGGAATCGAGCGGCTTCGGTCCGAACGGGACATCTGGCTGGCGACGACCGGCGCGGTGATGGACCGCCTGCGGGTCATCCAGGGGCTGTTCTGGCTCGCGCGCGGCCGCGACTGCCTCGTGCTCAACGCCGGCCCGGGACCGGCCGCCGGCGTCCAGCTCGAACTGCCCTCCGGCGTCTGCTGCACGGCCCCGGAGTCACTGCGCAGCGCCGGCGGCATCGTCGTCCTGCCCGACATCCCGGCCGGCACGAGTCTCAGACTGGGCTTCAACCGTCCGGTCCGCGTCGCCGGGCCGCGCGCGTTCCCCCTGCCGGCCTCGGGCCACGTCGACGTCAGCATCGGCCACGGTCGCCTGCGCGCCTTCTTTCCGGTCAGGGAGCGAGCCGGCTCTCGCCCGGCCGAGTGGCGTGCGCCCGGCGGCCCGCTGGCGCCCGGCACGTTCCGGCTCGACTTCCCTGCCGCGCTCGCCGACCTCCGCCCGCTCTCCCGCGCCCCACGCACCGAACTGCTCCGCCTGTTCCACGGCCAGTTCGAGATCATCCGGCGCGAACTGGTCAGCAAGGGCCGGAGTATCCGGACCGAACGCTTCCTCGGCCGGGAACGCATCCGGCTCGAGGACCACTCGGTATGGTGAATGGCGCGCGCGATTCCGGTCGGCGCGAACGCATTCAGCCCGGTCCCTGTGCATCAGCGAAGGAGTAGTGGCCCTGGCGCCCGGTCAGCCAGTTCCTAGACCGCCGAGTACCACTGGTCTCGTCCACGCTTCTCGCGGAACGCAAACATGCCCGTCGCGGCCACGAGTTCCCGGGCGTAGTCGTGGTCCATGTTCCCTGGTTCAAGCAAGAACGTCCCCCCTTCCCTCAGGAGCCGCCGGACCTCCTGAAGCAACGCACCCCGGTTCCCGATTGTGTAGAATGCGTCGAGCAGGATGACAAGATCCGCGCAGCTACCTTGAAGGCCCGTCTGGTAGGAATCGACAAGATGAACTTCGATATTGGCAAGCCCCGCTCGTCTTGCCTTGCTCCTCACGGTCGAGATTGCGAGCGGCTGGATGTCAATGGCGTGCACCTTGCCTGAGGGGCCGACCCGACGGGCAATGTCGATGGCGTATCTGCCCGGACCGCACGCGTAGTCCACAACGGTCATCCCCGGTCGCAGGGGCAGGCGGCGCATTCGTCGCTCGGCGCCTGAGAACAGGTCCACGACTCCGTACACGGCCATCATTCTCAGGAATCGGAAGTCCGTCCAAGCGGCCATCGAACTGTCGCCCCGGCGATTCACGTTGCAGTGTAGACCGCGCGCCTTTGCTTGTCAACCGAGAGATTCGCAGAGCTTCCTCATTTCCCGTTTGCCCGTGCAGCCTGCCGGACCAGCATCCACAACCCGGGACACTCACTTCTGGCCTGCATGCGGTGCTTGTGGCGTATTCTCGACCTGCAGTCACACAGGTGCTTCGCACGTCCGAGTGGAGGCCTGCCTGCAGGGACATCTTGGACCGGGTGCCGGGCTTGAATATTTGGATTGCGGCGTCGTCGAAACCGGCTCTGACCGCGTCAGCCGACGCGCCACCCGGGCATCAGGAAATCAAGACCAGCGACAGGCCGTCAGCCGAACACCGCGACGAGCGCTCTGGCGAGCTCCGGTATCTCCTGCCGCGACAGCGTACGGAAGTCGAGCAGGTACTCGTCGTCCTCGATGCGGCCGAAGACCGGCGGGTCGCCGAGCCGCATCCGGCGGGCGAGTTCTTCCAGGCTCAGCCTCTTCGGCCGGACCGCCAGCGCCCGGGACTCGAGACTCTCGGTCGCCAGCGCGCCGCCGCCGAACTCGCTCCGGCAGGGCCGGACCCGGATTTCGGCCGCTTCCGCCAGCGGGACGCGCACCCGGCGCGCCAGCGCCTGCGCTTCGCGCTGCATCTCACCCACCGGCTTGAGCAGGATGCGGTAGAGCACGTGCTCTTCGAGCGCCCGGGGCTCATCCAGGAACAGCGCCAGCGTCCGCTCCAGCACCGCGAAGCTGAGCTTGTCGAGCCGAAGCGCACGGGTCAGCGGGTGCTTCTTCATCGGCCCGACGACGTCCCGCCGGCCGACGATTATCCCGGCCTGGCAGGCCCCGATGAGCTTGTCCCCGGAGAAGCAGGCCACCGCCGCCCCGGTGGCCATCGACTCGCGGACCAGCGGCTCGCGCGGTAGCCCGAACCGGCCCAGGTCGATCAGCGCACCCGAACCGAGGTCGTCGATCACCGGTATCCCGTGCTCCCGACCCAGCCCGACCAGTTCGTCCAGCCCGACCTCTTTCGTGAACCCCCGGATGCGGTAGTTCGAGGTATGCACCCGCAGCAGCGCGGCGGTGTCCGGGGTGATCGCCCGGGCGTAATCGCGCAGGTGGGTGCGGTTGGTGGTGCCGACCTCGACCATTCGGCAGCCGGACTGCTTCATCACGTCCGGGATGCGGAACGCCCCGCCGATTTCAATGAGCTGACCGCGCGAGACAATCACCTCGCGGCTCGCGGCCATCGAGGAGAGCACCAGCATCGTCGCTGCGCAGTTGTTGTTGACCACGTGGGCGGCCTCCGCCCCGGTCAGCTCGCACAGCAGTGACTCGACATGCGCGCCCCGCGAACCGCGCCGCCCGGTCTCGCGGTCGATTTCCAGCGAACTGAACCCGGCCGACACGTCGGCCAGCGCCTCCTGCGCCGCGGCGCAGAGCGGCGCCCGGCCCAGCCCGGTGTGCAGCACGACCCCGAGCCCGTTGATGACCCGGGTCAGCGTCGGGCGGGCCTCCCGCTCCAGCCGTCGCCCGAGCTCGGCCGGGTCGTAAGCGGCCTCCCGGCCCGCGACCAGCGCGGCCCGGACCTCCTCGAGGTACCCGCGCACCACCCGCACCGCCAGCCGCGGCGGCACCCGGCAGAGCACCGCGGCCAGCCCGGGTTCTGCCAGCGCCTTCTCGACCGCGGGCAGGGCGCGCAGCCGGGCCTGTTGTCCTGCGTTCAGTTCAGTCATCGCTCCCCCCCGGGCCGGACCAGCGTCTCGCGGACGAAGCTCGCCCGCCGCTCGTCGCGCGCCTCCGGCTTCAACCGTTCGTTCAGCACCGCCTGCAGGTTCTCGGGCCGAACCAGCACCAGCAGCCGGTTGACCAGCTCCAGCTTGATTTCGTTGATGATCCCGAGCGCCACCCCGAACCGGACGTTCGCCAGCAGGTTCGTCGCCTCGTCCGAGCTCAGCACCCGGGCGCTACGCAGCAGCGCCAGCGACCGGAACACCTTATCCTCGATCTCGACCCGGAGATTCTCGACCAGGTACTCGCGCGCCTTCTGCTCGTGCTCGACGACCTGGCGGCTCATGTCGGTCACCTGTTCCAGCACCTCGGTCTCTGAAACCCCCAGCGTCTTCTGGTTGGAAATCTGGAAGAAGTTGCCCCGCGTCTCCGTGCCCTCGCCGTGGAGCCCGCGCACGACCAGCCCGACCTGCACCGCGCCCCGCAGGATTTTCTCGACTGCCCGCGTCAGCACCAGCCCGGGCAGGTGGACGAGCACCGACGCCCGCATCCCGGTACCGAGGTTGGTCGGGCAGGCGGTGAGGTACCCGTACTCGGGCAGGAACGCGTAGCCGAGGTCGTTCTCCAGCCGCTCGTCCAGCCGGGCCGCCAGCTCGTAGGCCGCGGGCATGTTCAGACCCGAAACCAGCGCCTGGAGCCGGAGATGGTCCTCTTCATTGACCATCAGGCTCAGCGACTCGTCGCCGGCCACGTACAGCCCGCGCCGCAGCCGCGACCCGATGAAGTCGGCCGAGACCAGGTGCCGCTCGAACAGCAGCCTGCCCCGCTCCTCGGTGAGCTGCTCGTCATCCAGGAACTGCGGCGAAGAGCCGGCCTCGCCCGTTCCCGCGTCGAGGTAGCCCGCCTCCTGCAGCGACCAGCGCACCGCCTCGACGACCCGGGCCTGCTCGTCTACCCCGACCCTGCCCGTGAACGCCACGTCGTCGAGGTTGCGGGCCAGCCGCACCCGGGTCGATACCGCCACCCCGGACTCCGGCCCGGAACCGTCCAGCCAGCGGCCGACCCGCTCAGCGCCGGACATTCTTCTCCGCCCTGCCCAGTTCGTCGCGCACCCGGGCCGCCCGCTCGTAGTCCTCGGCCGCGATTGCCGAGTCCAGCTCCGCCCGGAGCCGCGCGACCGCCATCTGCTCCCGGGCCCGCTTGCGGCCGACCCTGGCGGTCCGGCCGACGTGCTGGACCGCGCCCTGGATGCGGCGAATCAGCGGCCGCAACTGCTCCTCGAACGCCGGGTAGCAGCGGGCGCAACCCAGCCGGCCCTTGCGCTTGAACTCGGCGAAGGTCATCCCGCAACCCGGGCAGACCAGCGTCTCGTCGCCTTCGACGACGCTCAGCTTGATCTCGGCAAGCACCTCGGTGGCGGCGGTCTTGATCCGGCCCGCCTCGGCGAACCCCCGCGCGCGCGCGCATTCCGCGCAGACCCGCAGGTTCACCGCCCCGCCTTTCTCAACCTGCCGCACCCGCAGGATCGCCTCGCGCTTGCCGCACAGATCACACATGCCGGTGCGCCGGGATTCCTCCCGGGGCGCCTCGTCATTCCCGGCCGGCATCCCGCTCACTCCCCGACGGCAGGCAGCACGTGCGCCTCCAGCCTGCCGTTGGCCATCAACAGGCTGCGGCCCGCCCGCCGGGCGAACTCCAGGTTGTGGGTCACGACCACCAGCGTCGTCCCCTTCTCACGGTTGAGCTTCTCGAACAGCCCCATCAACTGCAGGGCCGAGCCGGTGTCGAGGTTGCCGGTCGGCTCGTCGGCCAGGATCACCAGCGGGTTGTTGACCAGCGCCCGGGCCATCGCCGCCTTCGCCTTCTCGCCGCCCGAGAGCTGGGCGGGCCGGTGCTGCAGCCGGTTGGTGAACTCGACCTCGTCCAGCGCCTCTTCCGCCCGCCGGTACGCCTCGCGCTCGGGCCATCGCGCCACCAGCAGCGGCAGGGCGACGTTCTCGAGCACCGTGAACTCCGCCATCAGGTGATGGAACTGGAATATGAACCCGACCTTCTTGTTGCGCACGCCCGGCAGACGCGAATCCGGGTAGCGGAAGATGTCCTCGTCCTCGAGCAGGACCGTCCCGCTCGTCGGCCGGTCGAGCCCGCCGAGGATATGGAGCAGGGTCGACTTGCCGGTACCGGACGGCCCGACGATGGACACGAACTCGCCCGCGCTGATTGCCAGGTCAACGCCCGCCAGCACCTCGAGCAGCTCCGGCCCGGTCCGGAACACCCGGCGCACGCCACGCGCCTCGAGCACCGGCGCCCGCGGTCGGTCGCCCGCCGGGCTACTCATGCCGTATCGCCTCGACCGGGTCCATCCGCGCCGCGTGGAACGCCGGGTACATCGTCGCCGCCAGCGTAATCAACAGCGCCGCCGCGCAGACGAGGACGAAGTCCATCACCTGCATCTGCACCGGCAGCTTCTGGATGAAGTACACGTCGCCGGGCAGGTTGACAAAGTTGTAGCGGTTGAGCAGCATTGAAACCACCGCCCCGAACACCGCGCCGAGCGCGGTGCCGATGCCGCCCATCAGCAGCCCGGCGTAGATGAAGATCCGGGTGACGTCGGCCGGCCGGGCGCCGATGGTCTTGAGAATGCCGATTTCCCGGGTCTTGCGCAGGACGATCATCGTCAGCATCCCGATGATGTTGAACGCGGCCACCAGCACGATCAGCACCAGCACGATGAAGGTGACCACCTTCTCGAGCCGCAGCGCCGCGAACAGGTTGCGGTTCTGGGCCACCCAGTCGCTGGCCCGGAACGGGAAGCCGAGGTCCTCGGTGATTTTCCGGGCGATCCGGCTGGCGGCGTAGATGTCCTGCACCCGCAGCTCGTAGCCGGTTATCGCTCCCTGCATCCCTAGGAACTGCTGGAGCTGGCCGATTCCGGCGTAGATGAAAGTCGCGTTGTACTCGTACATCCCGGCGTCAAAGATGCCGCTGACCCGGAAGTAGCGCGTCCGGGGCACGAACCCCAGCGGGGTCGCGGTGCCGCCGTACGGCGCGACCAGGTTCACCCGGTCCCCCACCCCGACGCCCAGCACCCGGGCCAGGTCCACGCCCAGCACCACCCCGTCGGTGCCGAGGTCGAACTCCCCCTCGATGACCGTACCGGCGACGTCGGTCACGTCGCTCTCGCGCTCCGGGTCCACCCCGCGGATCAGGATGCCCTCGACCCCGCTCTCGGAACGAACCAGGGTCTTGCCGTAGATGAACGGCGCCACGCTGGTGACGCCCGGGGTCCGCTCCAGCCGGGCGAGCAGCGTGTCGCCCGGGCCGTCGTACGCAATCGGGGCGTAGGAATACTTCACCACCATCACGTGCGGGGTCGCGCCGAGAATCCGGTCGCGCAGCTCGCCGTGAAAGCCGTTGATGACCGAGAGCACGATGATGATCGCCGCCACCCCGACGAACACCCCGCCGGTCGCGATTGCCGCCACCCCGGAGAAACTGCGGCCCGACCGGCCGCGCAGGTACCGCCGGGCCACGAAGAGCTCGAAGCGCATCAGGAAAAGGTTCTGCCGGGGGCCGGGTGACCGGAGTGTCGGCTCATTCCCTCGCGGCCTCGTCCTGCGGCCGCAACTGCGGGAACAGGATCACGTCCCGGATGGACGGCGTGTCGGTCAGCACCATCACCATCCGGTCCACGCCCAGGCCCAGCCCGCCGGTCGGCGGCATCCCGTGCTCGAGCGCGGCGATGTAGTCCTCGTCCAGCGTCGCGAAATCATCGTTACGCTCCAACTGGCCCTCGAACCGGCGTCGCTGTTCGAGCGGGTCGTTCAGCTCGCTGAACGAGTTGCCCAGCTCGACGCCGCAGCAGACCGGCTCGAACCGCTCGACCAGCTCCGGGTTGTCCCGGTGCGCCTTTGCCAGCGGGCAAGTTATCAGCGGATGGTCCATCACGAACGTCGGCTCGGTGATGTGGTTCTGGACCAGCTCCTCGAACAGCTTGTCCAACAGCTTCACCCGGCCGGTGTCCGGCCCCGCCTCGATGCCAAACCTGGCCGCGAGCTTGCGCAGCATCGCTTCCGACAGCTTCAGCGGGTCGGCGTCGAGCCTGTCCGCCAGCGCCTCGGTCCAGCGCAGCCGGTGCCAGGGCTTGCCGAAATCGAGCGCCGTGCCCTGGAACGAAACCTGGGTGGTGCCGTGCAGTTCGAGGCAGAGCCGCCGGAACAGCTCCTCGACCAGCGCCATCATCTCGTGGTAGTCGGCGTAGGCCTGGTAAAGCTCGACCTGGGTGAACTCCGGGTTGTGGGTCCGGTCCAGCCCCTCGTTGCGGAAATCCTTGCAGAGCTCGTACACCCGCTCCAGCCCGCCGACAATCAGCCGCTTCAGGTACAGCTCGTCCGAGATGCGCAGGAACATCTCCTGGTCCAGCACGTTGTAATGGGTGCGGAACGGCTCGGCCGCGGCCCCGCCGTACAGCGGCTGGAGCGTCGGGGTCTCCACCTCGACGAACCCGCGCTCGTCCAGGAACCGCCGGACCAGGCCGGTAATGCGGGTCCGGGCCAGAAACACCTTGCGCGAATCCTCGTTGACAATCAGATCCAGGTGGCGCCGACGGTAGCGCAGCTCGACGTCCTTCAGCCCGTGGAACTTCTCCGGCAGCGGCCGCAGCGACTTCGCCAGCAGGACTATCTCCCGGACCATGATCGTGATTTCGCCGGTCCGGGTCTTGAACGTCTCGCCCCGGACTCCGACGATATCCCCGATATCCAACAGCGCCAGCCGGTCGAACGTCTCGTCACCGAGCGCGTCCCGGCGCAGGTAAAGCTGGATTCTCCCGGTCACGTCCTGGATGTGCCCGAACTGGGTCTTGCCGTGCTCCCGGCGCGACATCAGCCGGCCGGCGAGGGAGAGCAGGGTCGTCTCCGCGCTGAGCCTCTCGAAATCCGCCTTCACCGCCTCCGCGGTATGGCTGCGCTCCCAGCAGTAGGCATAGGGCCGGACGCCCAGTTCCACCAGTCGGTCCAGCTTCGCCCGCTGCGAAACCGCCGGTCCGTCTTCACGCGGAGTTTCAGATGACATCGGCCGAGACTATATCCCCGGCCCGGCTTCAGGTCAAGCCTGCGGCAGGAACCGCGGCCTCCCGGCCTCGCTTTACTTCCGACCCGGTAACCCTAGACTGAAAAGCATGTCTCGTGTGCTCTGTCTCGATGTCGGCACCCGGCGGACCGGGGTCGCGGTGACCGACCCGACCGGCACCATCCCCGGGGGCCTGCCCACCCTCGAACACAAGGACGAAGAGCGGCTGGTCGCGCTGGTCGAAGGCCTGGTCCGCGAATGGGAGGTGGCGCGCATCGTCGTCGGCCTGCCGCTTTCCCCGGACGGCAACTCGACCTCCCGCTCCGAGGCGGTCACCCGGTTCGCCAACCGGCTCCGCAACCGGTTCAAACTGCCGGTCGAGTTCCAGGACGAACGCTGGTCCTCCAACCGCGCGGCCGAGGTGATGACCGAGACGCGCGGCCGCAGCCTGCCCCGGGGCCGGCCTGCGGCCAAGGGACGCTCCAAATCCCGCAAGCTCGCGGCCGACCGCATCGCCGCGGTCCTGATTCTCGAAGACTGGCTCGCGGAGCACCGGGCTCCCGCCGCGACGGCAGTATCCCCTCTCCCTGGACAGGGTGCTGCTCCTGCTCCGGCAGTTTCTGAGGGCAAGGGTGAGGGTTGAATGTCAAAGCGCCGGCTACTGTCTTCTCTGCTGCTCCTGCTGGTCGCCTGCACGCCCGGCGAGCCGGTCGAAGTGACCATCCCGGCCGGCGCGACGACCGGCGCCATCGCCGACAGCCTCCACGCTCACGGCGTCATCGAAAGCCCGCTCCTGTTCCGGGCCGCGGCCCGACTGCTCGGCTACGATCGGAACCTGCGCCACGGCAAGTACGAACTGCGCCGACGCGACGGTTGTCTCACCGCGCTCGAAGCCCTGTCCCGGCCCGGCCGGACCGCGATGATGGTCACCGTTCCCGAAGGCTACACCCTCCGGCAGATTGCCGCCCTGCTCGATGACCACGACATCTGCCCGGAGCCCGACTTCCTGGCCGCGGCCCGCGACCGGAACCTGCTCGACTCGCTCGGCATCCCCGGCGCGGACGCCGAAGGCTACCTGTTCCCGGACACCTGGGAGTTCGAAACCGGCACCCCGGCCCGGGCGCTCGTCCGGCGCATGGCCCGCCGGTTCCGAGAGGTCTGGGACCGGGAAACTGCGCGCGTCGCCGACCCGCCGCTGGACGAGCGCGAGACGGTCATCCTCGCCTCGATAGTTGAGAAAGAAGCGGCGCGGGCCGAAGAAACGCGGACCATCGCCGGCGTGTTCCTGAACCGCCTGCGCCGGCAGATGCCGCTCCAGAGCTGCGCCACGGTCCAGTACATCCTGCCGTACCACCGGGAGGTCCTGACCCACGCCGACATCCGCACGCCCTCGCCCTACAACACCTACCTCCACGAAGGCCTGCCGCCCGGCCCGGTCTGCAACCCGGGCGCGCGCGCGCTGGCCGCGGCGCTCAACCCGGAACCTACCGAATACATCTTCTTCGGGGCCCGGGGTGACGGCAGTCACATCTTCTCCCGCACCCACCGCGAGCACGAGCGCGCCCGCCGCCGGGTCAGCATCGGCCGTTCTCCATACTGACGGCCCGGCCCGGCACCATTTCCGCGCGCTGTCCTGGCCGGCCTGACCGCCTCACAACCCCCGCCTGACACAGAATTTCGGATGTGGAGGTTGAGCAATCACTCAATCTCCATAATCGCCGCGTATCCGGATAACCTCTTGATTGGAGTACTTTTGGCTCCTGTCCGAATTTCCCC
>JAWOIB010000110.1:0-7527 GCA_046484845.1 bacterium
GGCCGGGACACCGCGCTGTTCCGGCGACCGCTCGACCTGCCCGGGCTGGACAGCATCGAGCAGGTCAGCGGCCGGCTCTACGGCGTCAAGTCCGCCGGCGACCGGACCCTGAACTATTTCACCCGGGTCTGGCTGGGCGAGCTGCTGCTCGACACGGTGGTGGTCACGCCCCGGGACCGCGTCCCGCCGCCGGCCGATTTCAGCTTCCCGGTCGCGGGCGCGGCCGGCCGCGACACGCTGACTTTCGAGCTGTACGGCGAGCCGCAGACCACCATCTACCTCGACTGGCTCGAGGTGACCTACCGGGCCAGGCTCGAACTGACCGACCGCGCGCGGTTCCTCGAGTTCGGGTTCGAGGCCGCCGGTACCCACGAGTTCGGCATCGAGGGCGGCTCCGACGAGCTGTTGTTGCTCGACGTCACCGACCCGTTCCGTCCCCGGCGGCTGACCGGCACCAGCGTCAGCGGCCGGCGGCGCGATGCCCGCGTCACCACCGCCGGCCCGGCCCGGTTCTGCGCCGCGCCCGTCGCCCACCTGCGGTCGCCGGTCTCGGTCGAACAGCGCGCCCCGGGCCGCCTGCTGGCCGCGGCGGACCGGGCGGACTATTACATCATCAGCCCGGACGAGTTCTATCCCGCCGCCCGGCTGTTCGCCCGCTACCGCGACGGCAACATCGCCGGCCTGCCCGCGGCCCGGGCCGAGGCCGCCCGGCTGTCCGAAATCTACGACGACTACGGTTTCGGGGTCGAGGAGCCGGGCGCAATCAAACAGCTCTTCGTCGCCCGCCGGCCCACCTACGGGCTGTTCGCGGGCGACGCGACCTACGACTACCGCAACTGTCTGGGCGGCGAATACCCGCCGATGGTCCCGGCATACCAGGTCGGGTTCGACGTCGACCCGGAGGTCTACGGCCAGACCGCCCGGGCCTACGACGCCTGGTACGCCGACTTCGACGGCGACGGCCGCGCCCCGGATATGGTCCTCGGCCGCATCACCGCCCGGAGCGCGGTCGAACTGCGCCAGTACCTTGACAAGGTCCGCACCTACGAGACCCAGGCGCTCGGGCTCTGGGCCAAGCGCTTCCTGCTGCTCGCCGACGACGAGTACGAGGGCAGCCCGGACCGGCCGGACCCCATCGGCTTCTCGCACATCTCCGGCTGCGAGCAGGTGTACAACTACGCCCGCCACCTGCTCGACCCGGTCAAGGTCTACCTGACCGAGTACCCGCTGACCGGGGTCAACGACAAGGCCGGGGCGCGGGCCGAGTTCAACGAGCGCATCGAGCAGGGCGCGCTGTTCTGGGCGTTCTTCGGCCACGGCGCCGGGTTCCAGCTCACCCACGAGCGGGTGCTGCACATTGACGGCATCGGCGCGGTCGGCGGCGGCTCGCGCAACTCCATCGCGTTCTTCGGCTCCTGCGGGGTGGGCCGGTTCGACGACACCCGGTACGAGGCGGTGGCCGAGGAACTGGTGCGCAAGGCCGAGGGCGGCTGCATCGCCACCGTCGCCGCAACCAAGGCCACCACGCCCGGCCCGAACGAGCGGTTCGCCCGGGAGATGTTCGGCGGGATGCTCGACCAGCCCGGCCTGCCGGTCGGGCCGGCGTTCTTCGGGGCCTGGCTGTCTTACACGATTTACAACTTCTTCGGCGACCCGGCGCTCCTGCCCCGGATCCCGGAACCCGGCCGGCCGGTCGCGGCCGCGCCGGACACGCTCTTCCCGGGCGGCACGCTCGCGGTCACCAACCCGGTGCCGGTCACGGAAGGGATGTACGGCATCTCGGTCCGGGAACTCGACTGGCAGCGCTACTACCGTTCCGACTACGGGGCAACCCAGTACGTCCTGCCCGGTTATGAACTGCACACCGCGGTCGGCAGCTTCACCGGGGGCGCGCTGGAAACCTCGTTCCGGGTCTGCTCGCTCGACTACCCGGACACCACCATCGTCGGCAACGGCAGTTATGTCCGCCTGCCCGGGACCGGCACGGTCAGCGTCCTCGCCTGGGACGGCCGCGAGGGCTACGCCGCCGCGAAATCGGACCTGCCGCTCGGCCCGGCCCGGCCGGGCTCCGACCGCGAGCCGCCGGCCGTGCGGCTGTTCGCGGACGACATCGAACTCCGGCCGGGCGACACCACCTCGGTCCCGGCCGAGTTCACCCTGCGCGGCGAGCTCGAGGATGAATCCGGCATCCTGCTCGCCCCGGTGCCGCATTACGGGCTGGCGCTGGTCGTCGGCGGCCGGACCCAGGACCGGGTCGGCCTGAGCAACCTCTTCCGCTACCACCTCAACTCGGTCACCCGCGGCGCTTTCAGCTACCCGTACAAGTCCGCCCAGACCCGCGACTCGCTGACCGTCTTCGCCGCCGACAACTTCCTCAACCGGCTCGTCGCCACCTGGCACATCCGCACCGGGCTCAACGAGCCGCTCCGCATCGACTCCGCGCTGGTCTGGCCGAACCCCGCCGCGGGCGAGGCGCTGTTCACCTTCCGGCTCACCCGGGCGGCGTTCATCGGGGTCAAGGTTTTCACCATCAGCGGCCGGCTCGTCCGCCAGCTCCCGCCCGCGCTGTGCGGGTTCGGGTACAACCAGCTCGCCTGGGACGGCCGCGATGCGCACGGCAACCTGCTCGCCAACGGCATCTACCTGTACAAGCTCGACGCCCGGGCCGCGGACGCCGGCGCGGGCAGTTCCACCGCCGGCTTCCGGGACAAGCTCGTCGTCTTCCGCTGACCCGCCCGGTTTTCGGACTTGACAAACCCGCCCGGCCGCGCTAAAACCTCTGCGTAGCGCGCCGGGCTGCCGTCCCGGCCCTGGCCGGCGGGGCAGGCGGCACCGGGGCGATAAACAGAGGAGGCTCGTATGAAACGCTTGCTGTCCGTGCTCGCGGGCATCGCGGTGCTGGCCGGCATCGCCGCCGGCCAGTCCTGGCAGAACGGCCCGCAATCACCTTTCGGGTACACGCGGTTCGACGGGGAATATTTCCCCGGGACCGGCAGGGTCTACTTCCTCGGCGGCCGCATCGGCAACGCCACCACCCTCGGTCGCATCTGGAGCTACGACCCGGCCGCCGGCACCTACGCCGACCTCGGGCTTGACATGCCCAAGGTCGTGTCCAACTACGACATCTGCCTGCTGCGCGACGACCACGACCTCGCCGGCGGCGACACCTGGGGGCTCTACCTCGTCGGCGGCCGCTATGACCAGGCCCCGAATTACACCGACTCGGTGCAGGCCTACTACCCCCGCAGCAACACCGCCCGCATCCTTCCCACCGACGTCTTCCCGGGCCGGGCCGGCGGGCAGATTACCGTCGCCCATTCCGCCATCGTCCACCGGAACCTGATGTACGTCTTCGGCGGGTTCAGCCAGACCGGCAACGTTACCTCCGCCGAGACCTGGCTGTTCGACCCGCTGGCCGACGCCGGCGAACGCTGGACCCGGCTGCGTGATATGGTCCTGCCCCGGGCGTATCCCATCGCCGCGGTCGTGGACTCTTTCATCTACGCCTTCGGCGGCGACAGCTGGCGCTCCCCCGACTCGCTGATGGCCCGGGCCGAATGCCAGCGGTTCAACGTCAACGACACCGCCGCCGGCTGGAGCCTCATCGCCGGCCTGCCCGCGGCCAACGGCGAGGCGCGGGCGTTCGGGTTCGACTCCGACGCGGACCACGAGTTCTCGGGCAAGGCCATCGTCGCCGGCCGCGGCGTCTGGCCCAGCGAGTCGGCGCACTGCTACATCTATGACGTGGCCGCGGACAGCTGGTCCTCCTTCCCGAGCCTGGCCCAGCGCCGGCGCAACCATGCCGGGGTGTTCCTGCCCCAGGAAGCGGGCGGCGTCGGCGCGCCGGGCATCTGGGTCTTCGGCGGCCGGCAGACCAGCGACACCAACACCCTGCGGGTCAGCGAGTATTACGCGTTCGACATCGTCGGGGTCGGCGACCGGCCGGGGAGAAGCCTGCCGGCCGGGCTGGTCGCGCCGAACCCGGCCCGGTCAATCCTGCGCCTGTCCGGCACCGAGCCGGCGAAGCTGTTCGACCCGGCCGGCCGGGAGTTGATGGCTCTCCGGCCGGGCGAGAACGACATCCGGCATCTTCCGCCCGGGGTCTACTTCATCCGGGTGACGGCACCGGGCCGCTCGGAGACGAAAGGCAAGGTCAACATCCAGCGCTGATGCGGCAGGCAACAAACGCGTGCGGGCCGGGAAGACCCGGCCCGCACGTTTACCCGCACACGAACACCCGGCGCGATACCCGGTCACCGCTGAGGAAGGAAGCTGCCGCCGCGCGCCGGCCGGGCCAACCCGGCGGGCCAATCCTTGACGCCCGTCCCGTATCCAATATCATCACCCCGGCTTGGCACAGACCCACTCACCCCGCCACAGGAAAGTGTGCGGTGGCTGACGCCACCGGGCGCCGCGATGTCGTGGTCGTCGGCGCGGGAATGGCCGGTCTCACGGCCGCGGCCTACCTGTCCAGGGCCGGTCTCAAGGTCCTGCTGTGCGAGAAAGAACCCGGGACCGGCGGGTTGGTCAGTTCGTTTGAACGCAACGGCTTCGTCTTCGACGGCGGCATCAGGGCGACCGAGAACTCGGGGATTCTCCTGCCGATGCTCCAGCAACTGGGCGTCGGCATCGATTTCCTGCCCAGCCCGGTCTCAATCGGCATCGGCCGGGACGTGATTCGCGTTTCCCCGGGCAATGCCCTGGCGGACTACCGGGGATTGCTGGAAAGACAATTCCCGGGCAGCGGGAACGACATCGCCCGCATCATCCGGGAAATCGACCAGGTCATGGGTTACCTTGACGTCCTCTATGGCATTGACAACCCGCTGTTCCTGGACCTGAAAAACAACCCGGGTTACCTGTTCCGGACGATGCTCCCCTGGCTGGCGAAGTACCTGCTGACCATGCCGAAAATCGCCCGGCTGAAACGGCCGGTCGACGAGCACCTGTCCGCGCTGTCCGACAACCGGGCGCTGGTCGACATCATCGCCCAGCATTTCTTCAGGGGGACCCCGGCGTTCTTCGCTCTGAGCTACTTCAGCATCTACCTCGACTACCGGTACCCGAAGGGCGGGACCGGCGCCCTGCCCGGGGCGATGGAGCGGTTCGTCCGGGACCGCGGCGGCGAGGTGATCTGTCGTACCGAAATCACGCGCGTTGACCCCGGGCTGAAGCAGGTTACCGACGCCGCCGGGCAGGTCCACCCCTATCGGAAGCTGGTCTGGGCGGCGGATATGAAAGCCTTGTACCGGGCGGTCGCCCCGGGGTCACTGGCGGACCGGACCGCGGTGCGGGAGATTCGGGCACAACAGGAACTGCTGTCCGGCCGAACCGGCGGGGACTCGGTCTTCACCCTCTACCTCGCCGTCGACCAGGACCCGGCGCGCTTCGCCGCCGTCGCGAGCGGGCACTTCTTCTACACGCCGGTGGCAACCGGGCTCTCCCACGCCGGCCTGGAAGAGCTGAAGCGCGCTCCGGGCGGGTACACCGGCGACAAGACGATCGTTGCCGACTGGCTGAACCGCCACCTGGGACTCACCACCTACGAGATATCCATCCCCGTCCTCCGGGACCCCGACCTTGCGCCCGGGGGCAGAACCGGGCTCATCGTGAGCCTGCTGTTCGACTACTCGCTGGCAAAACACTTCCGGGCGATGGGCTGGTATGACGAGTTCAAGAAGCTGATTTCCGGGCGCATCGTCGATTTGCTGGATACCGGCATCTACCCCGGGCTTAAGGCGGCGGTACTTGACAGCTTCGCCTCGACCCCGCTGACCATCGAACGGGTGTCGGGCAACTCCGATGGCGCGATAACCGGCTGGGCTTTCATCAACGACCTCATCCCGGCTGAGAGCAGGATGCCGAGGGTGGCCCGGTCCGTGCTGACACCGATTCCGGACGTCTATCAGGCCGGGCAATGGACGTTCAGCCCCTCCGGACTGCCGATTTCCATCCTGACCGGCAAGCTCGCTGCGGACCGGGTTCTCAAGGACCTGGGGTAAACCCGGTCAGCCGCAGGCTCAGGTCCCAGACCCGGCGGCCCAGTTCGCGGTCCAGGGCGTGTGCCGCGGGCTTCTCGTCAACGGTCAGGTGGAAAAACCGGCCGCTCACCCCCGCCAGTTCGGGCGCGGCGGCGAGGTAGTACAGCGCCTCGCCGGAAATGGCCGGGTCCTTGAGAAAATGCCAGGTTACATTGTGCAGCCACCATCGGTACAACGGACCATTATTGTTGCCGATGTTGGTCCTGACGTCACCGGGGTGCATCGCGTTGATGGTCACGCCGGAACCCCTCAGGTGTTCGGCGAACTCCCAGGTGGTCAGGAGTTGGGCAATCTTCGATGCCCCGTAACCCTGCAGTCCCTTGTAACGACGGCGTTTCCAGTCAAGGTCATCGAGGTCCAGCCCGCCGAACCGGTGACCTTCGGAGTTCACCTGGATGATACGGGCCGGCGCGCTCTGTCTCAACCTTTCCAACAGCAGGTGGGTGAGCAGGAACGGGGCAAGATGGTTGACGCAGAAGACCGTTTCAAACCCCTGCCGGGTAACCGTCCGTCCGGTCGAATAGAGACCGGCGGAGTTCATCAACACGTCAATTCGGGGATATTCCCTGAGCAGGGTTTCCGCCGCCCGGCGCACGGTTTCAAGGTCGGCAAAATCCGCCACCACGAAATCAGCCGTAACCCCGTACTGTGCGCGCAGCTCTTCCCGGACCCTCCCGGCCTTCTCGGAATTCCGGCAGACCATGATTATGCGGGCGCGGCCGCGGGCAAGCCGGCCTGCCGCCGCCAGCCCCACGCCCGAGGTTGCCCCGGAGATGACGCAGACTTTCCCCTGCATCGAGGCGTCGGTGGTCCTCTGGACCGCGCGCCGGTTTACCAGGAACATCAACTCATCGGGCACCCGGCGCTTGGCCATCGCCGCGCTCTAGCCGAAGAACCGGCGCATGAACCTGCGGTAGATTCCCCTGAACCAGGGAACCCCGTTGAAGATATCTCCCCAGAGGTCGTAGTAGTCGCGCTGCTCGATGATCCGACCGTCCTCGTGCAGGGTAAGCCTCGTGCTGCCATAGACCGGGGTGCTGGGAAATCTCCTGAAGACCATCGTCATCTTCCAGTCCATGAAGATCGTGTTGCCGCTTCCGGCGACGGTGTGAATGTCCATCTGCAGTTTCTCGCAGCGCCGGGTCAGGCGCTCGCAGAGCGCGACAAACTCCTCTTTCCCTTCGGTCCGCTGGATTGAGTCCTGGAACACCACCTCCGGGTGGTAGTACGGGTAGATATGAGTCCAGTCGGGCTTCCCGGCCGAATTGTAGGTCTTCGACCATAACTCCCGGACGACGCTGACATCCAGCGGCCTGAGCCGCTCCACATCGTTGACCGCCATTAACCGGGGGGTCGGGTGCTGTCGTCCGTCGCCGCGCGCCGCTTCGCAGTCCGGGCTCTGCCGCTGCGGCTCATCGGGAAATCTTGCCGGCGCTGGCCGGGTAGTTCCAGACTGCGCGGGTGCGGAGCGTTACCAACGAATGAG
>JAWOIB010000172.1:0-6056 GCA_046484845.1 bacterium
CCCGAAGGGTCAGAGCCCGCACTGTAGGAAAGGCATAGCCTGTGCTCCTGCATACAGCACCCACCAGAGAAGAGCAGGCTTCCGGTGGGTGCTGTTTCTACAGTTCCTGCGGTCTCCAGACCGCGATTGCCTCCTCTGTCCCAATCCGGTAGGAGCGGTCTCCAGGCCGCGATTGCCTCCTCTGTCCTGCCCTTCCTTCCTTGTGGGAGCGGTCTCCAGACCGCGATTGCTGTTCTTCCTTTCGGACAGGGCCCAATCGCGACAAGAATGTCGCTCCCACCAGAGAAGAGCAGGCTTTCGGTGGGTGCTGTTTCTACAGTGCGGGCTCTGACCCTGCGGGTCAAGTTTGCGGTCTCCAGAACCGCGATTGCCACCTCTGTCCCGCCCTTCCTTCCTTGTGGGAGCGGTCTCCAGACCGCGATTGCTGTTCTTCCTTCCGGACAGGGCCAATCGTGACAGGAATGTCACTCCCACAAGAACCCGGACAGGCTTCAATCGTGACAAGAATGTCGCAGGTTTGACCCGAGGGGTCAGAGCCCGCACTGTGGGAACAGCACCCACCAGGTAGGAACGCTCTTACCGGGGAGGAGGTCTGTTCTTGTGTGGCTGCGGTCTCCTGACCCGCCTGCTGTGGCGCGGGCAGGTCGCGATTGCGGGCCGCTTGACCATCGACCAGGATGGACTAAAGTGTGTGTGCCTTTCAGGCAGTGAAATGGAGCGCGGCGGTGAGGTCCGTAGCAGTGCCACGGATGTTTCGAACCGGCGAGGCCGGCCTCTTGTTGTTTGGCGGTAATCGCGCAGGGAGGAATTTATGACGACTGTCAGTAGGACGTTACTGGTTCTGGTCGTGTTGCTGGTCCGCGCAGGGTCGGGCCAGACGGATTGGACGCCGCAGGCAAGCGGCGTGACGGTCACGCTCCGGGGTGTCGCGTGCGCCGGGCCGGACTCGGCCTGGGTGGTCGGGGACAGCGGCACGATTCTGCGCACCACCAACAACGGCCAGGATTGGACGCCGCAGGCGAGCGGCACGACCGCGGACCTGCGCGGTGTCAGTTTCGTGGACAGCCGGAACGGCTGGGCCGCGGGCGCCGGACCGGTGATCCTGCGCACGACCGACGGCGGCAGCAGCTGGGAGTCGCAGGTGCCCGGTACCGCGAACGGGCTCCGTGGCATCGTCTTCGCCGACCCGAACCGGGGCTGGGCGGTCGGTGACGCGGGCACGATTATCGGCACGACCGACGGCGGCAGTACCTGGGCGAGCGAAATCAGCGGGGTGTTCGGGCTGTTCGCCGGGGTGGCGGCGGCAGCGCCGAGTTCGGCCTGGGCAATCGGGTCCGACCCGTTCGGCGGGGTGGCCCCGGTCTATCATTACGACGGCACGGGCTGGACCCGCCAGCACGACATCACCCGGAACCGGGACGGCCGGGGCGTCGCGGTGACCGGCGGGGCGTTCCTCTGGGCGATTGCCGATTCCGGGACAGTGTCCCACTCGACCGACCGCGGCGAGAACTGGGTCGAGCAGAACAGCGGCACCGAGGCAGACCTGGGCGGGGTCAGCGCGGTCTCGGCCGGTCACTGCTGGGTCGCGGGCGCGGGCGGCGTAATCCGCCGCACCGGGGACGGCGGGGCGAGCTGGCAGGCGGATGTGTCCGAGAGCGTGAGCGACCTGTACGGGCTGTGCATGCTCGACAGCGTGAACGGCCGCGCGGCCGGGACGGACGGGAGGATTCTGTACCGGACCGGCGGGGTGGCGGTTGAAGAGCGGGCGGGCGCGGTTCCGGCCGGCCGCGGCGCGACGCTGGTCGGCAGCGAGTTGCGGCTGGGACTGCCGGCCGGGGAACGGGTCGAGTTCCGGCTTTACGACGCGTCCGGCAGGCTGGTGCGGTCGTTGAGGCCGGGCCCGACACTGTCGCTGGCCGGGATACCGGCCGGGACCTACCTGCTCGGCATCTCCGGCGCGGGACGACAGGAATGGCTGCGGTTCGTGAAGTGCAACTGACCGGACGGCAGGGCCGGTTGCCAATGCGGAAAGGAGCGTGTTGATGAAGAAGCGAGATGTCCTGTTGCTGCTGGTCGCGGCCGCGCTGCTGCTGCCGGCGGCGCGGGCGGACGACCTCTACGGGGTGCTGGACTGCGCCGACCGGGTGACGATAGTGGACTCGGTGTTCCTGAAGCAACTCGGCCGGCAGGAAATCCCGGTGTACACCCCGGCATTCCGGGGTGACCCGGGCGAGATGGACACTTTCGATTTCGGCGGCCGGCGCTGGCCGGACGAGTACATCCGGGTGAGTTACCTCTATGGCCTGACCCGGATGCCGTCGGTGACCTTCCAGGCGCCGGTGCAGCACGAATGGTACGAGCTCCCCGAGGCGGCGCTGGCCGCTTCGCGTATCAAGTTCTACCTCGCGGCCGGCATCGAGGAAGGACCGAGGGAACCGTTCGGCGCACTGCCGGTGAGCGCGTCGCCCAACCCGTTGACGGTGCGCGCGACGGTCCGTTTCGGCCTTGCGGCCGAAGGACCGGTGCGGGCCCGGCTGTTCGACCGGGACGGTCGAGCGGTCCGCACGCTGGCAGACGGCCGGTTCCCGGCCGGCGAGCACGCGCTGGCCTGGGACCGGCGGGACGATGCCGGGGCGGTGGTCGCGGCCGGGGTGTACCTGCTCCGGTTCGAGACCGAGGCCGGCGGCGGAAGCCTGAAGCTGGTGGTGCGCGACCAGCATGGCAGTATGCATTGACAACCCGGGAGCGCGGGTTACGATTTGTCACCGGTGCTCACCGGCGACAGCAGGTTACATCGACCGTACCACCCGCCGCGCAGCGCGGTTGGCGGGAGCGGCCGTCAGTTTCGCAGGACGCCTGTCCCGAAGCGGGCAGGCAAAAATAAGGAGGTAAGATGTTACGAGTGCTGGCAGTGCTCGTGTGCGCCCTCGGGTTGGTGACGGCTCAGGGCGCCTGGATAGGCAGCCTGCCCGAAGCGGCGGGTTCCTCGAATACCCCCCGGGTGCTCCGTCCGCAGGAGACCCGGGAGGCGCTTCCCGAGATCAAGACCCCGGCTAGCGTGCCGGCGACCGAGGCCCTGCTCTCGACCGCGAACGGCTCGCGCCGCGGCGGGGACCCGGTTCCGGAGCCGCCGCTGATGCCGACCGACACCCTGCACTGGGACGGCCCGAACAACAGCAACGGCGTCGGGCTGACCAACGGCGGGACGTTCTGGGGCGCGGTCCGGTTCACCCCGAGCACCGGCTGTACCCTGACCCACGTGCTGTGGTATAACTACACCGCCGCCACCTATGCGGTGGTGTACATCTGGGGTCCGTCCGGCAACAACACCACCCCGGGTGCCCTGCTCGACACCGTCGTCAGCACAATGGGCAGTAATACCTGGCGCAGCGTTGCGGTTCCGACCCGGCGGCTGCCCGCCGGTCAGGACTTCTGGGTCGGGGTGCGGGTCACCCACGCCGCCGCCACCCACCCGCTCGGTGTTGACGCCGGGCCGCAAGTACAACATCGCGGCGGGTACATCAGTACGAACGGCACTAGCTGGGCCGAGCTGTACCAGTACGGCCTGAACTTCAACTGGAACATCCGGGCGGTGGTCCAGACCGAGTTCCTGCCTGCCAAGGACCTGGCGGTGGTCGGCATCTCCGCCCAGAGCCCGATCCAGCCTTACCACTGGATACCGGTCAAGGCCTATGTCCAGAACCTCGGCAGTGACACCGCCGCGACCGGGGTGCCGGTGAAACTGCACATCACCGGCCCGGGCGGGTACAACTACTACGACACCGACCAGGTCACGACCAAGCCGCTGGCCTTCGGGCAGGTGGACACCATCACCTTCAACCCGAACTGGTACACCACCGAGAACCCGGGGATGTACACCGCGGCGGCATGGTGCGAGCTGACCGGGGACCAGAACCCGGGCAACGACACCACCCGGCTCGACATTGACGTGACGCTCTGGGTGAAGTACGCGACCTTCAACGCCCAGCAGTACACGACCTGGGCGGGCCGGGAGCGGGGCACGATGTTCTTCCCCTCGGATTTCAACCTGCCTTACCCGGCCACGGTCGAGTCGCTGAAGACCGTTTTCAACTGGCATGCCAGTTACCCCTGGGATGACTCGAGCTACCAGTTCATCGTGTACGGCAACGACCTCGCGACGCCGCTCTACGTCTCGCCGATGCTCGAGGCGACCCCGGGCGTCAACGTCCACGGCTGTACCACCGCGATCGAACTGGATTCAGGGGCGTTCCTGGTCGCGATCCGGACCGTCTCCAACTCCCGGCGCCCGACGAGCTGGGGCGATGGCCTGCACCAGTCCCGGAGTATCTACGGCCACCCGGATACCGCCTGGTACTACTGGAGCTCGGGCGAGCTGCACAACGCGGCGTACGTCAGCTTCGCCGGGGTCAGCAACGACCTCGGGTTCTACAACCTGACCGCGCCGTACATGCAGGTGGAACCGGGCACGAGCGTGACCCCGGTCGGCTATGTGCGCAACTACGGTATCATCGACCAGTTCGCGGTCGCCTGTACCGCGTTCGTGGTGGACACGGTTACCGACGCCATCATCTACCGGCAGGGCGCGACCGTGACCGTCGCGGCGGGCGATACCGCGGTCGTCAACTTCCCGGCCTGGAACGTGCCCGCCGGCAACAATCTGTACCAGGTGTACATGTTTACTTACCTGGCGGAGGACGAGAACCCCTCCAACGACGGCATCACCCACCTGTTCTTCGGGTTCGGGTTGAACGAACCGCTCTACTCGACGCTGGCGACCGAGACGGTGACCTTCGACGGCGTCATCAACCCGGCCGAGTGGGCGGACGCCCAGCGGTACGATGTTACCAACATCTACGGCTGGAGCGATGTCTACCGGTACTTCCCGGGCAACATCTTCCTCCATCTCAAGCATGACGAGAACTACGTCTACGTCGGCGTGGACCTTGGTTACGTCAGCACCAATGAGGACCTGCAACTCGGGCTGTACTTCGACGAGAACCACGACGGTGCCTGGGAGCCGGATTTCAGCGAGGGCAACTACTGGTACCGGAGCGCCGACAACTCGCTGCAGTTCCGCGGGCTGACCGCGGGAGCGGCCGCCGAACCGGTCAACGTGACCGGGCCTCGCGCCGCCGGCATCGGGTCGGGCCGGATGCAGGCAGAGCTGGCGCTGCCGATCGGCACCGAAGGCTATCAGCTGAATGTCGGCCTTGAAGATACCCTCGGCTTCTACCTCTACGGCCTGCTCGAGGATTACGGCGAGTGGCTGGGCTGGTGGCACACCGAGATGCCCGACGACCAGTGGCGGGTGCCGGCGAGTTACCAGCGGCTGGTGTTGACCTCAGCGCTCGAGTACCGCGACGTCGGCGCGACCGCAATTGCGCGGCCGGCGAGCCGGGTTCGCCTCGGCACCGAGGTGTTCCCGCGGGTGACGGTCCGCAACTACGGCGAGACGGTCGAGACCTTCATGGTCGAAGTCACGATTGACGACGGCATCGAGGGTGTCGTGTTCCAGGAAGAGGAAGAGGTTGTCGGTCTGGGTGTCGGCGAGAGCCGCACCTTCGACTTCCAGGCCTTCTCCTGGACCGCGGACCCGGTCGGCGAATACACCGTGACCGCAGTGACCAAGCTGGTCGGGGACCAGGAGCCGGGGAACGACGCGTTCGGGCCGGTGGCGTTCTCGGTGTCCGAGCAGATCTGGGACCCGGGCTGGATCGAAGTGGCCCCGATGCCGCTGGCGCCTTCGGGCAAGCCTGCCCGCCGCGGCGCCTGGCTGGCGCTCAACGAGGGCGACGGGCTGATTTACGCCGCCAAGGGCTACAAGACCCAGGACTTCTTCCGGTACGACCCGCTGGGCGACAGCTGGTCCGAGCTGGCCTCGGCGCCGGCGGACCCGGTGAAGGGCCGGCCGCTGGAGAAGGGCGCCCGGGGCGCCACGGACGGCGACAACACCATCTACATGGTGCACGGCAACAACACGGTGGCGTTCTGGAAGTACGACATCGCGGCGAACGAATGGACCGGGCTGGCGGACGTGCCGCTCGGGCCGTCGG
>JAWOIB010000194.1:0-5025 GCA_046484845.1 bacterium
TACGGGGCGGGCGTGGAAGAAGGCTCCACGCCACCCGCAGCGCGCCGCGGCCCGGGTGTCGTATTGCCCGGTCTCGAACGGCGTCTGCGGGTCGCTGACATCGACGACCCTCAGGCCCGTTTCGCTGTCCGCGACGTGGGCCTGGCCGTTGCCGGCCGCAACGCCGCGGGCCTCACCCGGTGTGGCGCAGTACCCGGTCTCGAAGGGGTGCTGTGGGTCGCTGATGTTGATGACGCGCAGGCCGGAGTAGCCGGCCGCGACAAAGGCGTGACCGCCGCTGACCGCAACGCCGTACGCCATACCCGGTGTAGCGACGTACCCGGTTTCATGGGGGAACTGCGGGTCGCTGATGTCAATGACACGCAGTCCATTACTGCCGGCCGCGACAAAGGCGCTACTGCCGGAGACCACCACGCCATAGGCCCAGCCCGGCGTCTGAAGGTAACTGGCTTCATAGGGATGCTGCGGGTCGCTGATGTTGATGACGCGCAGGCCGCCGCCGCCGGCCGCGACAAAGGCGTGACCGCCGCTGACCGCAACACCGTATGCCCAGCCCGGGATGGTGCAGGACCCGGTTTCGAACGGGTTCCGGGGGTCGCTGACGTCGATGACGCGCAGGCCGGCAACCCAGGCCGCCACGAGGGCATGGTTGTTGCTGACCGCCACCCCGCGAGCTGCGCCCGGGGTCGCAAGCCGGCTGAGCAGGGCCGGGTCGGTCGGGTCAGCAACATCCCGGATTTCCAGACCGGCCTGACCGGCCGCGATGTAGAGCCGGTCCGCTCGCAGAGAAACGCCCTGGACGATACCCTGCGTGCGGATTGTCTCAGAGAGTTTCCGGGGTTGAGTCGGGTCCGATACGTCGAGCAGGTACACTCCGCCCCCGGAGCCGATAAACGAGAGACTACGCGCCGGGTCGAGTGCGACCGCTTCGGACGACCCGAAAGGCCAGCCGCCCAGTTCCCGGCAGTTCAGGGAATCCCGGCCCGGCGCGGCGGCAACGGCGAGGCCGACGGCCAGGGCCAGGAAGGTTGTCTTCATTGTGTCTCCTTAAGTCCGGTTCCGCTCCCGGCCGGCGATACAGCAGGAGTCCTGACCGTCGCCGGAGGCAGACAGTCAATTGTATCACAACCAGAGGTGGCGGGCAATCCGCCGGCAGAGTCCGCCCCGGGCGGTCGGGGATGTGCGGCGACCCAAACCGTTCATTGACGGGAGGCTCGCGGCGGTTAGAATCTAATCAAGCGCAGTCCGCGAACTAAACAGGAGGTCCGTTAGATGAAGAAGCTGTTACTGGCAGTCGCAATTGCCGTGCTCGCCGGCGGTGCGATCGCCTGGCCGGGCCCGGGCACGCCCGCTCCTGATTTCTATGCCCAGGACACGGCCTGGCAGACGCATTCGCTGTACGAGCTGTACGGCAAGGTCGTACTGCTCAATTTCTGGCAGTCCGGCTGACCGGCCTGTCGCGCGGAGTTGCCGCGCTTACAGGCGATGTACGACGATTACGGTGACCGCGGGTTTGTGCCCGTCACCATCAATCTCTGGCAGGACATGTCGATCGTCAAGGCCTATGCCAGCCAGTACACCTACCCCTACTGGCGTGACGGCAACGGTTCGGTCTGGAACCTGTACAACATCAATAACTCGATCCCGGTGAACTATGTCCTCGATACGACGATGACGGTGCTCTACGGGTCCACCGGGTTCAGCGAGACGACGCTCCGTTATTACATCGAGAACGCACTGCCCCAGGTCGGGGTCGAGGAAGGGCAGTTGCCGGTCGCCCGCATCGAGAGCGTGCGGCCCAGCCCGGCGCGCGGGCCGGTGACCGTCCGGCTGGCGCTGCCGCAGGCGGGCCGGGTGTCGGTCCGGGTGTTCTCGAGCGCGGGCCGGCTGGTTCGGGAGCTCCACTCGGGCGAGGTCGCCGCGGGCCAGCGGGATTTCAGCTGGAATCTCACCGGCCGCGATGGCGCCCGGGTCCCGGCCGGGACCTACTTCGTCGAGCTCAACGCCGCCGGGCAGTCGAGCCGGACGAAGCTGTCGGTGCTGGATTAGCCGACGGCGCAGTGTTTGTTGCCGGGGGCCAGCGCGGCCCCCGGCGGCTTTCCCGGCCGCGGTTGACAAGCGGCCGGAATTGACCGATGCTGTCCGGCAGCAGATGGCCGGAGCCGGGAGGATATCGAAATGCAGCTTGAAGGACTGAGACAGCCGGCGAACTCGACCAGCCTGATGGGCGTGCTCATCGGCGTCCTGCGGCACTACCGCGCCGGGGTCAGCGACGCGGCCGCGTACGGCGGCAGCGGGCACGCGTTCCTGATTAACATTCACGAACAGCTCTGTCCGTCCGGGCCGTACGTCTGGAAGCACGACTGGTTCCTGCCGCTGGTCCGCAACCTCGGCCTCGAGATGACCGACCTCGGGTTCTACGGCCCGAACCCGGCCGAAGGCGAGCGGGAGAAGGTCGAGGCGGTACTGCGCGGGGCACTCGACGCCGGGCGGCCCTGCGCGCTCGCGAACATGGAGAACCAGCTCATCCGTGGATACGACCATGAGAAGTTTCTCGTTGCCCGGCCGTGGGACTGCGCGCCGGACATCACGCCGGAGACGCTGACCTTCGGTACCTGGGCGGAGTTCGGGTCCGAGTGCCACGTCAACTTCTACGCGTTCGAGAAGCGCGAGCGCGCGGCGGAAGGGGCGCTGGTCCGCGCGGCCCTGCGCGCCGCGGTCGAGCTGTTCCGGGAGCCGGAGAAGCACAGCATCGAGGGCTACCGGCACGGGGCCGGGGCCTACGACAACTGGCTGGTCGCGGTCGCGGAGCACGGCGGGTCGCACGGCAACTGGTGGAACGCGACGGTCTGGGCTGAATGCCGGGAGATGGCCGGGGCCTGGTTCGAGGAGCTGGCCGGAACGCTGCCCGGGCTGTCCGGGCCGGCGCAGGAGCTGGCCCGGACCTACCGCCGGCTCGCCGGGGTGCTGGCCCGGGCCGCGGACAAGCAGCTCGCGTCCGGGGAGAAGCTGCCGCTGGTCGCCGAGGCGAAGGAGCTGGAAGCGACTGCGGTGGAGATGGTCGAGCGCCTGCTCGGGCGGCTGGGATAGCGGTGGCGGAACCAACGCCCCGGCTCTACGACGACCTGGCGTCGTGGTGGCCGTTGATGTCGAGCCCGGATGACTACGCCGAAGAGGCGGAGCGCTTCCGGCAGGCAATCGTCGAGGCGGCGCGGATACCGGTGCGCGAGATGCTCGAACTCGGCTCCGGCGGCGGGCATACCGCCTCGCACCTGAAGGCGCATTTCGAGCTGGTGCTGGTGGACCTGTCGCCGGCGATGCTGAAGCAGAGCCGGTTGCTCAACCCGGAATGCGAGCACGTCCACGGCGACATGCGCGAGGCGCGGCTGCCGCGGCGGTTCGACGCGGTGTTCGTCCACGACGCGGTGAGCCACATGCTTTCCGAGGACGACCTCGGCCGGCTCTTCGCGACCGCCTGGCACCATCTCAAGCCGGGTGGGGTTGCGCTGTTCTGCCCGGATTTCACCCGGGAGACGTTCCAGCCCTACACCGCTCACGGCGGTAATGACCGGCGGCTGCGCGGGATGCGCTACCTCGAATGGGCGCATGACCCGGACCCGGCCGATACCGAATGCCAGGTCGAGGTTGCCTACCTGATGCGCGAGGGCGACGAGTACCGCGTCGCCCAGGACCGTTTCAGGATGGGGTTGTTCCCGCGTTCGACCTGGCTGGAACTGCTGGAACAGCAGGGATTCGAGGCGTCCGTGGTCCGGTTCCCGGTCGCGGACCCGGCCCAGGGTGGGGCGGAATCGTTCCTGGGCGTGAGGCCCGGGGAGTAGCGGAGATGCCGGACCTGCGCCGACTGCTGGACGGGAGCGAGCTGGTGCTGACCGAGGGCGCGGTCATCGAGCGGCTGAAGCGGATGAGCGCGGTCCGGCTGGACGCGTACGTTGCCAACGCGGCGCTGGTCGGGGACAGCCGGGGACAGTCGGTGATGGCCGCAATCTACCGCGAGTACCTTGACATCGGTCGGGCGGCGGGGCGGCCGATGCTGCTGTTCACCCCGACCTGGCGCGCGAGCGCGGAGCGGGTCGAGCGGGCCGGGGTCGCGCTGGGCGTCAACCGGGCGGCGTACGAGATGCTCCGGGACATCCGGGAGGAGTACGGCGAGTACGGCGCGGGCGTGGCGATCGGCGGGCTGGTCGGGCCGAAAGCGGATGCCTATCGGCCGGCGACCGCGCTGCCCCCGGACGCCGCCCGGGAGTATCACCGGCCGCAGGTCGAGGCGCTGGCGTTCGCGGGGGTCGATTTCATCATGGCCGCGACCCTGCCGGCGGTGCCCGAGGCGCTGGGCATCGCGCAGGCGGTGGCGGAGTTCGGGGTGCCGTACATCCTCAGCTTCATGCTGCGGCCGGACGGGGCGGTGCTCGACGCCACCCTGCTGGCGGCGGCAATCCGGAAGATAGATTGGGAGGTCCGGCACCGGCCGGCCGGCTACCTGGTCAACTGCGTGCATCCCGACACCTTCCGTCTGGCGGCCGGGCAGTTGCAGGGCGTGCCGGAGGCCCGCCACCGGCTGCTCGGTCTGCAGGCCAACGCCTCGCGCAAGGCGGCGGAGGTGCTGGACGGCTCGGCCGCGACCGACGCGGGCGACCCGGACGAGTTCGGCCGGCAGATGGCCGACCTGCACCGCGAGTTCGGGAGTAAGGTGCTGGGCGGCTGCTGCGGCACCGACGGCCGTCACATCCGGGCGATTGTCGAAGCGCTGAACCCCTGCGGCCCGGGCTAGAACCGGAACCCGCCTTCCACCCGGGAATGCGGGTGGGGACGGGCAAAACGGCGTAAGTTACCGATAATAATCCCCCTCTCCCGGTCAGCTTGGACCCGGTCGCGCAGGCTCCCGGGGCCTGCCGGTAACCCGGGCGGTGACCGGGTCGGTGATGTGGGCGAGGTTCGCCATCGCTGCCGAAGTCCGCGGCGCTCTCGTCGCCGCCCTGGCCGGTGGCTGAACCGCTTCCCAGCAAT
>JAWOIB010000031.1:0-4625 GCA_046484845.1 bacterium
CCGGCGCATCACCCGGCCGGTAATCGAGCCCCTCACCGGCCCGGTCACCGGTCCGGCTATCCTCCCACTCACCCGCCCGGTAACAGGCCCGGTCAATCTCCCGGTTAACGCCCCGGTCACGCAGGAACTGCGGGTGAGGGTGGACCTCGGCTGATATCCGCGGCGCCTGTTCCCACTGCGGGACATGACCGATTTCGGCCGGGATGAAGCGGATCGTGTCCCAGGGCCTGCGCCGTTCCTGCTCGACCCCACCGACCGGAAGGTGATGGAGCTTGTGCCGGGTGAGAACGATGTCCACCACCTCGCGCCCTGGTGGGTTCGTCTCGCACGCACTCACTCGGCTTGACCTTGCGCCGCCGCCCACTAAACTGCCTTGCCGATGAAGCTGCCTGCCCTCCGGAAGTTGCCTCCGGCAGTGCGCGTTCTGGTATTCCTGGCCTCGCTCTACGTCTTTCTCCTGTCCATCGAACTGCTCGGAGCCGGGTTCAAAGGCCTGGGCGGCGGTTTCACCCAGACGCTCTTCAGCCTGACCGCAGCCCCGATTGCCGGGCTGTTCGTCGGCATCCTGGCCACCGCGGTCTGCCAGAGTTCGTCCTCGACGACCTCGGTCGTGGTCGGGCTGGTCGCCGCCGGTCAGCTGGACATCAAGTTCGCCATCCCGGTCGTGATGGGCGCGAACATCGGCACCACCGTCACCAATTTCCTTGTCTCATTCGGCCTCATCGCCCGGCGCCAGGAGTTCGAGCGCGCCTTCTCGACCTCGATCATGCACGACACCTTCAACATCCTCTCGGTAGCGCTGCTGCTCCCGTTGGAAATGGCTTTCTCGCTCCTCGAGCGCTCCTCGGGATGGCTCGCGGTCAGATTCGCGGGGATCGGCGGCCTGTCTTTCGCCAGCCCGCTCAAGCTCGCCACCCGACCGGTCATTGAGTTCATCACCGGCCTGACCGGGAGGGTGCCCTGGGTGGCGCTGGTAGTCGCGCTGGTCCTGCTTTTCGCCGCGCTGAAGCTGATGGTGGAGGTGATGCGCTCACTCATCAGCGGCCGAGCCGAGCTGGTCATCGACCGCTACCTCTTCGGCAACGCCGCTCGGGCGTTTGCGGTCGGGCTGGTGTTCACGATGCTCATCCAGTCCAGTTCGGCCACGATGGCCATCGCGGTGCCGATGGCCGGCGCCGGCATCCTGACGCTCCGCCAGCTCTTCCCTTACGCGCTCGGCACCAATGTCGGCACTACCATCACCGCCAACCTCGCCGCGCTCGTTACCGGCAACGTCGCCGCGGTGCAGGTCGCCTTCGTGCACCTGCTGTTCAACTGTTTCGGGGTGGCGGTCTGGTTCCCGCTCCGGGCCATCCCGCTTGCCATCACCCGGGTGCTGGGCGGGTTCTGCGCCCGGTACCGGGTATTCGCGGTGCTCTTCCTGCTGGTGGTATTCTTTGCGGTCCCACTGCTGGTCGTTATACTGTTGAGGAGATGATGAAATGCTGCTGACCGATATCCTGAAGCTGTGGAAGAAGACGCCCAGCTTGGTGGGCGAGGCCAACGAACTGTGCTGCGAGATGTTGCGCACCGGGCACCGGATGTTCGATTACTCGCTTGACGTCCTGCTCGAGAACGGTTGCGAAACCGAAGACATCTACGCGATGGACCGGTCGCTCAACCACGGCGAAATCAAGGTCCGCCGGATGATCGTCGAGCACCTGGCGGTCAACCCGCAGGAAGACCCGGTCGCGGCGCTGTTTCTGGCCTCGATTGTCGGGGATATCGAGCGCACGGGTGACTACTGCAAGAACCTGCTCGAACTGGCTCACCACTACCCGGAGAAGCTTGAGGGCCCCTACATCGAGCGCATCCGGGAAATCCGCCAGCGCGTTTCCGAGCTGTTCCAGGATACCACCACGGCGTTCGCGAGCGGCGACGCCGAGCTCGCGCGCACGGTGATGGTGCGCCATGCCGAAATCGCCCGGACCTGCGACGGAATCACCGACCGGCTGCTGGCCGAGATCGAGATGACCGGCCGAAAGGCGGTCATCCGGGCGCTGCTGCTGCGCTTCCTCAAGCGCACCTCCGCGCACCTGAAGAACGTCGCCTCCTCGCTGGTCAACCCGTACCACAAGCTGGGCTACAAGCCCGACGGCACGCCTGACGACCGCGACGAGTAGGCCCGGGGCGTGAACGGGCGACAAACCCGGCGGGTCCGCAGTTGAGCCACGACCACCACCATGACCGCCAGGGCCGTAGCCTGGTCATCTCCATTGTCCTGAATCTCGGGTTCGCGGTTGCCGAGCTTGTCTTCGGCCTGCTGGCGAACTCGCTGGTACTGGTTGCCGATGCGGTCCACGACACCGGGGACGCAATCGCGCTCGGGTTGTCCTGGTTCGGGCTGCGCATATCGCGGCGGAAGCCAAACGCCCGCCGCACTTTCGGTTATCGCAAAGTCCGGATTCTGACCGCGTTCATCAACGCGCTGTTCCTCTTCGGTGTGACCGCGTTCATCGTCCAGGCCGCCATCGGCCGGATACTGAACCCGGAACCGGTGCAGAGCTCAATCCTGATTATCATAGCCGTGGTCGGGCTGGTGGTCAACGGCGCCGCGGTTCTGCTGCTCCGCCGCGACCGGCACAGCCTCAATATCCGGGCCGCGCTCTGGCATATGCTTGAGGACTTTCTCGGCTGGGTCGCGGTACTTATCGGCGGCATCGTCATCCGGCTCACCGGCTGGTACGTCATTGACCCGATACTGTCGCTCGTGGTCAGCGCGTTCGTACTATCGGGAGCCTGGAGCGTATTCCGGGAAGCGACGAGCATTCTGATTGACTCGACCCCCCGGGACGTTGTTTTCGCCGAGGTCCGAAACAGCATTCTCGAGTTCGACCCCGACATCACCGGCATCCACGACCTGCATATCTGGACCCTGGGCGAGGGCGAGCGGGCGTTGATGGCCCACCTGGTCGTGCCCGACCGGCCGCTCTCGGACTTCTACCCGATGCTCGCCCGACTGGAATGTGAGCTCGGGCAGCGATTCCGGATTGACCACATCACGCTCGAGCTCGAATGCGGACAGTGCAAGTCGGGCGAGCACATTTGCCTGAGCTGACCGGCGCCCAGACCTGCGTCCCGATGACGGTGTGGTGTGACTACCCGGCGCTGCCGGCGGTCTCATCTACCCGGCTGAGCGCCTCGGCCAGAATTCGGCACACCAGCTCGTCGTAGCCGATGCCCGCCGCGGCCGCTTCGGCCGGCAGGTCGGAGATATCGGTCAATCCCGGCAGGGTATTGACCTCCAGCACCATCGGCTGCCGGCCTTCCCTGATTACGAAATCCACGCGGGAAAAACCGCGACAACCCAGCAAGTTGTGGACGCGCAGAGCGATTTCCGCGGTGCGGCTCGCCACGCGCTGGCTGAGCCGGGCCGGGATGACGAACTCGGTTTCCCCGCTGGTGTACTTCGCGTCGAAGTCGTAGAACTGCCGTCGCTTCGGCACCAGCTCGAGTATCGGCAGTGCCTCGTTGCCCAGGATGCCGACGGTCGCAATCATCCCGGGTACGAACTGCTCCAGCAAGAAGTCACCAAACCGGCGCTGCGCCTCACGGCAACGCTTCGCCGCGCCGCGCCAGCTGGAGAACAGCTCGATACCGACGCTCGATCCCTCGCACCGAGGCTTGAGCATCAACGGGTAGCCCAGCGTCTTCTCGGCCCGATCGAGCGCCGCGCCGGCATCCTCCCGCCGGTCCACCGCCAGAAACCCGGGGGTCGGTATCCCGGCCTGCTGGAACAGCAGCTTACTCAGCAGCTTGTCCATCCCGACCGCCGACGCGGTCACACCTGACCCGGTGTAGGGTATCCCCTGCAGTTCCAGAAACCCCTGGATGGTCCCATCCTCTCCCGGCCGCCCGTGGAGTATCACGAACGCGACGTCCAGCTTCGCCCTGGTGATGCTCGGCGCGAAATCGCGGGCAACATCAATCCCGACCGCGTCGTAACCCTGCCGCTTCAGCGAATCGAGCACCTTGCGGCCGGAGCGCAGCGACACCTCGCGCTCGCTCGACCAACCACCCATCAGTACCCCGACCCGGCAGTCTCCGGGCCGACTTCCCGGCTTCCCGGCCTTCTTGCCCGCTGTCACCATTTCCTGTCTTTCAGGTACTCGTTCATTGAATTGGCCGCGACCCGGCCCGCACCCATCGCTAGGATGACTGTTGCCGCGCCGGTGACGATATCTCCGCCCGCGAAAACGCCCTTGCGGCTCGTCCGACCTGTAGCCGGGTCAGCCACGATCGTCCCGCGCTTGCTGACATCCAGGCCGGGAGTGGTCTGTGGTATCAGCGGGTTGGGGCTGTTGCCGATCGCCACGACCACTACGTCAACCGGCAACTGGAACTCGCTGCCCGAGACCGGCACCGGCCGGCGCCGTCCACTCGCGTCCGGCTCACCCAGTTCCATCCGCAGGCATTCCAGCGCGGACACCCAACCCCGCTCGTCGGCGATGTACCGGACCGGGTTCGTCAGGTACTCGAACTGGATACCCTCCTGCTCGGCATGGTGAATCTCCGCCGCGCGGGCGGGCATCTCCTGCCGCGAGCGGCGGTAGACAATGCTGGACGTCTCGGCCCCCAGCCTGAGC
>JAWOIB010000189.1:0-8143 GCA_046484845.1 bacterium
AAGAGGGTTTCGACCCGCAGTTCGGCGCCCGACCGATAAGGCGGGCGCTGCGCCGGCTGGTCGAGGACCCGCTGGCCGAGGAACTGCTCAGGAACCGCTTCCCGGAAGGGTCAACGGTCGAGGTCGAACGCACCGACGACCGGCTGGTCTTCGAACTCGCCACCGGACAGGACGGCACGACTGCAGCCGCACCGGCCGGCCTGAAGCCCGAGGACAGTGGTTCCGATGTTGGTGCCGAGCCCGCTGACACCGGGTCGGAGTCCGGGCCGTCGGGTGCCTGAGCCAAGGTGACTACCCTACTCCTCGCGCTGCTGCTGGCCGCACCGGACCAGTTGGTCATCCGGGGCATCGAAGCCCGAACGGAGCAGGCTGATTCCCTGCTTGTCGTTCGCACTGTCGGCATCGCCCGCGGTGAGATATTCACGCCTGCCGGCTTCGGCACCGCGGTTGCCGACGCCATCCGGCGCATCCATGGCCTCGGCCTGTTCCGGCAGGTCACCGCGGACACGACCATGCTCGCCGATGGCGTGACCATAACGTTCCGCACCGTCGAGTACCCTCGCCTGGCCCGGCTCAACTTCAGCGGCTACCGCAGGGTCAAGCTCAAGGACCTGGAATCTCGCACCAACGCCCGGCCCGGCGAGATCCTGACCGACCGCAAACTCTTCGACTGGCGCCGGCAGGTCCTCGAGCTCTACAAGGAGAAGGGATTCCTTCTCGTCGAAGTCGAAGCTGACTCCAGTCCGCCCGACACCGCCGGCCGGCTCGAAGTCACCCTCCGGATCGAGGAAGGCGACCAGGTGCGGATCCGGTCCATTGAATTCGTCGGTAACGAGGCTTTCACCGACCCGCAGATCGGCATCAACCTTCACAACCGGCCGAAGACCTGGTACCGCAAGGCCCGTCTCGTTGAGGACGAGTTCATCAAGGACCTGGACCGCGTCGTCGACTTCTACAAGCGCAACGGCTACCTCGACGCGCAGGTCCTCGACTACGACATGACCTTCGAGGATGGCTGGGTGTCGATTGCCATCTCCGTTACGGAAGGACAGCAGTACCGTTTCGGCCGCGTTTCTGTCCGGGGCGACTCGGCCATCTCCCGGTCCGCCATCGAGGCGGTAACCGGCCGGCTGGTCGAGGGCCGGGTGTACAACACCGACCTCGCCCAGGCGGTCCTCGCCGGTATCTACGGCCTCTACTCCGAGGAAGGCTACATCTATGCCCAGGTTATGCCGACCGAGGAACTGCGCAGCGACTCGGTGGACATCCAGTACGAGATTGTCGAAAACGACCCGGCACTGGTCCGACTGGTCACCATCGAAGGCAACGAGCAAACCCACGACAAGGTTGTCCGCCGGGAAGTCAGTTCCCTTCCCGGGTATCGTTTCCGACGCAGCGAGGTCATCCGGAGCCAGCGCGACATCTTCAACCTCGGATTCTTCGAGGACGTCCAACTCGACTACCGCCGCGCCGACGAAGACGGCACGATCGACCTCGTCTACCGCGTGAAGGAGAAGGGCTTCTTCGGCACCATCGGCGCCGGGGTCACCTACTCCGGGCCCGACGGCGTTACCGGCTACCTCGAGCTGCAGCAACCCAACCTTTTCGGCCGCGGCCAGCGTCTGAACGTCAAGTTGGAGAAGGGCGGCAAACTAACCAACGTCATGCTTGGTTTCACCGAGCCGTGGCTGTGGGACACTCCCACCTCGGCCGGCGCCGACATCTCCTACCTGACCCGGAAGTACTCGTACTACGACCGCGAGGAAATCAGCGGCGGGCTGTCGTTCTCCCGGCCCACGCCGCTCGACTTCACCCGGGCCTATCTCGGCCTTCGCCTGACCGATGCCTACGTTCCGCCCGGCTCCATCGCCGGCAGCTACGACCCGGACCCGGACAGCCCGTTCGATGTGCGCGAAGACACCGTCCACCGAACCGCCTTTGTCCCCAGCCTGACCCTGACCCGCGATTCCCGCGACTACGTTTTCAACGCGCTTTCCGGCTCGGCAATCACCTATTCGCTTGCCACGAGCATCGGCGGTATCCGCTACCAGCGGCATACGCTGGACGCCGCCCAGTACTTCCCGCTGTTCTGGAAGTTCGGGCTGATGGGCCGCGTCCGGTTCGGCTACATCGACGGCTTCGCCGCGGCCGACAAGGTTCCGCTTTCCGACCGGTTCTACGCCGGCGGCACCGGCGTGGACGGCATCCGCGGCTACGGCGACCGCAGCATCGGACCGTACCAGGCCGGTTACGCTGTCGGCGGCAAGGCGCTGGCGCTCTTCTCCACCGAGTTCAAGCTCCGGCTCAGCCGCGAGCTGTCCTTCATTACCTTTGGCGATGCCGGCAACGCCTGGAACACCATCGGCCAGGTGAATCTCTCCGACCTGAAGCGCGGCGCCGGGGTCGGCGTTCGGATCGAAATCCCGATGCTCGGCCTCCTCGGATTCGACTTCGGGTACGGGTTTGACCGTGAGGGCGGCGGCCGCTGGGAACCGCACTTCCAGATCGGCCGGACCTTCTAGCCCGGCACCCAGCCGGGTCGTCCGTCACACTGCCACCTCGTCGCAACCCCGGTTGCATGCCAGCGGCCAACAGGTAACGGTACGCCCGCAGATCCGCAGTGCGTGACGAACGGCAGGTAGCTGGAACTGCGACCTGGCCAGAGAGGGCCGAACGCGGAGAACCACGCTCACCTCGCACCGCTGACCTGACTCCGCCCGAAATGCAAGCGGCGGGGCTTACGCCCCGCCGCTTGCTGTAACTGCTCGGACTAACGAACCACCGTCAGCTTCGCAGTGGTCGAAGCATGGTCGGTCGCGAGCTTGTAGAAGTAGATGCCGGCGGCAACTTCGGCACCCAGGTCATCGCGGCCATCCCAGTTCACGGAGTAACGGCCGGCATTCTGCCGGGCGTTGACCAGCGTCCGGACCGGCCTGCCCGAGGCGTCATACACCGCCAGCGAGACGTTGCCGGAACGCGGCACCGCGTAGGAGATCCGGGTGCGGTTGCCAAACGGGTTCGGCCGGGCCGCAACCTCGAGCCTCTCCGGCCTGGCGCCCTGGCCGGGCTCGGCCACGCCGATCGCCGAAGTCGGCACCCAGTGCACGATCAGCGGGTTGTTGGTCGCCGGGCCCTGTCCCTGCACGTGCATACCGGCGATCTCGTCGATGATGTAGATCACCGCGAAGTATTCCTCGCCGTCCATCCTCACCGTCTGGTCGGCGATGACCGGAAAGCGCTTCGACCCGGTATTGGGCTGGGTGAGCTGGAGCGCCTCGGTCCAGGTCTGACCGTTGTCCGCAGAAGCGGCGGCGAAGATGTCCGCCCGGACGAGTTCCGGCGGACCGGGCTCGACGTTCTCCCCGTCGAACTGCTCCCAGGTGATGTAGAGCGTGCCGTCCGAGCCCTCACCCATCGTCGCCCGGGTGGCAAACGTGGTGTTGTACCCGACCGGGGCCAGCAGGTTCTCCGGGTCAGCGGTATGGATGTGGTGCCAGTTGGGCGTATTGCTCGGGCTCCAGTGCCAGATCTGGGCCGGGATGATGAAGCCCTGCCCGCCGACGTACGGCATCACGCTCGCAACGATATGGAGCTCGTCGTTGGAGTCATAGAATGGGGACATCGAGCTGATGTGGTAGGAGGTCAGCGTGTCGCCGCCATAGGCATTCGGCCAGGGCAGTTCCTCGGGATTCTGCCAGCTCGAACCGCCGTCGGTCGAAATCCGGTAGAAACCAGGGTCCGGAGCGCCCTCGGAGAACTCCCAGGCGATCGCGACCTTCTGGCTCACCCTGGAAGCCGCGATGTTCTGGGTCGGGAAGTTCGGGTCCGGCTGCGGCGCAGCCACACCGACCGGGTTCGACCACTCACACCACGGGTTAACCCTGGTGTAGAAGAGCTGGTTGCGGCTGGCGTCGTCAATCACCGCGAAATGAACCGCGCCCTCACCGTCAACCGCCATATAGGGCCAGAGATACCCATCGGCATTGGGCTGGCTGTTGCAATACTCGAACAGCCCGCCGCCCGGGGCCATGTCACGAGCAAGCTCGGGTCTCAAAACCGTACCGATATGGGTGCTGACGTAGGCCACTCCAGTGGACGGGTCCACCTCGAGCGTGCCGTACCCGGTCCGATCGGTGTAGACGTTCACGCCTGACTGCATGAAGTCCGGATCAATCCAGTTCCACTCGCCGGTGGCGTAGTCGTAGAAGTTGTACCGCATGTTGCGGTCCGGGTAGGTGGTCTGGTCCGAGGCCGAGTACATCCAGGTCGCATGCAGACCGTAGTCCGGGGCGTTCATCAGGTACCGGCCCATCGGACCGTTGAACTGCCAGTCACAGGTGCTGCCGCCGATGGTGTCGACCATTCCGACCAGCACATAGTCCTGCGCCGGCGGGGTGGGACGGTCGACCCGGGTGAGCTGCTCACCCGGCAGGGGACTGACGTCCCGGTCGATCGTGGTCATCGGATGGGTCATGCCCGCTGCCAGCACAAAAGCCGGCAGTAACGCAATCAGCATGACATTACGCATCAGTTTCCTCCTTGGTTTGGCTGACTTGCAGCCGGAACACACATTGCCCCGGCCGCGTCTGTTCTGCATTTCACGCCTCTAGTTCAGCGTAAATCGGTACGGAATCGAGACCTCGACCCGCACCGGCTTGTCCCGCTGCCTTGCAGGGGTGAATCTCGCTTTGTAGGCCGCTTCCATCGCGGCCTGGTCCAGGGACTGGTTCCCCGAACTGCTCAGTATCTTGGCGCTTATGACCGAGCCGTCGATATCAACCATCGCCGCGACCACCGCCTGACCTTCGATACCCGCCTGCCGGGCCATCTCCGGGTAGGTCGGGGTCGGAACCGAAACCGGCTGCGGCTTCACCTCGACCCGCCAGAACGGAACCACCGGGATCTCGGTGTCAATCGGGCGCCGGATTATCTCGGTGAAGTCGGTCTCGGCAGCGGTCTCGGCTTCGACCTCCTCCTCGCTCTCGGCCGCCACCGGCATCTGGGGCCGCTCCACCTTCGGCGGCTCGGCAATCTGTTCGAGCTCAGGCGGCAGCGCCTCCATCACCATCTCCACCGAACGAGTCAGTTCGTAGGGCTTGACCTCCATCTCCGACGGGAACGCCAGGAACACGGCCAGCAGCGCCGCGAGGGCGACCATGGCCGATACCCTGATCGCGACTGCGTAGTACCGAGTTTCCCAGTCGACAGCAGTACTGCTCGTGCCTGCCATGCTAACCTCCCGTGGCGTACTCGGTCGCGAAGGTCACCCGCAGAGCCCTGGCCTCCTTCAGCGCCTCGAGCACATCGTTAACCCGGCCGTAGTCCACTTCGCGGTCAACCTGCAGGTTCACGACCAGGTCCGGGTTGTTCATCACCTTCTCAGCCATGATGATGGTGATGAGCTCCGGGGTCACCAGGTTGTCGTCCACCGTCGTAGCGCCCCTGGTATCCAGCCAGACGCTCGCGACATTGCGCCGCCGGAGCAACCGCTCGGTCGCTGCCGCCTGCGGAACCGCAACCTGGAGACCAACCTCCTTGCGAAACACGGTCGAGACCATGAAGAAGATGATCAGCAGGAAGGCGATATCACTGGTCGAGGCCATCGGGATGTCCACGCCACGCTCTCGGCGCTGAGTGATGTGCTTCATGCTAGGTTCCTTCCTGGTCCTGCACCGGGACCAGGCTGATCCGGTCGGCCTTGGCCAGCTTGAGCTGGTCAAAGACCTCGATCATCACCCGGTATGGGGCCCGGCGACTGACCCGCATCGCGATGGCCAGTTCCGGGTTCTCGGCCAGCCGGCGGATCACGAACTCGCGCACCTCATCAGTCGTCATCGGGGTCAACTCGTCGCCGGCCATCACCTGGCCGTCCGGGTTGACCGAGATGGTCATGATGTTCTCGCTCCTGATCCGGACTTCTTCACCCTTTTCCGGCAGCGCAATCCGGAGACCCTTCTCGCGGCCGAAGATGCTCGTCGTCATGAAGAAGATGATGATCAGGAACGCGATGTCGCCCATCGAGGCAGTGGGAATCGAAGTACCGCCCTGCTGTCTCGACTTGCTCTTGAAACCGCGCGCCATAAGCAAGCCTACTTGACTACGCAGTGCTGCTTATCAGCCATGAACTCCAGCAACTCGGCGGATGCCCGCTCCATATCGCGCAGGTAGCCGTTGACCCGGCCCGAAAGCAGAATGTGCACGATGGCCAGCGGTGCCGCGATAATCAGCCCGGCCTGGGTCGTGATGAGCGCTTCCGAGATACCGCTCGCGACGACCGTCGGTTCGACCTCACCGACCGCCGCGACCGCGGCAAACGCCCCGATCATCCCGGTAACCGTTCCCAGGAACCCGAAGAACGGCGCCACCATCACCAGCCCGGAGAGCAGCGCCATCCCGCGGTCCAGGAAGTTCAGCTCGCCGGTACCGGCGCGCACGATCGCGTCCTCCATCACCTCGCTGCCACGGTCGGCCTTCTCAAGACCGGCCTTCAGCACCTTGGCGACCGGGCTGGGCGTGCTGTCGCACAGCTCTATCCCGGCCTGAACTCCCTCGCGGTCAATAGTCTCTATCAGCTTCGGCGTGAACCGTCTGACGTTCACCCGCATCTTGATGAAAATGGTGTACAGCCGCTCGATGATAATCGCGAGGCCGAGCACCGCGCAGGCGAGCAGAAACCACATGGTCATGCCGCCTTTGCTGAACCACTCAATCATCGATCCTCCTGAGGTTAGCCTGGTTCGAAGGTCAGTAAGAATTTAGCCGCCACAACCGCCCTGTCAAGCTTCCGCAATGAACCCTGTGATGCCACAGCGACAATGTCAAAGGATTATGCCACAGGGATTATGCCAGTCTTGCCGTACGGCGGGCGGTCGCCGGGTCGATTGACCACGCCGGATGCGTGGCAGAAACCCGGGCTCCGCTCACGGAGCGAAGGCCGGACCGACCCGGCGTCATCGAGAAGACGTTGCCGCGGGCCTGCCGGCGCACGACGCGGCCGATACCTTCAGGCCGAAACCCGTCATTCCACCCGAATTACCCATGACCCATAATGCCAATTACCATCCATCGAGTTGAAATGAATATCCGGCTAACTCTTTGTATTGTCAGCATTTCATTCACATCCGAATTTCCCCCCTCCCCTACCCCCCGGGTCATCCCCCCATGCTGCCGCTGCTGATTCTGCCCAATGACACGAAGATGGCAATTCACATCTCTAACGTTGTGTCGTTCCTTGTCATCTTCGCTACCGGCTACCTGTGGGGGATTCACACCGATGCGAATCCGTGGAAGATCGGTTTGCTGCTCTCGTCCGTTTGCCTGGCCATGGTCTTGGTGGCCAAGTTGCTGGGAGGCTAGTTTTTTTCCCGACTCAATTTTTCGCCCATTTTTGCCGTCACGATCCGCAGCTTGGCAGTTGTCCGCCGTGCAGCGCACGGCGGCGTGGGGCTGAAGCCCTGCATGTCGGCGCACAGGTTTTGAAGGAACTGCGGCTCTCGTGGCATCGTGCCCAGCAGGGTCAGCACCTTCCGTAAGCTCCCCCGTCCATTGCATCAGGCCCCGCAGGCGTCGATCCTCCCCGCCACAGCGGAAAGCTCCCGAACCGAAGCTGCGTACGTTGGTGGGGTTGGTCGCTCATCCCGTTCTAAGAGCGGAGACCGGGAAGTGGTGAGCCAGTTCCAGTTCGGGACGCGTCTGCGCCTGCGAGCTCATAGCGCGACACCGCGTCGGCCAGTGACTCGAACGTCGGTGGAATCGTGGCGCCCGCCGCATTCAGGGTGGTCACTACTACCTTCCAGCCTGCCTCCCGCGCGTTCACCACCCACAGCTCGATGCCCGCGCCGGCGAGGTCCTCCCGCGCGGCGCGAAAAGCCTCGGCGGCAGTGCTGTCGATCCCGGACGATGCTGTCGCGTCCAGCACCACCACCCGCAGGCCCTCGTGCCCGAGGGCGAGCCGCTTCATCTCACTCGACAGCACCCTCGCGTTGAGAAACACCAGCGGCGCGTACTGGCGGAGGATCAGCATCCCCGGAACCTCCGCGGCGCCCGAGTGCTGGTCCACGTCGACGAACGCGCCCGACGGAGTACGCCCGACCACCGCAATGATCGGGTTGTGGATGTCGTGGGCGAGCTTGAAGAGCGCGAG
>JAWOIB010000195.1:0-14414 GCA_046484845.1 bacterium
GGTTTTGGTTGCGAACGTTCGGCGGCCGACTGAGTCTCACGGGCCGAGTTTACCGGTCCTGCCCGGCCCGGTCAACCCCGCGCCCTGCCCCGACCCGCATTCCGTGAATGGCCCGGTCGGTAACCCGGGTGCTTGCCGGGCCGGTGACGCGGCCGGTAACCGGGCGGAACGCCGGGCGGGTTACCCGCCGGGCTGCCGCCCGGATGGCCGGTCGGATGATGCGCCGGATGACACGCCGGGTGAGCCGGGAAATGACCGGCCGGGTCGCTCTCCGGGTTACCGGCCCGATGACCGGGGGGATGACCCGGGGGGTAGGGGAGGGGGGAAATTCGGACCGGGCCCAAGTGGCACGGGGTTATGCGGTTGCGGCGAATCGCCGAAATCGGCGGTGGATAGTAATCACTAACCTTGGCCTGCCGAGATTCGCAGGAATCGGGGCCGCTTGTGGGAGTGACATTCTTGTCACGATTGGGTTCTGTCCGGGTCCCTCCTGTGTGGGTGCTGTTCCTACAGTTTCTGTGACATTCTTGTCACGATTGAGGCCTGCCCGGAAGGAAGGCAATCGCGGTCGGGAGACCGCTCCCACAGAACCAGGACGGGAGAGAAGAGCAATGGTTCTCTCTCGGTGGGTGCTGTTCCTACAGTTTCTGTGACATTCTTGTCACGATTGAGGCCTGTTGGCCGGTCAGTGGGTCCGCTTCCACAGGAAGCCGGGCCTATTCGAGCACGACCAGTTTCTGCGTTGCCTGGAACCCGGCCGCTTCGAGCCTGGCGAGGTAGACCCCGCGACCGAGGCCGCGCAGGTCCAGCGGCATTGCCGCCTGACCACTGCCGGTCGTCGCCTGCCGGAACACTTCCCGTCCGGTCGCGTCGTACACGCGAACGCTCGCCGACCCGGGCCCGGGCAGGCTGTAGCGCAAGGTGGCAAGCCCGCCCGCGAGCGGGTTCGGGCCGATGGTGAACCCGACCGGCGCGGGGACCGGTTCCGGCTCCGCGACCGCGGTCGGCGGTTCGTGGGTCACGATGAGCCAGGGCGAGTCGCTGCGCGGCTGGTTGTTCCAGCCGATTATCCAGCCGCGCTTGGTCAGGATGCTGGAGTAGTCGTACCCGACCAGCCCGAACGCAACCCAGCCCCGGGCGAGGGAGTTGCGGATGTGGTTGACGCCGATCGGACCGAGGTCGGTCGTGTCGAACACCCGGCCCATCGGGCCCATCGCGCAGACCTCGCTGTTGTGGATGGCGTTGTACAGGGCCTGGGCCCCGGTCGTTACCGGGTCCAAGTTGAGGCAGGTCCAGGCCAGGCCCATGCTGTGCTCGAAGTAGGTGATGATGTGGTGAACCCGGGCGCCGGTGATGGTCACCGTGTCGGGCAGGGCGGAGAGGTCGAACTTGAACCAGCCGACCCGCTCGGTGGCCGAGGGCGGGTGGAGCACGATTTCCCTCTCGATCTTGACCAGCCCGAAGTCGTTCTTGCCGTACTGCGAGCCGTTGTAGGCGCAATGGCCGGTGGCGTACTCGTACTCGAAGGTCGGGAGCGCGATTTCGCCGTCCGTCGGCCCGGCGAGCAGCGCCGGGGTGGACGCCAGCGCCGCCAGCAGAACCGCGGCCCGGAGCACTACTGCTGTCATCAGCTTCACCCGACAGCATATCACATCCGCAAGGGCTGTCAATGCCCGGGACCCGGCGTTGCCTGCGGCCCGGGCCGGGCTAGAATCCCGGCGTGAGTTTCTTCGCCGCGGCCCAACTCGCCGGGCTCGGGCTGTTCTTCGGGCTCGCCGCCGGGCGCGCGGTGCGCCTGCGCCGCCGGGCGCGGCTGAACGCGGTCGCCCCGGGCCGGGCCAGCCGGCTGGCGCTGGTCGCGCTGGTGGTGACCTGGTGCTGGGCGATGCTGGTGCTCTGGTACGCGCTGCCGGTCGGCGGCCGGCCGCTACTGCCCCCGCTCGACACCCGGATCTGGGACGCCATACCCGTGCGGCTGGCCGGGCTGGCGCTGGTCGCGGCCGGGTTCGCGCTCAACGTCCTCGCCCACCGGGCGCTGGGCGACAACTGGCGGCTGGGCATCGACGAGCGCCACCCTGGCCGGCTGGTGACCTCCGGGGTGTACCGGTTTTCCCGGCATCCCATCTACCTGTTCTTCAATCTGTATTTCCTGGGCACGTTCCTCATCGAGGGCCGGCCGCTGTTGCTGGCGTGGTGGGTGGTGGTGGCGGTGCTCCTGCATTTCGAGGCCCGGCAGGAGGAGCGGTTTCTCGCCGGCCGGTTCGGCGCGGCCTGGCAGGCTTACCGCGCCCGGGTGCGCCGCTACTGGGGCCGCAGGCCGGCCGCGGCGTAGTCGCGGTACCGGAACCATTCGAGCAGGGCCGGGTTCTCCGGCACCGGCCGGACCAGCCGGTACCGGCCGCCTGCCGGCGCTTCGATTTCGAGCCAGTCCGGGTCCGCCCCGCACAGCGACCAGTATTCCGGCCCGGGTACCGTCGGTTCCGGCCGGGCTTCCTCCGCCGGTTCTTCGGGCGGTTCCGGGAGCAGGTCTTCCCCGGCCGCGGCCGCGAAGTCCTGCGCCGCGTCGATGACCAGCCGGTCGCGCCGGGCGTATAGCCGGAGCAGGGGCGCGAAAATCACCCCGGTGTCGGTCGCCCGCGACCGGGCCGCCCGGCAGTGGAACAGGTCGTCTTCCCCGACCGCGCCGTAGCTGAACCCGAAGCTGAACCGGTTGGTGCCGATGGTGAAACTGCGGAAGATGCCGTCCGGGCTGCGGTACAGCCCGGTGCCCAGCGCCCATTCCTGCAGGCAGCGGGCGACGTTGTCTTCGTCGGCCGGGTAGCCGGGCTGGGGCAGGACCGATTCGATGCGTTCGCACCGGGCCAGCGTCGCCGGCCGGCCCGAGGGCAGGACAAGCTGCAACCGGTCCCCGGACAGCCGCTCGACCGGCCGGCCTTCCCGCCCGAGCACCAGTTCTTCCCCGGTCAGCGCCATGTCCAGCTCCGCCCGGCCGAGGTCCAGCTCGCGGTCGAGGTCGTTGTCGAACACCAGATCGGTGCCGACCTCCGGATCCCGGGCCTTGAGCACCACCCGGTTGCCCGCGACGTCGAACAGCGCCAGCGCCCGGGCGTCGAAAATCACCGTCTCGTCCCCGGTCTCGACCCGGCTGAGCGCCACCGCCACCCGGCCGTGGGCCGGCTGGCCGGGCGCGGCGCCGTATCGCTCGAACAGCAGCGCAAACCCGGGGGTACGGACGAGCAGGGCGTGCCGCTCCGCCCAGACGCCCCAGGAGCGGTCAATCATCGCGGGCGCGGGGTTGGGCCGGTCACGACCGGGTCAGGCCGGGTCGGCGGGCGGCTGGATATGGTGGTACTCGAGACCGTGGCGGGCGTGCCAGGCGGCCGGGTCCGCAAAGTACTCGTCCACTTCACGCGCCTCGCGGTCGGTGAGCAGGCTGATTTCGCGCGGGACCTTGGGCGACAGCGCCGCCCGCCGGTCGGTGAGGTACCAGAGCTGGACCCCGAGCGCGGCCAGGTCCTTGTCCCCGCCCTGGCGCCGGTCGAACACCACGAAGCAGGCCTCGATTTCCCCGCCCCAGTCCCGGATTTCGCTGATGACCCGGGCCTTGGTCCAGCCCCGGACCAGCGTGTCGTCCACCAACAGGACCTTCTTGCGGAACAGCTCGTGGCTCTTCACGCCCTCGAACGGGGTCGCGTCCTGGTGGCGCTGCTCGCGCCGGGCGAAGAACATCGGCTTGCACAGCCGCTGGGCGAGGTTGGCCGCCAGCGCGATCGAGCCCGCCTCGATGCCGCAGATGGCGTCAAACTCGAGGTTGCGCAGCAGCAGCGCGGCCGAGCCGAGCACGAAATCGTTGACTTCCGGGTAGTTCGCCAGTCCCTTGACGTCGATGTAAATCGGGCTGCGGTTGCGGCGCATGTCCACGTGGAACAGCGGCGAGAGGTCGCCCAGGCTGACCTTAATCGCCCCGATCTGCCAGAGCACCGCCGCTACCGTCTCCGCCAGGTTGCCCGCCATCATCCGGCGCACCGCCAGCAGGTCCGGCCGGACGATAAGCTGGCGGCGCAGCAGCCGGAAGAACCGGTTCGCCTCCTCGCCCGGGAACTGGAACCCGAGCCGGGTGTTCTCGATGTCGTACACGACATGGAACCGGCCCAGCCGGCCGTCACCGGCGAGGATTTCCCAGCTGTCGGCGTTGGCCTCGCGCACCCGGTCCCCGAGCCGGTCCGCGGCCGGGTTGACCACCGCCCGGCAGGTGTCGAACACGTCCCGGGCGAGGTCCTCCGCCTCGCGGTACTCGAGGATGTAGGGGGTGACCGCCTCGACCAGCCCGTCCCCGGACTCGATGGCCCGGAGCGGGACCTGAACCAGTTTCATCAGCCCCGGCGTGCGCGCCGGGCCGGGGACGGTTTCCGGGCCGCGGCCTTGCCGGCCTTCGCCCGGGCGGGCGGCGCGGGCGCCGCCCGGTCCCGGCCGTTTTCCGGCAGCACCGCCTGGCAGCGGTTGCTGTAGAAGAAATTCCAGAGCGCCCGGGACTTGCGCTTGAGCTCCGCGAGCGAGCCCTTGTTCTCCAGCACGAAGTCCGCCCGTCGCCAGACTTTGCCGTCCGGCTCCTGCATCTTGAGCCGTCGCACCGCTTCCTCGCGCTCCAGCCCGGAATCGACCAGCCGCTTGACCTTCAACCGCTCCGGCGCGGTCACCAGGATGGCGACATCCATCTTCTTGTCCAGCCCGACCGTGAACAGCAGCGCGGCGTCCACGATGACCAGCCCCTTGTTGCTGCGGTCGAGCTCGTCGCAGATTCGCTGGAGGATGGCCGGGTGCGTCACCGCGTTGAGCTTCTTGAGCGCCCCGGCGCTCGCGAACGCCTTGTCCGCCAGCAGCTTGCGGTCGATCTGGCCCTCGGCATTGAGGATGCCGGCCCCGAACGCCTTGACCAGCTTGCGGTACTCGTCCGAGTTCTTGCGGAGCAGCGACTGGCCGATGGTGTCGGCGTCGATGATTTTCGACCCGAACCGGCGCAATTCGTTGACGATGGTGGTCTTGCCCGCGCCGCTCTGGCCGCCGATGCCGACGACCAGCCGGTCCTGGTAAAGCTTGCGGTCGAACACGGCTAGAGCACCCGCGCTTCCTCGGTCAGCAGCCGGACGAGCTCCGGCACGACCTCGGCCGGTTCGCCCTCCAGCCGCCGGCCGGGCTTCCGGCCCGGGGGCAGCGCGTCACCGACCACCGCCGGCCCGGTGCCGAGCGCGGCTGTGTCGAGCCCGAGTTCGGCCGGGGCGAGGACCGGGATTTCCTTGCGCTTGGCCGCCATCATTCCCTTGAGCGTCGGGTAGCGCGGCTCGTAACCGCCCTTCTGGATCGTCACCAGGCAGGGCAGCGAAACCTTGACCACCTCGGTCGCGCCCTCGACTTCACGGTGGCAGGTCGCCTCGGTCGCGCCCGGCTCCAATTCGACCTGCGGGACGACCGCGACGTGCGGGCGGTCGAGGTACCGGGCCACCGCCTGCGGCACCGCCGCGAGGTCGTCGTCCACCGCCTGCTTGCCGCAGAACACGATGTCGAACGACCCGCGCGCCTTGAGCACCGCGGCCAGCACCCGGCCCCGGGCCAGGAAATCGAGCTCGTCGGCGTTGTCGCCCAGCACCTGCACCGCCTCGTCCACGCCCATCGCCAGCGCGGTCTTGAGCGCGGTCCGGGTCCGCTCCGGCCCGAAGCTGACCGCGGTGACGGTCGCGTCTCCGAGCTTCTCTTTCAGCCGCAGGGCGGTCTCGATGGCGTACTCGTCGTAGGGGTTGATCACCCACTCGACCTCGGAGAGGTCAACCCGGCCGGTGCCGGTGTTGATGTGAATCTTGGTCTCGGTCGAGGGCACCTGTTTCAAGCAGACCGCGAACTTCATCGTGCCGCCTCCTCAAGCCGCCGGACCAGCAGGCAGCTGTTGTGCCCGCCGAACCCGAACGAGTTGGAAATCGCGGCCCGGATGTCGAGCTGCCGCGGGCCCTCGCTGACGAAATCGAGTTCGACCCCGTCGTCCGGGCGCTCGAAGTTGAGCGTCTGGTGAATCCGCCCCTCGGCCAGCGACTTGAGCGTGACCATCAGTTCCATCGCGCCGGCGGACCCGAGCCCGTGCCCGAGCATCGACTTCGAGGAGTTGACCGCGAGCTTCCGGGCGTGGTCGCCGAACACCCGCTGGATCGCCTTGACCTCGGTCGCGTCGTTCAGCGGAGTCGAAGTGCCGTGGGCATTGACGTACTGGATGTCCTCCGGCGCCAGCCCGGCCTCGGCCAGCGCCCGGCGCATCACGTCCACCGCGCCCAGCCCTTCCGGGTCCGGGGCGGTGATGTGGTGGCCGTCGCCGGTCGCGCCGTAGCCGGCAACCTCGCCGTAAATCCGGGCGCCGCGCGCCCGGGCGTGCTCCAGTTCCTCGATGACGCAGATGCCGCAGCCCTCGGCGATAACGAAACCGTCCCGGTCGCGGTCGAACGGACGGGAGGCCCTCTCCGGCTCGTCGTTGCGCTTGGACAGCGCGCCCATGTTCGTGAACGCCGCGACCGTGAACCGGGTCACCGCCGCCTCGCTGCCCCCGGCGATGACGATATCGGCGTCGTCGTGGACGATGTGCCGGAACGCCTCGCCCACCGCGTGCGCGCCCGAGGCGCAGGCCGAGGTGGTGCAGAAGTTCACGCCGCGCAGCCCGTAGGAAATCGAAATCTGGCCCGCAGCCATATCCGGGATCATCATCGGGATCAGCAGCGGCGAGACCCGCTTCGGACCTTTGCTGAGGTACTGCGCGAACTGGCTTTCCCAAGTCTGGACCCCGCCCATCCCGGAGCCGACGATCGCGCCGACCCGGCTGCGGTCTTCTTCGTCCATGTCCAGGCCGGAGTCCTTGACCGCCTCGGTCGCCGCGGTCAGCGCGAACTGGGTGAACCGGTCCGCCCGTCGGACAAGCTTGGGGTCGATCCGGCTGGCCGGGTCGAAGCCTTTGACCTCGCCGGCGATGGTCACCGCCATGTCGGCCAGGTCGAAGCCGGCGGTGCGCGCGATGCCGCTCTTGCCGGCGAGCAGGCCCTGCCAGGTCGTCTCGACGTCGTGGCCGACCGAGGTCAGCAACCCCAGGCCGGTGACGACCGCCCTCCGTCTCACGTCAGGCGTCGCCCTTTTCCGCCAGTTTCTTGCCGAGGTACTCAACCGCCTTGCCGACGGTCAGCAGTTGCTGGGAATCCTCATCGGCGATCTCGATCCCGAACTTCTCCTCGAACGCCATCACCAGCTCGACGATGTCGAGCGAGTCCGCGCCGAGGTCGTCCACGAAATTGGCGTTGTCCGTCACCTTCTCGGGTGTGACATGAAGCTGCTCCACGATGATGTTCTTGACGTCGTCTATCAGGGCCATCAATCCTCCTTAGGGCCTCTTGCAAGACTTGACTGCTCTTGCCCGGCCGTGCCGACAGTTTGGGTTAAACCCCTGCGGACACTTGAGTTGACCGCCTCGCGGACGCAACTCCGGCCTCCTCAGGGCAGGGTAGATTCTAATCGGGAACACGCTCAAGTCAAGGTTGCGCCCGCCCCCGGGCCGGTCAGCGCCGGAGCTTGAGCAGTTTGAGCCCGGTGCGCTCGTCCAGTTCCCGGGCCAGCTTGCGGCTGCCCGGGATGATCGCGATTTCGCCGGTCACCGATACCCGCGCCCGGTACAGGTGCCCGCCCCGGGTCGTCATCTTCGCGTCCCCGATGACGCAGTGGACATGACAGACCGGTTCGGCGCCCGCCCAGGCGATATTGCCCGACAGCGCCAGGACTTCCCAGTCGCCCCGGAACACCCGGCGGACGTAGCTGCGCTTCTTCAGGTCATAGAGCCCGATTTCGACCTCGTCCGCCGCCCCGAGCCCGGAGATGATGCCGGACCCGAGCCGGTGCCGGCGCACGAACCCGACCAGTTCGCCGATGACTTCCTCGCCCGGCTCCAGCCGCAGCTGGTAGAACGCGCCCGGTTTCGCCCAACGCATGCTGCTACTCCTTCTTTTTCGCCCGGCCGCTCTTCCTGCCGCGGCCCTGTCTTCCCGCCTGCGCCCGGGCCGCCCGGCGCTTCGCCGGCGCCTCTTTCAGCAGCCGGTGGCATTCCTCCAGCGTCAGCTTCGCCGGGTCCGTGTCCTTCGGCACCGAGGCGGTCCTTTTCCCGTCGGTGACGAACGGCCCGAACCGGCCCGCGAGCACCCGGATGCCTTCGGCCGGGAAATCCTGCAGCAGCTGCTTCGCCGCCCGCTCCCGGGCCTCCGCCACCAGCACCTGCGCTTCCTCTGGGGTGATGGTCAGCGGGTCCTTGCCCTTGACCGACACGTACTTCCGACCGTAACGCAGATAGGTCCCGAACCGGTTCGTCCCGGCGAAAATCTCCTCGCCCTCCGGCGTCCTGCCCGCCGACCGCGGCAGCCGGAGCAGTTCCAGCGCCTCCGCCATCGTCACCGTCGCCACCTGCTGGCCGGGCTTCAGGCTGGCGAACTTCGGCTTCTCCTCGTCATCCTTCGTGCCGAGCTGAACAAACGGCCCGTAGGGGCCGTGCCGCGCCGACACCGGCTTGCCGGTCTCCGGGTCGGTTCCCAGCTCGCGCGCCCGCGCCACCTCCGCCCGGGAGAGCTGGCCCGCCTTCTCGACGTCGGCGTGAAATGGGGCGTAGAACCCGCCGACCGTCTCGCGCCAGGGCTTGCTGCCGGACGCGATTTCGTCCAGTTCCGCCTCGAGCCGGGCGGTGAAGTCGTAGTCCACCACCTCCCGGAACTGGCTGACCAGGAAGTCGGTCACCAGCCCGGCGACCTCGCTGGGGAACAGCCTGCCCTTGCCCGAGCCGGCCTTCTCGGTCCTGGTCTCGGCGTTGACCCGACCGCCGGCAAGCGTCAGCACCCGGTATTCCCGTTCCCGGCCGTCCTCGTTCCGCCTCTCGACATAGCCCCGTTCCTGCACCGTCGCAATGGTCGGGGCATAGGTCGAGGGCCGGCCGATGCCCAGCTCCTCCAGTCGCTTGACCAGGCTGGCCTCGGTATAGCGGGCGGGCGAGCGCGAGAAGCTCTCGCGTGAACTGATTTCCTTCGGCGCCAGCCGCTGGCCCGGCTCCAGCCGTGGCAGTTCGCGGCTGTCCTCGTCCTCATCGCCGCTGTCGTACACCGCCAGGAAGCCCTTGAACAGGATTACCTCGCCCCGGGCGACGAACTTCTCCGGCCGGGTCGAGATGGTGATAGTCACCGTCGTGCGCTCGACCCTCGCGTCCGCCATCTGAGACGCCAGCGCCCGGCGCCAGATGAGCTCGTAGAGCCGCTGCTGGTCCTGCTCCGCCTCCACTTGGTCGCGGCTGAAGTCGGTCGGCCGGATGGCCTCGTGCGCCTCCTGCGCGCTGCGGGACTTGGTGGAGTATTTGCGGACCCGGACGCTTTCCTTACCGAACCTCTCGGTGATGACCGCCGCGGCCTGGGCCAGCGCCGCATCGGCCAGCGTCACCGAATCGGTGCGCATGTAGGTGATATGGCCGGCCTCGTACAGCCGCTGGGCCAGCGTCATCGTCCGGCGGACGCCAAACCCCAGCTTCTGCGATGCTTCCTGCTGCAGCGTCGAGGTCGTGAATGGCGGCCGGGACGACCGTTTGGCGGGCTTCTGCTCCACCGCCGCCACCGTGAAATCCGCCCCGGCGGCCTGCTCGAGAAACTCCCGGGCCGCGGCCTCGGCCGGGAAATCGGTGTCCAGCTTCGCGGCCACGACTGTCCCGCGGCCGGCGGCGAACTCCCCGGCCGTCTTGTAGCTCACCTCGGGCCGGAACCGCTCGATCTCCCGCTCCCGCTCCACGACCAGCCGAACCGCCACCGACTGCACCCGGCCGGCCGACAGACCGGGTCGCACCTTTCGCCACAGCACCGGCGACAGCTCGTACCCGACCAGCCGGTCCAGTACCCTGCGCGCCTGTTGGGCGTCCACCAGCGCCAGGTCGATCCCGCGCGGGGCCTCAATGGCCGCCTGGATCGCCCGGGCGGTAATCTCGTGGAACGCGATGCGCCGGGTAACCTCGGGCGCGAGCTTGAGCTCCCGGGCCAGGTGCCAGGCGATCGCCTCGCCCTCCCGGTCCTCGTCGGTGGCCAGCCAGACCAACCGCGCGGTCCGCGCCGCCTTGCGCAGTCCGCTCACCACCTTGGTCTTGCCCGGGCTGATGACGTACTTCGGCTCGAAACCATGCTCGATGTCGACCGCGAGCTCCTTGGTCGGCAGGTCGGCAACATGCCCCATCGAGGACAGGACCGCGAACCCCGGGCCGAGGAAGCCGGCGATGGTCCTGGCTTTGGCCGGGGACTCGACTATGACCAGGTCGGTTCCCGGCTCCGCGCCGGGCGGGCCGACCTTCGGGCGACGGGCTTTGGTCTTTGCAGGTGCTTTCGCCATCAGGCGTGAAGCATATGCCCCGGCATTCCGGAAGTCAAGTCCGGGCCCGCGAACCCCGGAGTCGCGCCGTGCATTTCAGCGTTGCCAGCCGCCTGCGTTTGGCTAGAATATTGTCATGTCAGAGGACCCCACCGCCCGCGAAACCAGGTCCGCCCGACGGGGTCGGCCGGGCCAGTTCCCGATAACCGCCCCCGGGCTGGTCGCGCGCGGGCTGGTGGAGTTCTATCGCGAGAACGAGGAAGACGCGTTCGAGCTCTTTCTGGAGGCGCTGGCGCTGGCGCCGGATGACCTGCGGACGCATTACCTCGTCGCGCTCACGGCGCACCTGCTTTCCCGCGAGGACACGCTCGAACAGACCTGCGCCCATGCCCTGGAACTGAACCGGGCTCACCCCTGGACCCGCGCCTGCGAGGCGGTCCGCTACCTCTTCCTCGCCAACTTCTCCCGGGCGGAGGCGCTGATGGAAGGCGCGCTGCGCGACCTGCCGGGCACGATCGAGTTGGTCGTCGGGCTGGGAGTGGTCCAGGAGTACGCCGGGCAGGACGAAAAGGGCATCGCCGCCTACCGTCGGGCCCTGGAGCTTGACCCGGACAACGTCCGGGCACTGGTCGCGCTGGGCGGGTTCCATGCCATGGCCGGTGAGTACGATTCCGCGCTCGAGCAGTACCGCTGCGCCCATGCGGTCGCGCCCGACATCGAGAACCCGCACCAGAAGCTCGGCCGGGACTACTACTACGAAGGCCTGATCGAACAGGCGATGGGGGAGTTCTCCCGCTCCGTCAACGTTGACCCCGATGACCCGGCGGGCTACTTCTACCTGCTCGACTGCCTGCGCCGGCTCGGCAAATCGGACGATGCGATCGACCTCTACCGCGAGATCGACCAGCGGTTCGGCGACGAACCCGAACTCACCAGCGGGTTCTACGAGCATTTCAACATGCACGCCGAGGCCATCCTCGCGCTTGAGCGCCTCGGCCGCGAACAGCCCGACGACCCCGCCGTCCTGGCCCGGCTCAGCCGCGCCTACCGGGAAGCGGGCAGGGTGGACGACGCCGCCCGGGCCGCCCGGCGGCTGACCCGGCTCGCCCCGCAGGACCCGGGCGCGCTGGCCATGCTCGGCGAACTCCACCTCCGCCGCGGACATCTCCGGCTCGCCATCAGCTGTTGCCGCCGGGCAATCGGGCTCGACCCCAACGCCCAGCCCGCCTACATCACGCTCGCGGATGCCCTGCTCTACCTTGGCCGCCAGGACGAGTCCTACCAGGTCATCCAGGATATGGAGCGCGTGCGGCACGAGGCCTGGGAAAGCTACCAGGCCCGGTTCTCAGGTCAGGACCGCGCCGAAGAAGACCGCTGACCCGCCCGGTCGGGAAACTCCAATGACCTTCCCGCTGCCCCGTGCCGCCCTGCAAGACCTGCTGGACGGAATTGACGGCGGTGAGGTGCTCGACGTCGGGACCGGCGCCGGCGGGTTCATCGCCGCGCTGGCCGCCGGCCTGCGCAGCCACACCGGTTTCACCGGGGTGGACACCAACCCGGCGGCGCTGGCTGATGCGCGTCGTCAGCATCCCGGGGTCCGGTTCGAGCAGGCCGATGCGGCACGCCTGCCGTTCCCGGACCGGGTCTTCGACGCGGTGGCGCTGTCCAATTCGCTCCATCACCTGCCCGACCTGCCCGCGGTCTTCCGGGAACTGCGGCGGGTGGCCCGGCCCGGGGCAACGCTCATCATCAGGGAGATGTACCGAGACCACCAGCCGGCGGCCCGGCTGACGCACGTCCTGGCCCACGACTGGTGGGCGGAGGTCAACATCAGCCTGGGCGAATATCACCGTCCGGGCTACACCCGGCAGGAACTGCTCGACATCATCGACGGGCTCGGGCTGACCCGGACCAGGACCGCGGAACTTGCCACGGAAGACGGCGACCCTTTCGACCCGGATGGTCTCGCGCAGTTCGCGCTGCGCAACCGCCGGATGCTCGAGAAGACGCGGGACAAGCCCGGTTTCGCGGCGCACGAAGCCCGGTGCGCGCAACTCATCGCCCGCGCCCGGGCCGTCGGCGTCCTGCCCTCGGCTACCCTGGCAGCCATCGGCCGGCTCCCGGCCTGACCCGGGCCTGACGCGACTCTTGGGAGACGGGCAGGGTGGACGACGACGCCCGTACCTTCCTCGTGCCCGGTCAGACGCATGCTTCTCGTTTGACAGTTCGCGCGCGCCGACTATCATTGCCACCTGTCGCTCGCGCACGGTAATCCTGCCGGCCGGGCGGCAACTCCTACGGATCCGGAATCTGGAGGCACAATGCAAACGGTCCGTCTCTTCGTCGCGCTTGTCGCGGCGTTTCTTGTAACCCTGCCCGCAACGGCCACCGACGGACTGTCGCCGGCGACCACTTTCCCCGACGAGGTACCCATCGCGCCGGCCGGACCTACCGGCCATGAGCAGTTGGTCGCTGACGGGCTCGATGCCGTCACGATCCCGAGACTGCTGAGCTACCAGGGCAAGCTGACCGACACTCTCGGCACGCCGGTGCCCAACGGCAGCTACTCGGTTGTCTTCCGTCTCTACTCCGTGCCCTCGGGCGGTTCCTCCTTCTGGAACGAGACCCAGAACGTCCTGACCCGGAACGGGCTGTTCACCGTCCTGCTCGGCGCGGTGACCGCGGTCCCAACCGTGCCGAACGCGGGCGCGCTCTATCTCGGAATGGCGGTCGGCAGCGGCGGTGAGCTCACGCCGCGGCTGCGCATCACGAGTGCCGCTTACGCCTACAAGGCGGACACCGCGAACTATGCGCTGGCGGGTGGCTCCGCCGACAACGCCTGGGTGCGCGGAAGTCCGGACTCGGTTCTCCGCACCATCCGGAACCTCGGCATTGCCCGGGGCGGGGCGGGCAGCGCGTTGCTGGGCACCCAGCCATTCACTCACGTCAACCTCGGCGCGCAGTGCTCAACCGGGTTCCACTCCGCCGCCGTGGTCCATGCCACGGTCGGGGGCGGCTATGGAAACTTCGCGGGCGGCAACTACTCCACGGTCGGTGGCGGCGACCGCAACCGCGTTATCGCTTACGCCACGGTCGGCGGCGGCTCGCGCAACGTGGCAACCAACCAGTACGCCGCGATCGGCGGCGGGTCCAGCAACGAAGCAACCGGGCTCTACGCCGCGATCGGCGGCGGGTCCAGTAACGATGCGGGCGGCCAGTACGCCGCGGTCGGCGGCGGAGCGGGCAACCGCGCGAATGGCTTGCACGCGACGGTGGCCGGTGGGAGCGTCAACTCGGCGACCGATTCGTCTGCCACGGTCGCGGGCGGGGTGGGCAACGAGGCGACCGCCAAGGGCGCCGCGGTCGGCGGCGGGTCCAGTAACGCCGCTAGCGCCGGCTACGCCGCGGTCGGCGGCGGGTATGACAACACCGCGAGCGGCGAGGCCTCTTCTGTCGGCGGCGGCTTGCGCAACTCCGCGCTGGGCGAGCGCGCGACCATCGCCGGCGGGGTTGACAACCGGGCGATGAATAGCTCATCGTTCGTCGGCGGCGGGAGCTACAACCGGGCTGACGGCGCGTACTCGGTCATCGCCGGCGGGGCCTCCAACAATGTGACCGGCGAACGGTCGACGATTGCCGGCGGCAGCCAGAACGTCGTCAACGGCACCTACGCCGCGGTCGGCGGCGGGTCCCAGAACACCGCCTACGGTTACTACTCGATGATACCGGGGGGCGAGCAAAACCGGGCCGCGGGCCGCCACAGTTTCGCGGCCGGCCGCTATGCCCGGGCCAACCACCGCGGCGCGTTCGTCTGGAGCGACTCTGCCGCGAGCGCGGCCGAGAGCGTCTACTCCACCAATTACAACCAGTTCCGGGTCCGCGCCCGGGGCGGCACCTGGTTCTTCTCCAACAGCAGCCAGACCACCGGCGTCACGCTCGCATCCAACTCCAACGCCTGGGCCTCGACCTGCGACAGCCTCAACCTCGCGGAAGTCCTCTTTGTTGAGGCTGTCGCA
>JAWOIB010000162.1:0-15498 GCA_046484845.1 bacterium
CGTGAAAGGGCAAGCCGCTGCGGGCGTCGACGGCATGGTCCAGGAACTCGCGGAGCTGCTTCTTGGCCAAGGCCACTGCTTCGGGTTTCTCGTACCGTTCGCCGTACCGGGTCAGCAGGGGGCAAATCATCCCCAGCGTGTCCACGAGCAAGACGTTAGGCTCTTCGGGGCGGTAGGGAAGCGTGCCGGTCGACGAGCGCGGGTGGGACTCCAACAGCCACTCCACGAGCCGTTGGGCGGCAACGCGGTAGCGTTCCCGGGAGGTTCGCCCGCCCGGTGCGACGGCACCCAGGCAGACGGACAGGTTGATCGGCATCTCGGCGAACCTCAATCTTCCTCTTGACAGAATATGCAGGCTCACTATCATCACCGCGTACCAACAAAGGAGGTCCGATGGTAGCTAAGAAGAAACCGGCGAAGAAGGCTGCTGCCAAGAAGCCGGCCAAGAAGAAGGTCACGAAGAAGACGACCAAGAAGGTCGCCAAGAAACCGGCCAAGAAGGTCGTGAAGAAAGTGGCCAAGAAGCCGGCCAAGAAAGTCGCCAAGAAGAAGAAGTAGCAGCCCGACACATCTTCTGCGGGGGGCCACCGGCCCCCCGTCTTCATTTGCTCCCCTGCCCGCGAACCTCCGAAATCGCAAACCGTCGCCACCCGGCTATAATCCAGAAGCATGACCCCTTCGCCTGAAGACCTGTCGGCCGCGTTTACGGCCGCGCCCGGGCTCAACGAACTGGTCGGCGCGCTGGCCGGCGAGCGGCAAGTCCGCGCCCGGGGCGTTGCCGGCACCGCCCGGACGCTGCTGGCGGCCGGCCTCGCGGACCGGCTCCAGCGCCCGGTCGCGCTCCTGCTTGAGGACGACGAAGAACGGGACGCGGCGGCCGCAGACCTGGCCCTGCTCTACCCCGGGCTCGAACTCCTTGCCCCATCACCCGGCCTCGGCCGCGCGGTCGCGGCCCTGAAGGCAGTCCCGGGCGGGACGCCGTCGGTCATCCTGGCCCTCCGCCATGAAATCGAACTGCCGCTGCCCGGCGAACTGCCGAAGGAGCAACAGCAACTTGCCCTCGCCCCCGGCGCGGCCGCAACGCCGGAAGCGACCGTCGCCTGGCTCGACGACGCCGGGTACGAACGCGTGGACCTGGTCATCGAACCGGGCGAGTACGCCCGCCGGGGCGGCATCGTCGACGTCTTCCCGGAGCGGGCCGAAACACCGGTCCGGGTCGAGTTCGGCGCGGACGCGGTCGATTCACTTCGGCTCTTCGACCCGCTCTCCCAGCGCTCGACCGGGACCGCCGACCGGCTTGAAGTCCCCAGCCGCCGGACCCCGGCGCTCTCCGAGTTCACCATCGCCAACCTGCTGCCGGACCGAACGGTGGTCGTCACCTCCTCGGTCGCGGTCGGCTCCCGGCCGGCGGTAATGCTGACCGACGACCCGGAAGCGGATTTCGACCTCGGCTTCGTCGCGGCGACCGGCTACCTCGGCAACTTCGAACTGCTCAAATCCGAGCTTGCCGCCTCGCCCCTGCGCTGGTTCCTCTGCTGCGGCTCGGAAGAGCGATGCCGCCGGCTCCGGGCGCTGCTCGGGCCCGGTCCGGAACTGCTCCCTGAGTCGCTCAGCCGCGGGTTCATCGGCCCACGCGCCGGCATCGGCCTGCTCACCGAGCGCGAGCTCTACGGCACCGCCCGGCCCCGGCCCGGCCACCGGCGCTTCCGGGGCGTGCCGATTGACAACCTGGTCGCCCTCCGGCCCGGGGACCAGGTCGTCCACATCGACTACGGGGTCGGGGTATTCGAACGCACCCGGCGCGTCCGGCACGGCGCGATTGAGAAGGACTACCTCGAACTGCGCTACGCCGGCGGCGACCGGGTGCTCGTCCCGGTCGAGAACCTCGGGTTAATCGACCGCTACGTCGGCAGCGGCCGCGAGACTCCGAAGCTCGACCGCATCGGCGGGCGTTCCTGGCTGCTCGCCAAGGCCCGCGCCGCCCGGGCCAGCCTCGAGTACGCGGAGGAACTGCTCGAAATCCAGGCCCGGCGCAGCATCGCGCGCGGCAACGCCTTCCCGCCCGACAGCGAATGGCACCGCGAGCTCACCGCCGGCTTCCCCTACGAGGAGACCGCGGACCAGGCTCGCGCCATCGAATCGGTCCGGCAGGACATGGAAGGCGGGCGCCCGATGGAACGGCTGGTCTGCGGCGACGTCGGCTACGGCAAGACCGAGGTCGCCCTGCGCGCGGCCTTCAAGGCGGTCGCGGGGATGAAGCAGGTCGCGCTGCTCGTGCCGACCACGATTCTCTGCTGGCAGCATTTCGACACCTTCCGCCGCCGGCTGGCGCCGTTCCCGTTCCGGGTCGAGATGCTCTCCCGGCTGGTGCCGCCCGCGGGCCGCCGGCGCATCCTCGACGACCTCGCCGCCGGCCGGGTCGACATCATCATCGCCACCCAGGCGCTGCTCCAGGCCGCCCCGCGGTTCCGCGACCTCGGCCTGCTCATCATCGACGAGGAACAGAAATTCGGCGTCAGGCAGAAAGAGCGCATCAAACAGTTCAAGGCCGGGGTGGACGTGCTGACGCTGTCCGCAACCCCGGTGCCGCGCACGCTCTACCTCTCGCTGGTCGGCCTGCGCGACATCTCGACCATCCACACCCCGCCCGCGGGCCGGCGCGAGGTACTCACCGAGGTCTCACCCTGGGACGACACGCTCATCGCCGGGTACATCGAACGCGAGCTCGGCCGCCGCGGCCAGGTCTTCTTCATCCACAACCGGGTGCAGACCCTCGGACTGGTCGAGCGCCGGCTGCGCCGCGTTCTCCCCGGCATCGACATCGCGGTCGCCCACGGCCAGCTGCCGACGCGCCGGCTCGAAGACCTCTACCTCGAGTTCGCGACCGGCGAACACCAGGTCCTGCTCTCGACCGCGATCATCGAGTCCGGCGTGGACCTGCCCAACGTCAACACCATCATCGTTGACCGGGCGGACACCTTCGGCCTCGCCGACCTGCACCAGCTCCGCGGCCGCGTCGGCCGCTCCGGCCGCCAGGCCCACGCGCTGTTCCTGACCCCGACCGGCCGCGGGGTCACCGAGGAAGCCCGCAAGCGGCTCTCCGCGCTCATCGCATACTCCCAGCTCGGCGCGGGCTTCCGGCTCGCGCTGCGCGACCTCGAAATCCGCGGGGCCGGGGACCTGCTCGGCACCCGCCAGCACGGCCAGGTTGCCCGGGTCGGGCTGAACTTCTACGCCCGGCTGGTCCGCGAAGCCTCGCTGCGCCTCCGGGGCGAGGAACCGGAGCCCGAGCCGGAACTCTCGCTCGAGCTCAACGCCTTCATCCCGGAGGACTACGTCCCGGACGCATTCGAGCGCGTCGCGCTCTACCGGCGCCTGCTCGGGCTCGACTCCGAGGAAGAACTGCAGGGCTTCCGCGACGAGCTGGTGGACCGCTTCGGCCGCTATCCCCCGGTCGTGTCCGACCTGTTCCGGGTCGCGCTGGTCCGCATCCGCGCCCGGCGCCTGCGCCTCCAGCGCGTCGAAGCCCGCGCCGGCCGCATCACCCTGGTCGGGCCGGACCGGACGGAAACGCTGTCGGGTGGGATTGACGAACTACTCGACCGGCTCGGCCGGTCCTGACGGCCGCTCGATCGAAACCGACCGCCCTGCCTGCTCGAGCTCGATGCGCACCCGCCAGGCCCGGGCCGGCAGCGGCACGGACAGCCGCTCCGACCACTCGATCAGGCAGACGCCCTCGCCCTCGAGGTACTCGTCCAGCTCCGCGCAGCCCAGCGCGGTCTCGTCCGCCAGCCGGTACAGATCGACATGGTACACCGGCAGCCGACCGCGGTACTCGGTCACGATCACGAACGAGGGACTACGCACCGTCTCGGTGACCCCCAGCCCGGCCGCAATGCCCTTGATCATGGTGGTCTTGCCGCTGCCCAGCTCACCGAAGAACGCCACCACGTCGCCCGGGCCGAGTTCCGAAGCCAGGGCGCGGCCGAGAGCAATCGTCTCGGCCGCGCCCAGCGTGTGATGCACGGCCATCCGTCGGAACGGACGCCGCTACAGCAGTTCGACGCTCATCGCGGTCGCCTCGCCGCCGCCGAGGCAGATCGCCGCGAGGCCCTGCTTCAGCCCGCGCCGCTTGAGCGCATGGAGCAGGGTGACGAGGATGCGGGCGCCCGAACAGCCGATCGGGTGGCCCATCGAGATACCGCTGCCCTGGACGTTGACCTTCTCCCAGTCCCAGCCCAGCTCCTTGCCATCCGCGAGCAACTGGGACGCGAACGCCTCGTTGACCTCGATCAGGTCGAACTGGTTGATGTCACCGCCCTGGATTTCCAGCAGCCGCCGCACCGCGGTCACCGGCGCGTAGAACAACATCTTCGGCTCGACGCTGCCCGTCGAGTAGGTGATGACCCGGGCCAGCGGCTTCAGCTTCTTCTCCTGCGCGTACGCCTCGCTCGAGATGACCAGCGCCGCCGCGCCGTCGTTGATCGACGAGGCGTTGCCCGCGGTCACCGTGCCGTCGCGGGTGAACACCGGCTTCAGCTTCGCCAGCTTCTCCACCGTGGTATCCCCCCGGGGTCCCTCGTCGGTGTCCACCACCACCGGGTCGCCCTTGCGCTGGGGAATCGAGACCGGCACGATTTCGTCCTTGAACCAGCCCTGCTTCGTGGCCTCGACCGCCCGCTGGTGGCTCCGCCAGGCCCACTGGTCCTGCTCCTCGCGGGTGATGCCCGAGTTCTTCGCGGTGAAATCGCCCAACTCGCCCATGTGGGTGTTGCCGAAGAAATCCCAGAGCCCGTCGTAGACCATCCCGTCCTGGAGCTTGGTGTCGCCCAGCTTGTTGCCGTTGCGCAACTGCTTCAGGTAATAGGGCACGTTCGACATCGATTCCTGCCCGCCGGCGATAACCAGCTTCGCGTCGCCGGCCTTTATCTGCTGGCAGGCCAGTGCGGCCGCGATCATCCCGGACCCGCAGACCTTGTTGACGGTCAGCGCCGGCACGGTCGGGCTCAGTTCGGCGCCGATCGCGGCCTGGCGCGCCGGCGCCTGGCCGATGCCCGCCGGGCAGACGTTGCCCATGATCACCCCGTCCACGTCGGCCGGGTCCGCGCCCGAACGCTTCAGCGCTTCCCTGATGGCGATCGCGCCCAGCTCCGGCGCCCGCAGCGAGGCCAACCCGCCCAGGAACCGGCCCACCGGCGTCCGCGCCGCGCCCAGAATGACAGTTGCTTTCGCTTTGCCGTTCGTCACTACACTGCTCCTTTCAACTCGCTTACTTATCCCAGTTCGGCTTGCGCTTCTCCAGGAAAGCCCTGGTACCTTCGGCCGGCTCGCCCGAAGAGAAGCAGACATTGAACGCTTCGATTTCGTACGAATTCCCGGTGGTCAGGTTCGCGTCCAGCCCCCGGTTGATCGCGACCTTGGCCATCCGCACCGCGGTCGGGCCGTTGGCCGCGATCTGCTTCGCCAGCGCGGTCACCTGCTCGACCAGCTCGGCCGCGGGCACGACCCGGTTGACCAGCCCGATGCGCAGCGCCTCGGCCGCGGTGATGTTGTCGCCGGTGAACACCAGCTCCTTCGCCCGGCCCGGCCCGATCAGCCGCGCCAGCCGCTGGGTCCCGCCGAAGCCCGGGATCAACCCCAGCTTCACCTCCGGCTGGCCGATGAGCGCGCCCTCGGCCATCACCCGGATGTCGCAGGCCAGCGCGATTTCGCACCCGCCGCCCAGCGCGAACCCGTTGATGGCCGCGATGACCGGCTTCTCGATATCCTGGACCAGCCCCAGCGCCCGGTGCCCGCGCCGGGCGAACTCGCGCGCCTCGAGCGGGCTGAACCCGCTCATCTCCGCGATATCCGCCCCGGCCACGAACGCCTTGCCCTCGCCGGTCAGGACGATGACCCGCACCTCGTCCTGCGCGGCGAACTGCTCGAACGCCGCCGCGATTTCAAGCACCGTCCGGCTGTTCAGCGCGTTCACCGGCGGCCGGTTGAACTTCAGCCAGCCGATACCGTCCGCCGCGCTGACGATGATGTTCTGAAAAGACATGGCCTGTGCTCCTGCAATCTCCACGATTCCTCCTGCTTGGTCAGAATCCGAAAGGGGTTCCGAAAGGAACTCCTCACTATAGACCGGCATCGACGGCGGTCAAGCCTGCCCGGGCTCAGGGCGCCGCGCTGCCCGAGCCGCCCGCGTCGTGTCGAAAATTCGGCCAGCCCGGGGCCGGTCCCTGCCCGGCCCGGACCGCGAACAACGCCGGCGCGCCGGTCCCGGTGCCGTAGATAACGCTGTCGGCGGCGAGGGTCATGCCCAGCACCGCGCAGCAGTCCAGCCCCACCCGCCAGCGCTCCCGGCCCTGCGGGTCGAGTGCCACCACCGCCCCGCGCCCGGCGCGGGCCACGCCCACAAACAACTCGCCCGCGTCGCCCAGGCAAGGCGTGCCGCTGGTCACGGTCCCATCGGCCGGTCGCCAGCTCCAGAGCAGGCGGCCGTCCGGGCCGAACGCGCTCACCGAATCCCGGCAGGCGAAGAACACCCGGCCCGCCTCGTCCGCGACCGGGGTCAGCGGCCCGCCCGCGGACGGCGCCTCGCCCAGCAGCCGGGTCCAGCCCGCGCCGCCCGGCTCGAAAGCCTGCAGCGCGGTCCGGGCCGAATCCAGCCGGTTGCAGCCGTAGAACCGGCCCGCCGCGGAGATGAACTCATCCGGGACCAGCGCCGGCGCGCGCCAGCTCCCGTCCGGGGTCCCGTCCGGCCGGTACCGGCGCAGGGAATCCCCCAGGCAGACCAGCCGGCGCTCGCGGTCCGCCAGCGGCGAAATCCAGTTCAGCGCCGGCGCGGCCACGAAGCCCTCGCGCGCGCCGTTCGCCGCGGCCAGCAGCCAGGTCGTATCGCGCGTCGGGACGAACACCCGGCCCGGCCGGACCACCGGCCAGAGCGGCAGGCCCTCGACCGCCGCCTGCCACCGCCATACCGGGGTGAACCCCCAGAAGGCATCCCGGTCGCGCACGAACACCCCGTCCCCGTCGCGGGAGGCCAGCGCCAGCACACTGCCCGGCCCGAGCAGTTCGCCCAGCAGGCTGCCGTCCGACCGGGCGTAGCAAGCCACCATCCCGCGGTCCGCCACCACCAGCTCGCTGTCCGGCGCCGCCACCGGCACCGCCAGCACCGGCTCCTCCAGCGGCACCTCCCAGAGCAGGGTCGGCGGCAGCGTCATCGCCAGGCTCACCACCGGCTGCCAGTCGGTCACCAGCCCGGTCCGGTCCTCGCACCGCACCCGGACCGCGTACTCCCCGGTCTCCGCCCAGCTGTTGCCGACCCGGCACAACTGGCCCGGCCGCAGCCACCGGCTCCATTCCGACACCCGGCCGTTGCCCCAGTCGAACTGGTAGCGCAGGTGGTCGCCGTTCGCGTCCTGCGCCCGCGCCCCGAACCAGCACCGCATCCCGGCGAACCCCCGGTCCGGTCCCCAGGTCGAATCCAGCTCCGGCGCCCGGGGCGGAATCTCCGGCCGGCAGCGCACCAGCGGGAACCGCTCCGCGGGCGCGGCCGCCTCCCGCGCGTCGAACAGCCGGAACTCCACCAGGTAGTCCCCGATGTCCGCCCAGCCGTGGCTCAGCCGCAGGGTATCGAGGCTGGCGTGCCAGCCGGTCTTCAACAGCGGCGTCCCGTCGCCCCAGTCCAGCTCGCAGCGCACCGAATCCCCGTCCGGGTCGAACGGCACGATGACGAACACCGCCGCCGCGCCGGGCACCACCGCGGTCGCGCCGCGGGACCAGGCGGTCTCCGGCGGCCGGTTCGGCCGGCGGCAGACCATCAGCAGGCCGGCAAACAACAACAACAGCACGAGCCCGGCCCGCGCGCCGGCGCCCCTCATCTCCCGGTTCAACATCCGCACCTCCCGGTTAAGCCGCCATCAGGGCATCTGCACCCGGAACATCCGGCTGCCGCTGCCGTCGTCCTTCACGAAGAACACGAACTGCCGGTTCTCGGCCAGGCCGGTGATGTCGCCCGCGCCCCGGTCCATATCGGCAATCACCGCCCGGGTCGCCAGCACCATCCCCCGCAGGTCGTCCGGCACGGTCCAGAACAACCGCGCGCCCGCCCCGGCCGGGCCGGCCGAAGCCAGGAACAGATCCAGCTCCTGCGCGTCGCCGCCCGCCGGGACGATGAACTCACCGCCACTGCCGTCGCGCCGCACCCGGCCGATGCGGCCCTGCGCCCGCTCGGACCAGAACACCTCCTCCCCGACCGCCGCGATGCCGTCGCCCGCGGCCAGGGTCCCGGGCGCGAGCAACTCCGGCCCGACCAGCCGCACCGGCTCGCCGCTCGCGGGCAATCTCATCACCGCCACCCGGGACAGCTCGTTCGAGCCCACCAGGCAGAACAACTCATCGCCGGCCGCGGCCAGCGCCCGCACCACCGTCGCCTCGCTCACCGGCCCGGCCAGCGCCAGCCGCTCCACGCCCGGCCCGCCCGCCCGCGGGTACGAACTCACCCGGGCGACGTACCCGGACTCCGGCACCGTCTCCAGCCAGGCCACGTGCGCCCGGCCCGGCCCGGCCGCGATGTCGGTGACCGCCGCGCTCCGGCCCGGGAACTCCGCCACGACCGCCGGCGGCGCGCCGCCCGACTTATCCACGGTCATCACCCGCCAGAGCGGATCGTCCCCGGAAACCTCCCGCTCCAGCCAGTACAGCGCCTCGCCGTAATGCGCCAGCCGGCGCACCTCGTGCGGCCGGGTCGCAATCGTATCCCGGTCCAGCCCCTCCACCGACATCCGCCGGATTTCCCAGCGCCCGTCGGCCGGCTCAACGTAACACACCCGGGCCGAATCGGCCACGAGCAGGCTCGCCCCGGTCGCAATCAGCAACTGCGGCCGGCCGCCGCACAGCCCCTCCCGGACGTAGATGACCACCGAGCCCTCCGCCCGGAGGCCCTGCTCGTTGCTCACCACCACGGTCACGGTATCGTCGACGTTCAGCCCGGGCGCGAAGTACACCGTCGAATCCCCGGAATCCGGGGCCACGCTCCCGTGCATCGCCGACCAGCGGTAGCTCAGCTCGCCCCGGCCCGGGTCCTGCGCGCGCACCCGCAGGTACGCCACCCCGCCCCGGGGCACCGAATCCGGGCTCGCCCGGACCCACTCGATCTCCGGCAGGCGGTCGCCGCAGCCGACCGCCATCACCAGCGCGAGAGAAATGAAAGACACTCGTAGAATGTTCACCGCTTATCTTAACCCTGTTCCCGGCCCGGACAAGTCCGCCAGCGCCACCCGCTGCGGGTCGCGCGGGTCAACGGTCACGTTCACCACACAGCCCGGCTGGTATCTGCTCGCCACCAGCCGCGACAAGATCGCGGTGGTCGAAACCCGATAGGTCCCGCCATCCCGGCCCTGGACCTCCAGCTCGAACCGGACCTGGGGGTTCCGGTGCGCGCTCACGCCGGTGTCGGACAGCGCCACCACCGTCGCCCGGGCCGGCAGCCCGTCCAGCGGCAGAAGGCTCCGGCCCAGCAGGGCGGCGGTCTGCCGCCGGGCGGCGCGGCCGACCAGCACGAACCCAACCAGCACCGCGACCCCGATGCCGGCCACGACCGCGAACAAGTACGCGGGCGGCCCGGAACCGGGCGGCGCCTGGCTGCGCATCACCGCCAGCACCACGATCGGCGCCCCGATGCCGACCAACAGCCCGACCGCCCCGCCGATCATGCTCACCTGGATTCCCTTCCGGCTCGGCAGGCCGGGCTTACCGGGCTCGCGCCCCGGTCCTCGAGACTCTGTCATGCGTCACCTCCGTTCATCATCGCCACACCGCCTGTGCCGGCCCCGGCCCGCTCCGGACTCGAACCGGCCGGGACAACGCGGTCCATGACCAAGTTCTAACGACTTCCCGCGCCGGTGTCAACCCGGACAGCGGGCGGGGCAGTAACGCCCCGCCCGCCGCTGCCCTGCGCCCGCCTTACGGTCCGACTGGCGCGGAGATACTGAAGACCTGGTGCCGGATTTTCTCCAGCACCGACGGCGACAGGCCCCGGGCGACCCATTTCGCCATCAGCGTCGCCGCCTCGAGCGCGGCCGACGCCCCGTTCACGCGGTTCGTCAGCTTCCACAGCTCCCGGCCATACGCGAAGTAGTACGGGTACTGGATGGTGCTGACGCCGTCCGCGTTCAACACCGCCCGGACGTCCACCTCCACGGCATGGATGCCGTCGAAGGACGCCTGGATCCGGGCGGCCACTGCCGGGTCTTCCAGCAGTCGCGCGACGTGGCCGGTACTGCCCTGCGGCAGACTGCCGTCGGTGTCGCGCTGGAACCGGGCCCGCCATTTCGCCCAGCGGACCGAGCCATCGGGAGGAACGACGTGATATGGCATCATTCCTCCTTACGGGCCCACCGGGGCCGAGATGTCGAACACCTGGTAGCGGACCTTCTCGAGCACGGACTGGTCCAGCCCGCGCGCGACCCATTTCGCAATCAGGGTCGCGGCCTCCAGCGCCAGCGCGTCGCCCGCGCCCAGCTTCCGCCGGGCCTTGTCCAGCTCGCCGGCAAACGAACAGTAACCGGCGTACCGGACGCTGCTCACCCCGTCACCGGCCAGCACCTGCTTGGTCGCCCCAAGGTACAGGTTCTGGGCGTTGCGGACGGTGAAGTACTTCGTCTTCATCGACTCGGCCTGTTGCCGGGTGATGGCCGGAAAGTACTGCGAATCCGGCAGGTCCAGGCGCGCGAACAACCGGTCCGCGCCCCACGAACTAGGCTTCACCGCCATAGTTCACTCCTTTCGCGGGTTGCCCCGCGGTTGCAGACTCTCGAACTCCGGGCCCCATCCGCAGACGAGACCCTTCATAGAGTCATACACCCCCCACCCGCCCGGTTTTCCCAAAAAACTCTCAGCGCTCACTCCCCGCGCTCCTCCGGCCCGGGCTCCCGCGCCGCCCGGCCGACCAGCCGCACCGGCCCGACCGGCAGACCGGCGGCCACGCTCGCGGTCCAATCATCCTCATCGTACCCGGTCGCGTCCCAGTCGCCCCACACCGGCAGCGGGCTCGCGTCCCGCTCCGCCGCCGCCACCTCCCGCCGCCGCAACCGCCGCGCCAGCATCGGCAATGCCCGCTGCTCCTGCCGCCACACCTGCGTACACGACCGGCCCAGCTCGCGGGCGGTCTCGGCCAGGGTCCGGCCCTCGAGGAAGCGCAACTCCACCACCCGGCGCAAATCCCCGGGCAGGGCCGCCACCTCCTCCCGCACCACCCGGCACCGCCGCGCCCGCTCGCTCAACTCCGCCGGCCCGGGCCCGGCCGCCAGCTCATCCGGGTCGGACGGCTCCCGGCGCCGGCCGTACCGCGCTTTCACCACCTGCGACGCCACGCTCCGCGCCTGCCAGTTCACCCAGCTCTGGAACCCGCTCCGGGCCGGGTCATACCGCGCCAACAGGCGGAACACCCGCTCGTGGGTCCGCACCGCCACCTCGTCCACGAAATCCGGCCCCAGGTGGCCGTACCGCCGGCCGACGAAACCCCGCAGCGGCCGGTCGCAGGCCCGGTAGACAACCTCGTAACGGTCAGGGTCGCCGGCCAGCACCTCCCGCGCCGCGCGCCCGACCTCGGACTCATTGAAACTGCTCATACGAACGAAACCTTCCCGCCCCGGGGCCTCTCCGGGACCCGGGGAACAAAACACCTCGGCACAACTCATCTTGCGGGCAGCCGGACAGGAAAGAAAAAAGGACGGATTCCCGTTCAACACCGGCCGGGCCGAAACCAGACACAGCCCTGGCCCATCCACGCCAGGCCCGAAACACCGCGAGCGCCGGGAACCGCACCGGGCATTCCCCGGCCTCGCGACAACATTCTGGCCCGGCCCCGACCACGAGTCCAGCCCCGGGCAGCCATCAGCCCCAACTCATCAACTCATAACACTAACGGGACTTACCCAATCCCAACCCCGCCCCGCGCCCCACCCCGACCGGATGAATGTGTCAGCAAGTAAACAAGCGTTTACCCTGTCCGCACTTACCGGCCCCTACCCCTCCGGCCGGGTTGACGAACGACCGGAAACGACCGAGCCGGGCCGCCATGAAGCCCGGCAACAAGTGCGAACGCTGGAACTTACAGCCCCGCCCCCGGCCCGGTCAGGCCGGATGCGAGACGGAGGATGCGGCTGCTGTCACGGATGGACTGTCACCGATGGACTCTGCCGAAACCACCGGCGCGGACAGGCCGGAAACCACCGGCCAATTCGGTTGGCGTCGCTGATAACCACGCGGCATCGCCCGAGGCTCGTACTCCTCATTGGCGTCGAAGCGGAAGCGCATTGGCGTTTGGCGGTTCTGTCCTGCGCCTCGCCGCCTGGCCTAACCACGATACTTTCAAGCGGATACGCAACATCGCCAAGTGCCGGCTCCTGAACCGAAGGGGTCAAGACCGGCGGAATAACAATGACACATGTTGCATTCTTACGCACTACCGCGCATTCACGATCGCCCCTCCCTGGCTACCCAGCGGCTGGCGCGACCTCGTCCTTCGAGTCTGGCTCGGCCGTTTCGCTCCAATCCTTGCATTAGGCGTAGTGCCTGAGATCGAGACATCTGTGTGATCTCGCGCACATCGGCATTCGAGAGTGGCCGTCGGGAGAGAGCATCAAGCACCCGGGCTCTGACGTTCTCAAGGGCAAGCCGGCTATCAACGTCGTAAGCGAGAACGCCAACCAGCCTGCCATACACGCTGCGAGAAAGCCGGTAGTACCTGCCTTTGCCCACTCCGCAGGGCTCGATCAAACGCCACTGCGTAACGAGACGTCCCAGTGTCTCTCGCGCCACTTCGCCCGGCCGCTGGCAGATTTCAGCTGCGGCGCGCGCGGTTATCTCGCGGTGGCGGGTGAGGTAGTGAAGCACCTGCAGGTGGTCGGTGTCCAGCCCTTCATTCTCCTTCACCAGTTGCAGGAACTCGCGCCGCGCCTCCTGTCCTTTCACCGTCACGCGCACGGATTGACCGGACGCCCAGTAAACCGGCGGCTCCTTACCCTCGCGCAACAGATCGCGATACACACGCGGCACGCCCAGGTTCGAGGCATTTGCCAGCCTCATACGAGTCAGCGCCCCGAACAGCGCCGGGTTCCTCGGGACCGAAGGGTGGTGTAGGATATTCTCCGGCGTCACGCCACCCACGAACCCGCCCGGGTTGCTCAACTCGAGCCGGTCGGGGTAGAGCTTCAGCGCCACCGCGCCCGGCGCACGAAAATCCCGGTGCGCGAAGGCGTTGACTATCAGCTCTCTCAGCGCAAGCATCGGATAGCGTGGGAACTCCGGATGCACCAGCAAGCCCGGAATGGTCACGATCGGGTTATTGGCGCCCACCAACTCGCGCAACCGGCGCAGGGCTACAGGTATGCTGTCATAGCCATCCTCGGCCTGGTCATACTCCGTGTCGGACTTCATGCGCCGGAACTGCCACTGCGCGTGCGGGATGATACTCCGAATCGCGTCCGGCTTCCCGGCGAGCAGCAACCCGGCGCAAAGCAGCCTTCCGTCATCGGTAACGACGCCCAGCGCCCGGAGAAGGTCGGAATCGGGCCGACGTATCAGGTCCACAGCCGCGCCCGCCTCCACCATCAGCTTCCGCAACTCCTCCATACCGGCGGCACTGACCAGCTCGGCTGCGTTGCCGTCCACCAACGCCGCTGTCGTTTCCGGCCCCGTCTCCCCGAAGGTGCTCTTGAGCCTGTCTTCGGTCATACCGGTCAGCGAATCGTCGGTACGCATCCAGTAGACGTTGTCGTACCTCAGCGGCACCCCGATGGGACGCGAAGGAACGTCGAACACAACCACGCGCCCCTGCGGGTGCTGCACCTCATACGCGTTGACACGGATGTGCAACACCTGCACAAGATCCGCCTTCCGGTGTCTCAGGTCTTGGAAAGCACGCGTACCAACGACGCGACGGGGCTTCCGGTTCGTGACGCCAAGAACGAGCTTGCCGCCGCCCTCATTGGCCAAGGCACAGCAGTACTTCCTCAGCTTCTCGACACTGAAATCCTGCTTCGCCTCCTTAAACTCCAGATGCTCACCCTCATCGGCGAGCAATAACGAGTCCAACTGCCCGACCGTCATCTGCTCCGCTATCTCCACGTCCAAACTTCTACCCGAATCCGTCGCGGAGTCAACCCGACCGAACCGGACCCACCCCGCCCCCGGCCCGGTCAGGCCGGATGCGAGGCGGAAAATGCGGCTACTGTCACGGATGGACTGTCACCGATGGTCCCTGACGAAACCACCGGCCAATTCGGTTGGCGTCGCTGATGGCCCAAGCATTACCCAGGCACGCGTCAACCGTGAAATTCTAACATTGACCGTTAGATTTTCACGGTAGGTCCTACAGGCTGGCCGACAGAGTCAGGGTCCTGCCGCTCACCCGACTCCTGACAACTAACGCCCGAAACTGACCGGCCCTGCTCACGACCGGGATGTCACCGAGCTTCGTTATGCGCTTCGCCCTCGGCGGCTGGCGGGAAACCGGCCCCCGGCCCGGTCAGGCTGCAGCCGCGGAACGGCTCAGACTCCGGGCGCTGGTGAACGGGGAGCGATCAGGCAGTACGGCTGCCGGCGATCACAACCGGTAGTCGCGGGTATCGATACAGGAATCATAGACCTGCCGGGTGAGACGGACCCAGTCGGTCTTGTTGATCCCGCGCAGGTTCCGGATGGTCGGGCTGACCGGGAAGACGCTGGCAATCTTCAGCCAGCGGTTCTGCTGACGGGCGATGACCCTTATGTCCTCGGCTACCTCGGACAGGTCCTGGTCCTGGCTGAAGACCGCAAGGACATCGCACCGGTTCTCACGCGCTGCCCGGACCATATCCAACGCAATCCGAACATCTACGCCCTTTTCCTGGCCGACAAGGACCGTTCGTTGTGTACCGTCCGGGAGCGCAATCGGCTGGTTGCGGTACTTCAGAGTTCGGGAGAAGACATGCACGCCGACCTTGCCCATCGCGCTGAGTTTGCGCGACCAGAAGGTGTTCCACCGGACATTGTCCTGTGCACTCGGCACCCCGGTGTAGAATCGGACTTCCTCCGGCTGCCAGCCCTGGTTGCCACAGACACACTCGGCAAGCGCCTGGACGTCGTAGTTGGGGTAGGTATAGCCGAAAGCCTCTCGTGCTGCGTGGAACAGGTTCTGACCGTCGAAGAAGACAATCGCGCGCTTGACCGCGGGTTCAGATGGCACCAGTGTCCCCGGCAAAGATAACCCCGCACGAGGCCTTTCGGCATGTCATGCGGGGAGCAGATGAATCTGATTTCATTCTAAGCCCCCTGTACTCCGTGTCAAGCGGACAATCGTGACCTGCCGCCCTCGATGGAGTACACAGGCCCCGTACCGCCTGCCGTCTCGGTCTCATACCACAATCTAGACGGCTTTGCTGTACTGTCAAGACCGGGCGACGCATTGCGGGACGGGTGCTGTTGAACCAACAGACGGCCCGTTGGCGGCCGTCCTTACCCCCGCCC
>JAWOIB010000013.1:0-34655 GCA_046484845.1 bacterium
CAGAAGCCCGCCCCCGCGATTCTTCGTCCCGGTGTCGGTCAGTCCAGCACCACCGCCCGGCCGGTGGCGGTCTGCTCGCCCAGCTTGAGGCGGTAAAGATATGCCCCGGCCGGGACCCGGCGGCCGCGCTCATCCCGGCAGTCCCAGTCGGCGACCCGCTCGCCCGGCCCGGCCGCCTGGTCAACAAGCGTCCTGACCTTGTTGCCCGCCGCGTCGTAAATCTCCAGGCTGACCCGGCCGGCCTGCCGGACCTGGTAGCTGAACCGGCCGTTGCCGCGCAGTGGATTCGGCCGGAGCCGGTGCTGCAGCCCGAAATCCCCGGGCCCGATGACCTCCTCCACCCCGGTCCCGGCCCGCTCGACCACCGCCCGGATGTTGACGTTGCGGTCGGTCCAGAACGGCGGGTCGGTCAACTGGTACCAGGTCGGGCCGATTTCGGGCAGGGTGATGTACCCGCCGCGATGATCGACAATCGGCCCGAGGTCGAGCGTCAGCGGGTGCTGACCCGACGGGTGGCGTCGGATGATGACGCAGGCCCAGAAATCCTCGTTGGGCGCGATGGCCGGCGGGTTGGGCATGTTCGCCCGCTTCCAGACTCCGCCGCCGAGTCCTGAAGCCCGGGTGGTGTCCAGCATCGGGCCCGGCTCCATCATCGTGCCGTGGCCGGCAACGTAGACAAAAACCGCGTCGGCGTTGCCGGTCAGGTAGTAGAGTATCGCCTTGACCGTCAGCGGGTCGGTTTCGGTATAGCGCTGGGCGCAGCCGTAACTGTAGGTACCGTTGATGTTGAAGCCGCGGTCCGGCTCGCCGTCCCAGTGCAGGGTTTCGTCACCGTCCACCCAGTCCGAAGCGGGCGGCAGGGCCGCCTCGGCCGCCGGCCGGGGACCGAGCTCGAGCGCGCGGGATGACAGCCCTGACCCCGGCGCAACCGGCGTCAGCGCGGCCAGCGCGGAAAGGACAACCAACAAGCATCTGTCCACTACTACCTCCATGGCCCGACCGGGCCGGTTTCTTCCTGCCGGTGTCACGCTCCGGGACGGAGACGAACCCCGGACCTGACTGAATCTACCGGGTCCATTACAGCACGATAACCGGCGGCTGTCAAACCCTGCCCCGGGGGCCAACTTCCCGGAACGGTCCTTCCCATGTGGGAGTGACATTCTTGTCACGATTGGAGCCTGTCAGGGTCCTTCCTAAGTGGGAGCGTTCTGCGTCCGCGCAGCTGCTCCTGCAGCATTATGTCGCGATTGGGTATGAGAGAGAAAGCAATCGCGGTCTGGAGACCGCTCCCACAGGACCGGCAGGCACCGCCCCAGCCCGGCCTCACAGCCCGATGATGAGCTTGACCGAGACGAAGTAGATAATCAGCCCGGTGATGTCCACCACCGTGGTCAGCGCCGGGCTGGCGACCACCGCCGGGTCGAGCTTGAGCCGGGCCGCGGCCAGCGGCAGGACCGCACCGATGAGCGTCGCGGTCACCACCTGCAGGGCCAGCGCCACCGCGATCGCCACCCCGACCAGCCCGAGTGAAACACCCGCGGGCAGTTTCGCCGCGCCCCCGTACAGCGCCACCCGGCCGAGCGTCACCAGCCCGAGCAGCGCCCCGAGCATCAGCGCGACCTGCAGTTCCTTGCCCAGCACCCGGAAGATGTCGCCCGGCTTCATCTCCCGCAGCGCCAGCGCCCGGACCACCAGCGAAGCCGACTGGCTGCCGGTGTTCCCGCCCGCGCCCACCAACATCGGCATGAACGCAGCCAGTATCACCAACTGCTGCAGCACGCCCTCGAAGCTCTGGACGATGAACCCGGACACCAGCCCGAGCACCGCCAGCGCCAGCACCCAGACCGACCGGCGCCGGAAATGCCCCCAGGCCGAGGTCTTCAGATACCCGAGTCCCTCGTGACTGCCGCCGATGGCCATGAATTTCTCGATGTCCTCGGTCTGCTCCTGGATGATGACGTCCAGCGCGTCGTCGTGGGTGATGATGCCGACCAGCGCGTCCTGCTCGTCCACCACCGGCAGCGCGATGAGGTCGTACTTCCGGATCCGGCCCGCCGCCTCTTCCTGGTCGTCGGTCGCCCGCACCGAAATCACGTCCGGGCGCATCACGTCCCGGACCAGCGCGTGCGGCCGGGCGAGAATCAGGTCCTTCAGCGAGACGTGCCCGAGCAGTCTCCGCCGGTTGTCGAGCACGTAAGAATAGTAGATCGTCTCCTTGTCCGGCGCCTCCCGCCGCAGCCGCTCGATCGCCTGCGCGACCGTCTGGTCGGGCGCGAGGGTGGCATACTCAGAGGTCATGACCGCGCCCGCGGTCCGCTCCTCGTATGACGCCAGCCGCCGGATGTCCTCCCGCTCCGCCATCGCCAGCGCGGGCAGGATCGCCTCCTGGCGCTCCTCGGGCAGGCGCTTGAACAGGTCCGCGCGGTCGTCGGGCGGCATGTCGGCGAACAGCCGGGCCAGCTCTTCGCGCCGGAGCTGGTCCAGCACCTCCTCCTGCACGTCTTCCTCGAGGTGGCTGAACACCTCGGCCTGCACCGGGTGCGAGGCGTGCCTCAGCACCTCCCAGGTCTCGGCCGGCTCCAGCGCCGAGAGCATCTCGGCCACCACCGCCGGGTGGCTGGTTTCGCAGAATTCGCGCAGGGTGTCGAACTGGCCTTCCGCGACCAGCTCGCGCAGTTCGGGAACGAGCAGCGGGTTCTTCATCATTCACCTCCGTCGCGCAGCCTGGCGGCCGCGGCCGGGGTGAATGGCCGGGTCAGTCGCGCGGGGCGGGCTGACCGGTCACCGCGCCGGCCGCGGGCGCGGGTTGCGGGTGCGGTTCGTCGGGCTCGTCGCTCAGCGACTCCCGGCCGAAATGACGGCTGGCATTAGCGCCGTCCGGTTCGCACATCGCGGTTCCTTTCATTATCAGCTAATCGGCCCTGTTATCGCCCGGCCGGACTGCGCCGGCCGGCAAATCGTCGTCTATGTTACTCGCGGTTTCCGGGCGGTCAATGGCCGCCTGCTCCCGGCTCAGCCGCGCATCTCCTCGTACAACCGCCTCACCCGGCCGGCCACCCGCCTCAGGACCGCCACCGGCAGCATCCCGCCTGCCTGCTCCCGCATCCGCGCCTCGACCTCTTTCAGCCTCTCCGCCCGCGTCTTCCGCCGCCTCCCCCGCTTCCTCCTCCCGGCCCCGGCCTCGCCTTCACTCGACAACTTCCTCTCCCCTTCCGTCCTCTCCATCGCCCTCCACACCATCCGTCCGTAGCTCAGCGCCAGCTTCTGCGCCACGTACGTCAGCCCGGTCCCGGCCCGGTTCACCTCCTCGGTCACCGCCCGGTCCACCGCCCGGTACGCCCGGACCGCCGCCAACTGCCGGGCCAGCGCCCCCGCCCGCTTCGGCACCGGCACCGGCTTCTGCCCGGCCGCCTGTCGCGCCGCCTCGGTCTTCCGGTCGTACGCGTCCAGCCGCCGGGCATCCCGGCTCCGGTCCCCGGCGAGCCCGGCGAGCGCCGCCTCCCGCGCCCGCGTTTCGCGCACCGGGGGCCGGTTCGTGTACCGGTCCAGCACCGGCTCAAGCTCCCGGAACGACGCCCCGCAGGCCCGCAGGTAGTCGGCCACCAGGCCGAAGGTCGGGTGCTTCAGCTTGCCGGATTCGAGACGGGTGATACGCCCCTGGCTACCCGGCTTGCGTCCCATCACATGAGCCAGTTCCCGCTGGCTCAGACCGGCCCGCTCGCGTAGCTCACGCAACCGCGACCCCAACTCCGGGCCAAAGACGAAAGTGGTCATCACAGGTCGATTCCCCATAGAGCAATAATACCTTAAGGGATTCAGAGCACAAGTCGCTGCTGCATCATAATCCGCTGGTAATCCTGATGCTTAACCCCCCTCCGAATTTTCCCCCTCCCCCATCCCCGGGATTACCCCCCGGGTAATACCGGGTGTTACACCGGAAGTAACTCCCGGCGTAACTCTGGCAGTAACTGCCGGGGCAACTGCGGATATGACTGGGACGGTTACTGCCGGTGCTACTCCGGAAGTAACCAGGACAGTAACCCGGGGGGTAACTACGGGAGTAACACCGGGAGTAACCTCCGGAGTAACCCGGGGAGTAACTCCGGAAGTGCGGGTGGGGATGCGGCTGGACCGGGCGGCGGCCCGCCGGATGGCGGGCCGCCGCAGAAACCTGCCGGGCCTAGCGCGCAAGAATGAGCTTCCGCGTCGTCCGGGTCTCGCCGGCCGCGAACCGGCAGAGATACACCCCGTTCGCCAGCGCCCGGCCCGCGTCGTCGTCTCCCCGCCAGTCCACCGCGTGCCGCCCGGTCGGCCGGGGCCCGGCGGCCAGGGTCCGCACCCGCCGGCCGGTGATGTCGTGCACCGCCAGGCTCACCGGCCCGGCCGCGCCCAGCGCGTAGCGGATGCTCGCCCGGCCCGGGGCAGGGTTCGGGAAGGCGGCTTCGAGCCGGGTGACCAGCCCTTCGGGCAGGACCGGGCTCTCCCGCTCGTAGATGCCGACCCCATAGTCCGCCTGCCAGAAGCCGATGAACGCCCGGTAGGTTGCCCCGGCCATCGGCCCGGCCGCGGTCTGGCCCGCGGTCGCCCCGACCCGGTGGTCCGCCCCGCTCATCCCCCCGCCGGCGATGCCGACTGCGGCCCAGTCACAGCGGTAGCCCTGGCCGAGAGCGGATGGACCGCCAAGCAGGCCAAGATAGAGCAAGCTGATGGTGATCGCGCGCATGACCTATCTCCGTTCGTGCGACCCGGTTTCACGCCGGTGCTGCTGCATCCGCCGGTAGCGCTCGCGGCCGCCCGCGGTGCGGAAGTCAATGCCCTGCGCATTGCCTTCGCGCTCGAGCTGCTCCATGCACCCGGACAAGAACTCGTCGTCGAGCATCCGTCCGGCCAGGTCCCCGGTCTTCGGCTGCTCCACCGGCATAATCCGGCGCGTCGCCTCGGCCGAGACATCCTTGCGCTCACCGGTCACCTGCCAGTAGACTTCGATTCCCGGTGTGCCGCCGATGGCAAACCGGTTGCCCGATACCTTCTCAGCAAGGTGAACATCGGAACTCCCGACCCCGGTGAGCTGGACCATCGGGTTGCGGTTGAGCGCGTCGAAGTAATCGGGCAGGTTGACCACCGCCCGGCCTGTGGCGTCGAGCGTGATGCTGCCCCGGTAGATATTCAGCATCTCCGGGCCTTCGATGAAGTAGTGGTTGAGGATTCTGCCGTGCGGGTCGAGCGGGTGGTCAATCGTGAACGTGCCCGAGGCCTTGGACAGCGTACCGACCCGGGTCTGATTGGACGCGGTCGTGGTCTGGCCGTTGAAGGCCGCGGAGTTGTCGTGACTGGCCTTCGACCAATAGCCGGTCGCGAAGCTGTAGTTCATACTCGTGGTACAGGCACGCCCGCCCGGAATGGTGGAATAGTGACCGTTGGCGATATTGGCATCACCGCCCGCTATTGCCGACCATTCACCGCTGGCGGCATTTCTACCCCCGCCGCCGACCGTGGCATAATCGCCGGCGGTATTGCCATTCCCACCGCCGACTGTGGCGTTCACGCCAGCCGCGGTGTTCTCCTGTCCCCCGCTGACCGTGGCGGCGTAGGCGTTCGCCATATTCTGTTGTCCGCCACCGACCGTGGTGATTCCGCCAGCCGCGCTGTTCTGTCGTCCCCCGCTGACCGTGGCGGCGTCGCCCGCTGTATTCCCCGCGCCGCCGCCGATTGCGGCATACCTCGCCGTAGCACGGTTGAAGCTCCCCCCGGCTACAACTGCGGCCGTGTCTTCCGGTCCATCTCCGGCAAGGTTACGGTACCCGGATATCACCGCGCTGTAGCGCGCGTTCGCGGTATCGGCCGCCCCGCCACCAACAAAGGAACTGGCCGCCGCGGCCCGGTTGTTTGCGCCCCCGGCCACGACCGCGTCATTGCCCCCGGTCGAGTTCTGCCACCCGCCCAGCACCGAAGAGCGGTTGCCCGAAACCGCGCACTGGTCCCCGAACACGATTGAGTTGGTGCCGGACTGGGTCAGGTTCGTACCGACCCGGGCCCGGCCATACACCCGGAGGTCGGTCGTGACCGCGAAGCTGCCCGGCACCGAATCCGGCGCGCCACTGCCCCCGACCGAATCGTTGCGCGGCGCCCATTGCGAACCGGTCCACTTCAGCACCTGCCCGGTCACGGGCGCGGTCGTCGCAACCGTCCGGCCCTGCAGCCCGGCAACCGCCGGGTTCGGATAGGTCCCGGACAGGTCCCCGCCTGCAGCACCGCCCGGCGGGAATGCCGTCCGCGTGTCTATCCCGGAACGGGACAGCGAGGTTATCGCACCCGTGCCGGCTCCGATGAGGGCATTACCCGACGTATGGGCCGTCGTGCCCGTACCGCCCCGCTCGACCGGGACCGTCCCGGTCAGGCTGATGTTCGGGGTCGAGCCCCCGCTCGAAGCCAGCGGTGCAGACGCGGTCACACTCGTCACCCCGCCCGCCGGTGTGGCCGGTTGCCATTGCGACCCGGACCAGGTCAGCACCTGGTTGGTACTCGGCGCGGTCGTCGCGACCGTCCGGCCCCGCAGCCCGGCAACGGTCGGGTTCGGGTAGGTCCCGGCAAGGTCCCCGCCTGCGGTCCCGGTCGGTGTGGCCGCGGCCGCGTATTCTGCGCTGTCCGCCTTGAAAGCATACGCCGCGCTGACGATGCGGAGCCGGGGCGCAAGCTCTGCCCCGCCCGCGACCGCCATACCGAGATACGCGGTGCCCGCGTCAGGCATCGCGGCAATCGGCGTCGCCGACCCGAGCAGGACCGAAAACAGCCCGTCCTTCGTGGTCACGGTCTGGGTTTCGTTCCAGAACGCGCTCCCTCCGGTCGGCACGGTATAGAGCCGGAAGCTGACCGCGTAGTCGTCGTCCGGCACCGGGATGCCGGTCGCGTCGGTCAGCAGGCCCTGGTAGGAAAGCATTCGTGGTATCGTTATCGCGTCCGGCTCGTCAATGGCCGGCGCTTGCTCCTGCGGCCGGACCGGCGCAACCGGCTCAGACGCGAACGCGGCGAGCGTGAGGACGATGAGAGCGCAGACTACCCGGGATAGGGCCATGGAGCCTCCTGTTGATGTTTACGGCCTTCCGCCGCGGCGCCTGACGACGCCCGTACGACGCCTCGACAGCCGATTCTATGGGAGCGACCAACCCTGTCAACGGCGGCAAGGAGTGGCGGCCCGCCGGATGGCGGGCCGCCGCAGAAACCTGCCGGGCCTAGCGCGCGAGGATGAGCTTCCGCGTCGTCCGGGTCTCGCCGGTCGCGAACCGGCAGAAATCCACCCCGTTCGCCAGCGCCCGGCCCGCGTCGTCGTCCCCCCGCCAGTCCGCCGAGTACCGGCCCGGCGGCCGGGTCCCGCTCGCCAGCACCCGCACCCGACGCCCGGTGATGTCGTGAACCGTGATGCTCACCGCCAGCTCGGCCGTCAGCGAGTAGCGAATCTGCGCCCGGCCGCGAAGCGGGTTGGGCGTGATTGCCTCGAGCCGGGTCACCGGGCCTTCAGGCTGAACAGGCCCCTGCTTCTCCGCCATCCCGACCGAGACATCGGTCTGCCAGAACCCGATGAAGGCGTAGTAGGCCGGTCCGGTCATCGGCCCGGCCGCGGTCTGGCCCGCGGTCGTCCCGACCCGGTGGTCCGCCCCGCTCATCCCGCCGCCGGCGATGCCGACCACCGCCCAGTCACAGCGGTAGGGCTGGGCTGGGAGAGTTGAACAACAGAGGACGCAGAGAATACAGAATGCCCTGGCAATCATGCCATACCCCTTACTGCTGCGACTCGGCTTCGCGTTGAAGCTGTATGGCCCGCTCGTACCGCCGCCGACCGGCAGCGGTGCGGAAATCAATGCCCTGCGCCTTGCCTTCGCGCTCAAGCTGGTCCATGCAGCCGACCAGGAAGTCGTCGTCCAGCATCGTGCCGGCCAGTTCACCGGTCTTGGGCTGCTCGACCGGCATCATCCGGCGCGTCGCCTCCGCCGAGACGTCCTGCCGCTCACCGGTCACCTGCCAGTAGACTTCGATTCCCGGTGTGCCGCCGATGACAAACCGGTTGCCCGATACCTTCTCGGCAAGGTGAACATCGGAACTCCCGACCCCGGTGAGCTGGACCCGTGGGTTGCGGTTGAGCGCGTCGAAGTAGTCGGGCAGATTGACCACCGCCCGGCCGGACTCGTCCAGCCTTGCCTCACCGTCGTAGATGTTGCGCATCTCCGGACCTTCGATGAAGTAGTGGTTGAGGATTCTGCCGTGCGGGTCGAGCGGGTGGTCAATTGTGAACGTGCCCGAGGCCTTGGACAGCGCGCCGACCCGGGTCTGGTTGGACGCGGTGGCGTGCTGGCTGTTGAAGGCGGCGGAGTTCGAGAAGCTCTCCCCGACGATTGATATCAAGTTGGCGGTAAACGAGTTCGCTCCATAAGCCCCCGTGCCGTTGCCGCAGGCAAACGACGATGACCCGGAGGCCCAGTTGCCGTAGCCTCCCGGTACCGTGGCGTCAGGCCCGCCCGCATTGTTCTGTCTCCCGCCCCCGATGGTCGCGTAGTCATTCCGGGCGCTGTTATTCCTTCCCCCGCTGACCGTGACGCAGGTGCGGTTCAGCCCGCTCGCCCCGGTCGTGCTGGCAGTCCCGAGGTTGATGTGGGTGGACTTGCTGGCATTGTCGCCATGCAGCGCATTTCCCGCCCCGCCCCGCACGATGCCCAGCTGGTTGACCGTGTAGAGCACGCTGTCCGAGGGGGAGCTTCGCGACCAGGCGTTATCCGCGACCGCCGGGCTGGCCAGCGCGTAGCTCGCGGTATCCGCCTTGTACGCGTAGGCCGCGCTGACGATACGCAGCCGCGGGACCAACTCGGCCCCGCCGCCCACCGCCATCCCGAGATACACCGCGCCGTCGTCGGGCATCCAGCGCAGGGTCCTGACCGTGCCGAGGAGAACCGCGAACAGCCCGTCCCTGGTGGTCACGCTCCGGGTCTCATTCCAGAAGTCGCTGCCGCCCGACGCTGTGCTGTAGAGCCGGAAGACAACCGAGTGCTCCCCGTCGGGAACCGGGATACCCAGCGTATCGGTCAACCTGCCCTGGTAGGACAGCATCCGCGGTATCGTTATCGCGTCGACCGTCACCTTCGGAGCCAGGTCGCGTCCGACACCGGGCGCGACACCGACCAGCAGCAGAACGCACGCCGCTGCTATGGCCTTCCCTGTACCGTTCATCTTGTCTCCCTTGGAAATTAGGGGCGCGCGCCCGCACACTGCGGACCATTCACTCCGCACCGCTTGTCGGCATCGGACTTGCGGCAGACGGCAGTCTGCCGTCGGCCAGATTGTCCCGCCCGTCGGAACGATGTCAAGCGGTCGCGCCGGCATATTCGGGGTCGAAGTGCAACAAGGCGGGCGGCGACTTCTGAGGGGGTCTTGCAGCCGCGCACCGGACAGGCCTGAAGCTCATCCGGCCGGCAGACTGAGCCAGGGACGGCAACAGGAGGAACAGAGCGGACGGCTTGAGCCGGGCCCGGCTCTCAGCACCGCCGTTCTTCAGCAGGGAACGGCTTCCGCGGAGGAGTGGCTTTCCAGCCAGTCGAGGAGTTCCGAGACCCGGGCCGTGGCAAGCCCGATGCTGGTATCGGCCGCGCCGTAGTAGATGTTGAGGGTATCGCGGTCCGGGCCGAGGGTACAGCCGCAGGGGAAGACGACGTCGCCGACATCGCCCTGGCGTTCGTAGGTCTCGCGCGGGCCGAAGACCCATTCGTCGCCGCGGAGCAGAACCCGGTCCGGGTCGACGCTGTCGAGCAGCGCGATCCCGACCCGGTACAGGCATCCGGCCGCGGTCATCCGCACCCCGTGGTAGAGCATCAGCCAGCCGCGGTCGGTTTCGACGAGCGGCGTGCTCAGGCCGATCTTGTTCGCGTCCCACCAGGCGCCACGCCGGGGCGGAAGCAGGAGCCGGTGCCGGCCCCAGTGGAAGAGGTCGGGCGATTCCGAAACCCAGATGGCGGCGCCGAGCCCGGTGTGCGGCCGGTGGAGCATCTGCCAGCGACCACCGTAGCGCCGCGGCAGGAGCGCGGCGTTCTTGTCTTCGGGCGGCATCACGACACCAACCCGCTGGAACTCGCGGAAGTCGGCGGTCAGGGCCAGCGACACCGCCGGCCCGGTCTGCGAGTAGGCGGTGTAGGTGACCGCGTAGCGGCCAAGTTCCTCGAGCCAGACAATCCTCGGGTCCTCGACACCCCAGACTTCTTCCGGATGGTTCTGCGGGTCGGGGAAGAGCACCGGCTCGGGGTCAATCCGCCAGCCGGAAGCGCCGTCCTCGGACCGGGCGGCCCAGAGGCAGGAGATGCCGCGGCGGTCTTCGACCCGGCAGAGCAGGATGGTGGTGCCGTCGGGCATCCGGACCGCGCCGGGGTTGAACACGGCGTTGACGGTGTGCGGCCACTGCGCCGCGGTCAGAATCGGGTTGCCGGGGTAACGCTGGAAGAGCTGTCTGTCGTTGGTCAAGATTCCTCCTCGACGTCGGCGGTCTCGGCGTGCCGCATCGTCAGCAGGGCGCCCAGGAAGGCGAGGGTGGACTCGGCGCCCTCGTTGGCGCTGACGCCTTCGGGGTGAAGCCCGTCGTGACAGCCGCCGGTGGCGTAGTCGTAGAGCGGCCGGCCGAGGTCGTTGCGGCCGAGGAACCACTCGAAGGCGAGGCTCATCCGCTCGCGCCAGCGACGCTCGCCGGTGATGCGCCAGGCCCGGAAGCAGGCCTCGACGGTGCACTGGGCTTCAATCGGCTGTTGGTCGAAATGGAGCCGCGGCTGGCCGCGCTGCCAGCCGGTGTTGGGGACCGGCGAGAAGTTGCCGGCCTCGGCGGTCTGGATCCGGACCAGCCATTCCAGCGATTCAAGCCCGGCCCTGGTCATCTCCTCGTTGGCGAGGTCGGCGCCCGCGCCGATGAGCGCCTGGCTGAGCCGGGCGTTGCCGTAGGCGAGCGCCCGCTCGAACCACGGCCAGTCGTCGCCGGCACCGGCCCGGTACTGCGCGAGGAGGCGCTGGGCCAGCGCATCGCGGACCCGGTAGGTGTTGCTGGCGCCCGGGAAGCGCCTGACGTAGTAGGACAGGCCGAGCAGGGTGTAAGCCCAGGCCCGGGGGCTGGTGAAGAGCTCGACCGCGGGCAGGGCCGCATCGAACAGGTTCATCGCCAGCGCGACGAAGGCGTCGTTGCACGAAGCCCTGATTGCGTATCCGAGCCCCCAGAGCGCGCGGCCATGGGCGTCCTCGGACCCGGCGGCCTCCAGCCAGCGGCGGTCGTAGCCGAGGAAGTTGCGAAAGCGCCCGTTGTCCGGGTTGAAAGCGTAGGCGACAAAAGCCAGGTAGTGGCCGGTCAGCTGCCGGAGGAGCGCGGTATCCTTGTCGTGCGCCTGCGCGCGCAGGACGACAATCAGCGCCCGAATGTTGTCGTCAATCGTGTAGCCTTCGCTGAGGTTGGGCACGGTGCTGCGGGCGTGCTGGATGATGCCGGTGTCGTCGGTGAGAGTGAGCAGGTGGTCGAGCTTGAGCTCGGGCAAGGCCATGTCCAGCGGGTCCTCGACCGCGACGCGGTCCACCAGCACCGGCCCGCGCAGTCGCTCCTCGGTGGCGCGCTGAAAGCAGGCCAGGTAGTCCCGCGCGACCTCCTTCCAGATCATCCGGCGGCCGAAAGCGTACGCCTGCTTGCGCATGATATGCCGCTCGGCTTCGTTGGCGAACAGCTCGACCGTCGTCGCGGCAATCGCTTCGGCGTCGCGGAAGGGCACGACCCGGCCGCGGCCCTCCGCGAGCAGTTCCTCGGCGTACCAGTAGGGCGTCGAGACGACCGCTTTGCCCGAGCCGAGCGAGTAGGCGAGGGTCCCGGACACGGCCTGGGCCGGGTTCAGATACGGCGTGACGTAGATGTCGGCCGCGCCGAGGAAACGGCAGAGCTCGTCAATGTCCACGAACCGGTTGTGGAACATCACGTGGTCCTGGACCCCGAGGTCCCGGGCCAGGCGCTGGAGCTCGACGCGATACTCCTCGCCCTTTTCACGTTTGACGTGCGGATGGGTGACGCCGAGCACGAGGTAGACGATATCCGGGTACCGCCCGACGATTGCCGGCAGTGCCTGAATGACGTGCTCGATGCCCTTGCTGGGTGAGAGCAGGCCGAAAGTCAGCATCACCCGGCGGCCCTCGACACCGAACAAGTCCTTGTAGTAGTTCGGGTCAACAAACGGGATGTCCGGAATCCCGTGATGGATGAGGTCGATCTTGGCGGCCGGCACGCCATAGACCTCGGCCAGAAACCGGCGGGAAAGTTCACTCATCACGACCACCCGGTCGGAGAGCTGGCAGACCTCGGTCAGCGTCTTGCGCTGCTGGTCGTCCGGCTCGCGCAGAACCGTGTGCAGGGTGGTCACGACCGGCATCCGCAGGCGCCGCTGGGTCATCAGCAGGTGACTGCCGGCCGGGCCGCCGTAGATGCCGTACTCGTGCTGGATGCAGACCAAGTCAACCCGGCCCATGTTCAGAAAATCGGCGAGCTGGCGATACTCGGCGACATCGTTCTGGGCGACTTCGAACCGCACCCGGTCCGGGTAATCGTAGCCCTCGACCGTGTCGTTCATTGCCGCGGTCAGGAACTCGACATCCGGCGCCTCGCGCGCCACGGACTCGCAGATGTCGGCCGTAAAAGTCGCGATGCCGCAGCGCCTCGGCACGTAGTTGCCGATGAACGCGATCTTTTCGAATCTGTCCTTGCTGTTTCTCATATCCTCACGGTGTTGTGGTGTCGTCAGGCGAAATCACGCCATTCTAGCCCGGATGCACCACGCGGTCAAACCGCGGGAGTCTTTCGGAACCGATGCCGGGCTGAACTCAGGGGCACAATTGAGGAGACTCAGTGCAGGTTCGCGTCCAGCCCTTGACGGCAGCGCCTCCGAGTCGCCCTCACGGGCCCGGGTACCTGACTCGGCCGACCGCGCCGGCCGGGCCTGCTGAGCCAGGCTCGAACGGGTCGGCGCGGAAGCAGGAACCGGCGACTTCAGAAGTACCCGGAAAGCGGCCGGGGTTGCAGCCCGGCCCGGGAGCAGGTGAGCAACGCCCGGATGAACAGCCGGGCCAGTTCTGCATCGTTGACCAGCGACACCCCGACATCTGCCGCGGTGCGCCGGATGTGATAGCCATCGGTCAGGGTTTCCTCATCGGCAGTGCGCCTGGGCACGTTGATAACGCACTCGACCTCACGGTTCCTTATCAGGTCCACCACCGACGGGCTCTTGCCCTGCGAGAGCTTGTACACGAGCCGGGCCTCGACCCCGTTGCGGGTCAGGAACTCATGTGTGCCCGGGGTGGCGTGAAGCACGTAGCCAGCCGCGGCCAACTCTCGACAGCCTTCGAGGAGCTTGAGCTTCTGTGCCTCGGTACCGACCGAGACCAGCACCGTCCGTTTTGGAAGCCGAAACCCGGTCGCAAGCGCGGCCGCCAGCCATGCTTCCTCAAGCGAATCGCCCAGGCAGGCCGCCTCGCCGGTCGAGGTCATCTCGACGTAAAGCACCGGGTCCGCGCCCCGGAGTCGAGAGAACGAGAACTGCGGAACCTTGACCGCGACGTGGTCGAGGTCGAGCGTACGGTAATGACCCCGGACATCCTCGCCGAACATCGCCCGGGTCGCGGTCTCGATGAAGTTGTGGCCCGTCGCCTTCGACACGAACGGGAAGGAACGGGACGCCCGGAGGTTGCATTCGATAACCCGGAGTTCGTTGCGCCGGGCGAGGAACTGGAGGTTGAATGGACCATGGATGCGGAGCGCCCGGGCGATAGACTTGGCGATGCGCTTTGCACGCCGGACCGTCTCCAGGTAGGTGTTCTGCGGCGGCAGGACGACCGTCGCGTCGCCGGAGTGGACGCCGGACAGCTCGACATGCTCGGTTATCGCGTAGAGCACCAGCTCGCCGTCCTGGGCCACGCCGTCAATCTCGACCTCCCTGGCACCCTCGACAAACTTCGAGATGACCACCGGGTTGTCGGGCGACACCATCGTCGCCTGGTTCAAGCACTGATCGAGCGAACGCTCGTTCTTGGCGATGTTCATCGCCGCGCCCGAAAGAACGTAGGAGGGCCGGACTAGCACCGGGTAGCCGACCTCGGCCGCGAACCTACGGGCCTCCTCGGCGGTCGTAAGCTCACGCCAGGCCGGCTGGGCGATCCCGAGTTCGTCGAGCAGGGCCGAGAACCGATGGCGGTTCTCGGCCCGGTCAATACTGTCCGGGGCGGTGCCGATGATGCGCACACCCGCCCGGGACAGGCTGATCGCGAGGGTGTTGGGAATCTGCCCCCCGACCGACACGACCACCCCGAGTGGCCGCTCGTGTTCGACGATATCCAGCACGCGCTCGAGTGTCAGCTCTTCGAAGTAGAGCCGGTCGGTCTCATCGGAATCGGTCGAAACCGTCTCCGGGTTGCAGTTGACCAGCACGGTGCGGTGTCCGAGCGCGGACGCGGTCTTGCCCAGCACGACCGAGCACCAGTCGAACTCGACCGAAGAACCGATGCAGTACGGCCCGCTGCCGAGGATGATTACCGGCCGGCAGTTTTCGTCCGGCAACACTTCTTCACGGTCGCCGCCGTAGCTAACGTACAGGTAGTTGGTCACCGACGGAAACTCGCCGGCCAGGGTGTCGATGCGCCTGACTCCGGGTCTGATGCCGAGTTCAAGCCGACGCCGGCGGACCTCCGGCTCCTTCGCACCCAACACGCGCCCCAGTGCCCGGTCCGAAGACCCGAGCCGCTTGAGCTCAAGCATCTCGCCGCCGGTCAGCCCGGCCAGCGTCCGACCTGAGAGTCTCTGCTCGGCCCGGACCACAGTCTGGAGCCGGGCCAGGAACCAGCGGTCAATCCCGCTCAACCGGTGCAGTTCCGCCGGGTCGGCCCCGTCGGCCAGGGCCTGGACCAGCGCGTACAGCCGTCGGTCGGTGGGGCGCTCGATTTCGTCGAGCGGGTCCCGGACCCGGGCCTTCGGGTCGGTGAGCCCGTCACAGCCGAGCCCGAGCGAACGCACCGCCTTCTGCAGGGCCTCTTCGAAACTGACCCCGATGGCCATCACCTCGCCGACGCTCTTCATTTCGGTGCCGATCCGGCGCGAGGCGGCCCGGAACTTGGCCAGGTCCCAACGCGGAACCTTGACCGTGACGTAATCAAGCGCGGGCTCGAAGAAACAGCCGGTGACGCCGGTGATGCTGTTCTTCAGCTCGGCAAGGTTGTAGCCCAACGCCAGCTTGGTTGCGACCCAGGCCAGCGGGTAGCCGGTCGCCTTCGAGGCCAGCGCGCTCGAACGCGACAGCCGGGCGTTCAGTTCGATGACGCGGTACTCGGCGGTTTCAGGATGGAGCGCGAACTGGACGTTGCACTCGCCGATGATGCCGAGCCGGGCGGCGATATGCAGCGACACTGACCGCAGTCCGTGGTACTCGTCGTTGGTCAGCGTCTGCGATGGAGTCACGACGATACTATCGCCGGTGTGAATGCCCACCGGGTCGAAATTCTCCATGTTGCAGACCGTGACCGCGTTGCCGAACCGGTCCCGGACAACTTCGTACTCAATCTCCTTCCAGCCGGTCAGGCATTCCTCAACCAGCACCTGGGGCGAGACCACCAGCGCCTCGCTCACCCGCACCCGGAGTTCCGCCTCGTTTCGGACCGTTCCCGAGGCCAGACCGCCCAGGCTGTAGGCCGCCCGCACCATCACCGGGTAGCCGATTGTCCCCGCCACCCGCACCGCGTCCGCGACCGTACCTGCGGTGTCGGACCGGGCAACGTCAACCCCGATGGCCCGCATCCGGGCCGCGAAGAGCCTGCGGTCCTCGGACTCGACAATCGTCTCAACCGGAGTGCCCAGCACGCGAACGCCCTGCCGTTCGAGCACGCCCGACCGCCACAGCTCAACCCCGGTGTTGAGCGCCGACTGCCCGCCGACGTTAAGCAGGATGCTGTCCGGCCGCTCGCGCTTGATTGTCTTCTCCGCGAAATCGGCCTCGATCGGCGCAAGATACACTTCGTCCGCCAGCCCGGGGTTGGTCTGGATGGTCGCGACGTTCGGGTTCAGGAGGACCGTGCGGATACCCTCCTGCTTCAGCGCCTTGATTGCCTGGCTGCCGGAGTAATCGAACTCCCCGGCCTGGCCGATCCGCAGTGCGCCCGAGCCGAGTATCAGCACCTTCTCGGGCCTGTTCACAGCAACTCCACGAACTGGTCGAAGAGGTCGCGGCTGTCCAACGGACCGGGCGCCGCCTCCGGGTGGAACTGGACCGCGGCAAACGGCCGGCGTCGATGCCGGATGCCTTCCACCGACCCGTCATTGGCGTTGGTGAACCAGACCTGCCAGTCATCGGATAGGGTTTCCGGGGCGATCGCGAACCCGTGGTTCTGGCTCGTCAGCCGGCATCGAGCGGTACCCGCCTCTCGCACCGGCTGGTTCTGACCCCGGTGACCGTAGCGCAGTTTGTAGGTCCGTCCACCCGCCGCCAGCGCCATCAACTGGGCGCCGAGGCAGATGCCGAACATCGGCCGGCCCAGGCTCATCGCCCGCCTGAGAATCCCGGTTGTCGCCGTGCACCGTTCCGGGTTGCCCGGTCCGTTTGACACGATGATGCCGTCGAACTCCTCGCCGGTGTAATCCCAGTCGGCCGGCACCTGCCGAACCTCCAGCCCGCGGCCGAGCAGTTCCCGGAGAATCGACTGCTTGACTCCACAGTCCACCAGTATCACCCGCTTGCGCCGGATCGGCGCCACCGCAACCTGCGCCTGCCCCTCGTGCACGACCGGCTTCGCCACCGTCACCTCCCTGACGATGTCGGTGCTGTTCGGGTCGAGCATTGCCGTCTCCTCGGTCAGGCTCCGCTCTTCCGCAGAGATTCTGCCAAGCATTGTCCCGTGCTCCCGTAGTTTGAGCGTCAGGCGACGGGTGTCAATCCCGGCGATACCCGGAACCTGCTCCCGGGCCAGCCAGTCCGGCAGCGAAAGCGCCGCCTCGGCGTGACTCGTATCCGCATGCGCGGTTGAAACCACGAGTCCGGCCGCCTGGATCCGGTTCGACTCGAAGCGACCCGACTCCCCCGGAACGCCGTAGTTGCCGATCAGGGGATAGGTCATCAGCAGAATCTGCCCGCGATAGGACGGATCCGTCAGGCTCTCGACGTAGCCGACCATCGAGGTGGTGAACACCACCTCGCCCGAGGCCGGACCGGCGAAGCCGAAACTGGTGCCTTTGAGCCTGGTTCCATCCGCCAGCTCCAGCCAGGCTGGCCGACAGTGATTGTCCTTCACCCGGAAGCCCCGAATCCGCCCACGCTCACCCGGTGGGCGATCCATCCCGTCGGCACGGCCGGTTCGTACAAGAGTCCGGCATTCTACCCTCACGCCCGGGCGATGCAACAACGCAACCGGCCCATCTGGTCGGCGCACCCACGCCGGTAACCCCGGACAGCTGTTCCCTTACCGCGGAAAGGCGCGGCCTGTGTTCCTGCCAACCCTCGGGAACGAAGCGCGGCCCGGGAGAACCCGGGCCGCGTCTGTCTTCGGCTCGGTCAGGGAGTGTTGATGAGCTTCTCGACCAGCGTACCGTCCGCGCGCCGGAGGCTGACCTCCAGCGCCGGCCGGCCGAGCAGGTGGCTGGCGCAGGCGAAGCAGGGGTCGTAGGCCCGGAAGAACATCTCGACCGTGTTGAGGAGGCCGTCATCCGCCTTGCCCTTGTGCACCAGCTTCTTCGCCGCGTCGCGCACGCTCATGCAGATCGGGCCCATGTTGTTGGTCGAGGCGACTATCAGGTTGACCTTCTTGACCAGCCGGTCGTCGTCCAGCCAGTAGTGGTGGAAGAGCGTGCCGCGCGCCGCCTCGACCACGCCGATGCCCTCTTCCTGCATCGCGTAGTCCATATTCCGAATGTCGGTGCCGGTAATGCTCTTGTCGGATGCAAGCTGGAGCGCCAGCTCGGAGACGTAGAGCAGTTCGACCAGCCGCGCCCAGTGGAAGGCCAACGTCGAGTTGACCGGCTTCGTCTTAAAGGTGGCGTAGAGCTTCTCGTAGTGCTCCTGCGCCTTCGGCGTCGCCATCCCGTCCGCGGCGTTGAGCCGGCCCAGCGGCCCGACCCGGTAGAGGCCCGACTCCGGCCCGTCGGTCAGGCCCTGGTAGCCGACCGCCTTGAGGTAGGGAATCTTGACGTAGTTCCATTCCAGCACGTGCTCGGCGATGTGCTTGAGGTAGTCCCGGCCCGGGAACTTGAGGAACTCACTACCGTCCGGCGCGGTCACCCGGACCTGCCCGTCGTAGAAGTTGACACGGTTGTTCTCGTCCACCAGGCCCATGTTGTAGGTCGCCAGCCCGAGCGCCGGGTCGGTGACCAGCTTCATGTAGTCCCGGTTGGCGAGCACGATGTCGGCGAAGAGCTTGAGTGTGAACTCGGCGAACTCGACGCAGGACCGGGCCATCCGCTCGATTTCCACCCGCTCTTCTTCACTCAACGCCTTGGTCTGACCGCCGGGCACACCCGAAACCGGGTGGGTCGGCTTGCCGCCGAGAATCTCGGTGATCTTCTGGCCGTAGGCACGGTGCTTGATGACTTCCTTCGCCACGTCGAGCCCGACCTTTTCGATGACCCCGAGTATGTTGCGCTTCTCCTTGGGAGCGTCCGGGCCGACCACGAAGTCCGGCCCGCCGAGGAAGTAGAAATGGAGAATATGGTCGTAGATTATGTAGCCTGAGTAGATCAGCTCGCGCAGCTTTCGCGCGTTCGGCGTCGGCTCGACCCCGAAGGCCATGTCCAACGCCTTGGTCGAAGCGTAGTGGTGGGCCACCGGGCAGACCCCGCAGATGCGGCTGGTGAGCTGGGGCATGTCCTCGGCCTTGCGGCCGACGCAGAACCGCTCGAACCCGCGCAGTTCCGGCACCTGCAGGTAGGCGTTGGCGACTTCGCCCTTGTCGTCGAGGAATATCTCGATCTTGCCGTGGCCCTCGAGCCGGGTAATCGGGTCAATGGTGATGCGCTTGCTCATTTCGCCTCCTTGCCGGCGGCCGCGCTCTCTCCCTGCTTTCGCCGCCGGTTGATGGTGGCGCTGGCCAGCCCGTACATATAGAAGGTACCAACCGGATCCTTCACCTTCGCCAGCAGCTGCCGGGTCTCCTCATCGGTCATCGCACTCTCATCGTCCACCCGTAGGATGGCCGCTAGCGCGGACATCATCTTCGCGCCCTGGTCTTTGACGTCCGGGGTCGGGCCCATGCAACCGGTACAGGGCCAGTTGCCGTTGATACAGCGCGACTGACAGCCGCTCCGGGTAGCAGGGCCCATACATATCAGGCCCTGGGCCAGGAAACACTCTTCCGGGTTCGCCGCAATCTCCCACGGCCGCCTGATGTCCGGCATCTTCTTGGGCAGGGTCGTGTTGCGGGGACATTCGTCGCAAAGCGCCTTGACCGGCGCTAGCACCGTGCCCTTCTCCGGAAGTCTGCCCCCGAGTACCGCCTCGAACGCAGCCAGGATGACCGGCACCGGCGGCGGGCAGCCGGGCAGGTAGTAGTCCACTTCCACCACCCGGTCGAGCGGGTACACCCCGTCGTAGAACTTCGGCAGGGTCAGCTCGCCCTCTGGCGCCGCGAAGCTGGTCTGCGGCTCGGTGCCCTTCGTCTCGTCGAGCGAGGGCTCGTCGTGGTAGGCGGTTTCAAACACCTCCGCCCGGCTGTTGAGGTTGGCCAGCCCGGGAATACATCCGTGGTGCGCGCAGGAGCCGAACGCGACCAGCGTCTTCGCCTTCCGGCGCAGGAGGTGCGCCCACTCTTCCTGCTCGGAGGTGCGCACCGAGCCGTTGAACAGGCACAGGTCAAGGTGCTTGTCCGGCCAGGTCTCGACGTCCACCTTCTTGGTGTCCATCGCCACCGGCCAGAGCAGGATGTCGGCCGCCGCGACGATGTCGAGGATCTTCTCGTTGGTGTCGAGCATCGCGATCTCACAGCCGCCGCACGACGCCGCCCAGTAGAGCCCCAGCTTCAACTTGTCTGCCATCATGACTCCTTCGATGATGCCGCATTCATTCGATCAGTCTCCGCGCCCGCAACGCCGGCCGCGGGTCAATCTTGCCGTAGTCGAGCGCCAGCTCGTCGGCCGGCAACCCCAGCGCCAGCCCGACCAGCTTGGGGAAGTAGAGTATCGGTATCGGCTTGAACCGCTTGTCCCGGGCCGCGATGTCGTACTGGAGCGCGTCGATGTTGTAATGACAGAGCGGACAGCTCGTGGTCATCACCTCCGCCCCGGCCTCACGGGCGTTCTCGACCACCCGGCGCGAGCAGTTCTCCGCCACCTCGCGCCGGCTGACGACCAGGTACCCGCCGCAGCACTTGGTCTTGAAATCGAACCGCAACGGCTCGGCCCCGATCGCCGCCATCAGGTCGTCGAGGATGTGCGGGTCGGTCGCGTCGCCCAGCTCCATCACCGCCTGCGGCCGCGACATCAGGCAGCCGTAGTACGACGCCACCCTCAACCCGTCGAGTGCGCGCCCGGCCCGGGACCTGATCTCTTCCCAGCCGAGGTCGTCACGCAGCAGCTCGAGGTAATGCACCACCCGGAGCCCGGGCCGGTATTCCTCCTCGATGAAATCGAGCAGGCGCTGGCCGGTGCGCTCGTCCCGCTTGTCCTCCAGCGCCATCCGCGCCCGCTTGAGCACGTTGTAGCATGCCGCGCAGAGCGTCACCAGCCGGTTGCCAAGCTGGCTGGCTCGGGCCAGGTTCCGCACCGGCCCGAGCTGGGACGCGAGGTCGTCGGTATTGGTGCTGTAGATCGCCCCGCAGCAGGTCCAGGCCGGCATCTCGACCAGCTCGATCTCGAGCTTGAGAGCGACCTTACGCGCGACCTCGTCCAGCGACTTCGCTTTGGTGTGCAGCGTACAGCCCGGGTAGTAGGCGAGCTGTTTCACGCTAGCCCGCGAACTTGCGGTAGGCGGCGATGAACGCCTGTTGCGGCACCTCTTCGAGCTCCTCGGGTATGGCGTTATCCGGGTCGAACTCACTGCGCTTGCCGCGCAGGAGTATCGCCCGGCAGGCCTCGGCGATCTTCGCGTAGTCGACCCGGCGCGGGCAGCGGGTGCCACAGGTCAGGCAACTGGCGCAGAGCCAGATGCCCCGAGAGTTCACAACCTGTTCCGCCAACCCGAGCTGGAGCAGCAGCATCGCCTCGCGTGGCTTCGGGTCCATCTCTTCCGCGACCGGGCAGCCACCGGTGCACTGGCCGCACTGGAAACAGGCCGCGATGTCCTCGCCGCTGAGTTCTTCAATCTGCCGTATCAGCCGTGCCGCTCTTTCGTCCATTGGAATCAGTCCTAGAGAATAGAAACCCGCCCGGCCAAGTCAAGGTGGACGGGCAGTCCCCGGGCTTGACCATCGTCTGCTGCCTGCTATACTTGTTGCGAGTCGACTCCGTGCCGCGGGTGCGGAGTTTCGCCCGTAATCAGACCCCCGGCATGCCGCGCCCCGGGCAGCAGCGGCAGAAAACCCCCAAAACGAAGGCGGAAGCAGCAGAATGACTATCGGCGTGTTCGGCCTGTTGGCAAGCGGCAAGACCACCATCTTCTCGCTCCTGACCGGGCTCAGCCTCGACCCGACCACCCGGCGCCGGGACGGCGCCACCGCCACCGCGCCGGTCCACGACACCCGCGTGACCGAGCTGGCCGGCATCTTCCGACCGAAGAAGACCACCTGCGCCGACCTGACCTTCACCGATATGCCCGGCTTCGACTCCGAGGCCGGCCCGGGCGAGAAGACCCGGGTGATGCAGGCCATCCTGAACGCCGATGCCCTGCTCTGCGTCGTGCGCGCCTTCGCCGAGCCTTCGGTGCCCTGGCCGGTCAACTGCAACACCCCGGCCCGCCAGTTCGACACCATCCGCACCGAGCTACTGCTGCGGGACCTCGGCGTGGTTGAATCGCGGCTCGAACGCATCGCCTGGACCGAGCAGAAGCACCACCGGCTCTCGGACGATGAGCGGCGCGAGCGCGAGGTGCTCATCGCCATAAAGGAGAAGCTGGAGGCGGAGCAGTTCGTCAGCCGGCAGGAACTGTCGCCCCGCGACGCCGCTCTCACTGGCTCGCTCAACCTGTTCACCGCGAAGCCGGTAATCATCGCGGTCAACACCGACGAGGACCAGCTCGGCCGCGGCTCTTACCCGGACCAGGACTACATCTGCCGGCAGTGCGCGGCGAACGGGTTCGCCGACATCGAGTTGTCCGGCCGCATCGAAGCAGAAATCAGCCGGCTCGACGAGACCGACCGCCGGTTGTTCCTGGAGGCGTACGGGCTGAGCGAAACCGGCATCGAACGCCTGTCCCGTATCGTCTACCGCCATGTCGGCCTGATATCGTTCCTCACCGTCGGCGCGGACGAAGTGCGGGCATGGACGGTCCGGCGCAACACCTGCGCCCGCGACGCGGCCGGCGCGATCCACACCCGGCTGGCCAAAACCTTCGTCCGTGCCGAAGTCATCCCCTACGACTCGTTCATCACCGTCCGAGACCTCAAGCTCGCCCGAAGCCGCGGCCTCGTCCGCCTCGCCGGACAGGATGAGATAGTTCAGGACGGCGACATCTTCCACGTCCGCGCCGGCGGCTGACGCCCCGGCGGGACCGGGCCTCAACCCAGCAGGGCGGTCAGTTCCCGGAGAATATTCTCGTTGGTGAAACCGCGGATGTCGATTGCCGAGCAGCGGCAGTTGGCCGCACACGCGCCGCAACCCTTGCACAACGCCTCGTTGACCACCGCCGCCCGGGTACCGAAAGTCTCGTTGACAACCTTGACCTCGATCGCCCGGTAGGCACACAGCGTCTCGCACATCCGGCAGGCGGTGCAGCGCTCCCGGTCCACATGCGCGACCGTCGCCTCCGCCTCGAGCGTATCCCGGCTGAGCACTGTGGCCGCCCGGCCGGCCGCGGCCCGGGCCTGCGCTATCGCCTCGTCGATGAACTTCGGGAAATGCGCCAGCCCGGCCATGAAAACGCCTTCGGTCGCGAAGTCAACCGGCCGGAGCTTCATGTGCGCTTCGAGGAAGAACCCGTCCGCGTTCAACGGCACCTTGAGCATCATCGCCAGCTCCTTCGCCCCGGCCCGCGGCACGATGCCGGTGCTCAAGGCAAGGAGGTCGGGCCGGAACCTGATGCGGCGGCCCAGCACCGGGTCGCGCGCGGTAACGACCGGCCGCCCGTCCTCGATGGCAACCTCCGGCTTCTCCTCCGGGGTGTGGCGGATGAAAACCACGCCCAGCTCCCGCGCCCGGCGGTAGTGCTCCTCGCGCATCCCGTAGGTCCGGATGTCGCGGTAGAGCACGAAAACGTCGGCATCCGGGGTCAGCTCCTTGAGCGCAATCGCGTTCTTGACCGCCTCGGCACAACAGATGCGGGAGCACCAGGACCGGTCCGGCTCGCGCGACCCGACGCACTGGATCATCACGACCGAGCCGGGCCTTTCGGCCTTCGGGCTGCGTCGGTACGCCTCGACCCTCTCCTCGAGTTCCCGCTGGGTGATGATGCGGTCGCTCTCGCCGTAGTGATACTCGGTCGGCTGTCGGTACTCAGCTCCGGTCGCAACTACGACCACACCGTGCTCGTACTCCATCGGCTTGTCCGCCCCCCGGACGTGGAAGGTCGTCCGGTAGTCACCGACGAACCCGTCGATGCTGTCCAGCGCGACGCTGGTGTGGAGAGTGATACGCGGGTGCTCCTTCACCCGGACGACCATCGCCTTCAGCCGGGCACGGACGTCGTCACCCTCCGCGGTGGTGAATATCCTGAGCGCCTGACCGCCGAGCTCGGTTTCGCGCTCAAGCAGGCAGACTTCGTAACCCTCGTCGGCAATCGCCAGCGCCGCGCTCATCCCGGCGATGCCGCCGCCCAGCACCATCGCCGATTTCTTCACCGCCAGCCGGACCCGGGGCAGCGGCGACTGCCGCACCACCCGGGCAATCGCGCCGCGGACCAGCCCCTTTGCCTTGGCGGTCGCCAGCTCCGGCTCCTTCATGTGCACCCAGGAGCACTGGTCACGGATGTTGGCCATCGCGAACAAGTACGGGCTCAGCCCCGCTTCGGCCAGCGTCGCCTGGAACAGCGGCTCGTGGGTGCGCGGCGAGCAGGACGCCACCATCACCCGGTTCAGACGGTGCTCCCGGATCAGCTCCTTGAGCCGGGCCTGGGTGTCGCCCGAGCAGGAATACAGGTTCTCATCGGCATAGACCACGAACGGCAGCGTCTTCGCGTACTCGACCACGCCCGGCACGTCCACGATACCGCCGATGTTGACCCCGCAATGGCAAATGAACGCCCCAACCCGCGGCGGCTCGCCAGCGACATTCCGCTCCGGCGGCAACGCCTCGGGCGTGACCTCCGACCCGCGCGCTTCGGCGAGCATCGCCTCCGCGTTCGCAGCCGCGGCCGACGCGCCGGTGACAGTTTCCGGTATCGCCATCGGCGCCTGGAAGCTCCCGGCCACGCCGACCCCGGGCCGCGAGCTACCGGTAGTGTCCCAATGGTCCCCGGCCGCGAACCCGTACCGGTCCAGCTCGATGTCCAGCCGACGGCTGAGCTCGACCAGCGCCGGCGGCGGCACCAACCCACAGGACAACACAACCATGTCGAAACGCGCAGCGTGTGCTCCTGCATACCGTTCCGCGCCCGCGTCGCCGGCGTACCGGACGATGAGGTCGCGGGTCTCCGGGTCCTCCCTGATTTCCGGGACCCGGGCCCGCACCAGCCGGACCCCGTACTGCCGCTCCGCCCGCTCGACGTAGCGGTCGAAGTCCTTGCCGTAGGAACGCATGTCCATGTAGAAGATCGTCGGTTCGACCTCGGCCATGTGCTCGCGGGCGATGACCGCTTCCTTGACCGCGTACATGCAGCACATCGCCGAGCAGTAGCCCCGCTCGACCGACTCGTCGCGCGAGCCGACGCACTGCAGCCAGGCAATGCGTGTCGGCGTCCGGCCGTCGCTCGGCCGCTGGACGCGACCGGAGAAAGGCCCGGACGCTGACAGGATGCGCTCGAACTCAAGGCTGGTCACAACATTGGGATACCGGCCGTGCCCATACTCGCTGCGCAGGTCGCTCGGGGCGACCTGCGAGCCGGCCGCGACCACGACCGCGCCGACGCGGACGGTCAGTTCCTCGTCCTGCTGTCCGTAGTCAATCGCACCCGCCTTGCAGTTCTTGGCGCAGGCGCCGCACTTGTCGCGGACCAGCTTCAGGCAGTGCTTCGCGTCGATCATCGGCGCGTTCGGCACCCCCTGGGCGTAGAGCCGGAAGATCGCCCGCCGCTCGGCCAGCCCGCCTTCGAACTCGTCGGGCAGCTTAACCGGGCATTTCGCCAGGCAGTCGCCGCAACCGGTGCACTTGTCGAGGTCCACGTACCGGGCATGCCGGAGCAGCCGGGCGGTGAAGTCACCGGCCTGACCTTCGACGCCCAACACATCGGTCAGGGTCATCATCTCGATGTTGGGATGGCGCGCGGCCGCGACCAGCTTCGGGGACAGGATGCACATCGAGCAATCGTTGGTCGGAAAGGTCTTGTCGAGCATCGCCATCACCCCGCCGATGGCCGGCTTGCCCTCAACCAGGTAGACCTTGTAGCCCGAATCGGCCAGGTCCAGCGCGGTCTGCACTCCGCCGATGCCGCCGCCGACGACGAGGGTCGCTCCCGAAGGGCTCTTCTCAGCCACTGACGCCACCCCGCCGAACCATTGCGCTCTGCAATCTGCTACCTGCTGTCATCCCGTTCTCCCCGCTCAAGCTCCGCCAGGCTCTCCGGGTAGCCGTATCCGTCCTCCAACGCCAGCTCCTTCACCGCGTTCATTATCTGGCTGATTGCGACGCCCTGCGGACAACGGGACAGACAGCGGTAATGCGTCGCACAGACATCCTTAAACTCGTCCGCCAGCGCTTCTTCCCTCAGCCCGAGATTGACCAGCCGGATGAACCGGCGCGGGTCCCTGGCCGGGTCGAAAAGCTGCTCCGGGCAGACCGCGGTGCAGGAGCCGCAGGTAAAACACCCCCCGACCTCGGGCAGTTCCGTCATCACCCGGCGCTTGAACTCCCGGTCGAGTACCGCCGCCTCGAGGACCTCGCTTTCAGCAATCGGTTGCCGCTTCGTCTCCTCGGCAATGCGGGCGACGACGTCCGCGACCGCGCCGATGTTCACTCCCTGCGGGCAACGTTTGAGGCAGGTCGAATGATAGGAGCACATCCAGACAAACTCCGACCGGTAGACCTCCTCCTTCATTCCGAGTATCGCCATCCGGATAATCCGCCGCGGGTTGTACTTCTCGTCGAGCTTGCGCACCGGGCAGGAAGCCGAGCAGGAGCCGCAGGCCAGGCAGTGCATGAAATCCCGGTTGCCCATCTTCTCGGCGATGCGGAACTTGAACTCGCCGTCAAGCCGGCTGACCAGGATCTCTTTCTCAGCCATCACTCGCTCTCGCCGACCGCCTGGAACTCGTCCTCGCGGAACACCACCAGCGGCAGCGGTTCATCAAGGCTCCGGCCCGAGACATACTCGAACTCAGCCTGGACATTGCGGGAGACCTTCTTGAACAACGACAGCAACCCGACGCCCGCCGGGCAGGAATCCTCGCAGATGCCACAGGCGACGCAGGAGGCCATCATGTGGTTCATCCGCGTCAGGTGGAACAGCAAAGTCTCGGACGGCATCCGGGTCAGCCCCTTGCGCTTCGCGGTCCGGACGTGCTCGTCCAGCCCGCGCTTGAAAGTATCCGAGTCGAAGAAGCACTCATGGCAGTAGCAGACCGGGCAGACCCGCATGCAGTTGTGGCAGTTGAGGCAGTCCGCGAAGTAGCTAACCAGCTTTTCAGGCCCGAGCATCGCCTTGTCGAGCTCATCGATACGCGCCGCGGCCTTCTTGAGCCGGCGCTCCCGCAGGGCTTGGAGGTAGTTCGCCCGCGCCGCTGGCGGTTCGCCGGTCAGGTCCGCCCCTTCCAGCAACGCCCGGCCCTTATCGCTTCCGGCCTCAATCCACAGCTCCTTGTCCGGGTCCAGCCCGAAGAAACCGATGGCGACATCGAATGCCGGCGGGCTGGAGAACTCGCACACCTGGCAGGCGGTGCGCAGGTTGGGGTTGTCGCAATAGTCCTTCTGCCCGCGGATGTGGTCGTTATCGAACTCTTCGCCTTCTGTCCGGGTTTCGCGAAACCCAGCCGACTTGTACGTCCCGGGGCAGTCGATGCCGATGAGCGCGACCGCGTCCGCGTCAACCTGGCGCAGCTTGATGAGCTCGACCACCGCCCGCAACTCGCACGGCCGCAGCAGCACCCCGACCTTCGCGCCCTCGCCCGGCTCCCGGGCGATATCGTGGACAACCGACGCCGCATTTACCGCCATCGCCGGCAGCAGTGGTGCGGTATCCGCCATCTTTGCCGGGTCGCTGACCAGCGCCAGCGTCGCCGCGCCGGACTTCGCCATCACCGGCAGCAGCATCGCCGACAGCCGGCCCTCGCCCAGCCAGCCCGCGAACAGCTCGCGCAGAGCCTGCGAGGGATTCTTCATCTTCACCTTGAGCATACCCATGGTCACACGTCCCAATGCTCGCGGAACGGGCTCGGCCCCTTCCGCTTCAGTTCGTCGGTCATCACGGTCACCGTGTCCGCGAACTTCCGACCCTCGGCCGCGGAAATCCAGCGCAGCCAGACCCGGTTCTCGTCCAGCCCGACCGAGCGCAGGATGCTCTTGAACGCGACCATCCGCCGCCGGGCCTTGTAGTTGCCGGAAACGTAGTGGCAGTCGCCCGGGTGGCAGCCGCCGATGAACACCCCGTCCGCGCCCTCCAGCAGCGCCCGCAGCAGGTAGACCGAGTCCACCGAGCCCGAACACATCACCCGGATCGGGCGCATGTTCGGCGGGTACTGCATCCGTGACGTTCCGGCCAGGTCCGCGCCGGCGTAGGTGCACCAGTTGCACAGGAAACCGACAATCCTCGGTTCAAATTCGCTCATCTGACCTCCCGCGGCATGTCCGCCGGCAGTTCGTCATAGCGCCGCATCCACCATCGAAATCATCTGCCGCGCCCGGAACCCGCCCAGCTCGATGGCGGACGACGGGCAGGCCATCGCGCAGGCCCCGCAGCCCTGGCACAGCACCGGCATCACCGCCGACTTGCCGGTCTCCGGGTTGACCTTCACCGCCTCGTACTGGCAGACTTCCTCGCAAACCCCGCAGCCGACGCACCAGCGCTCATTGACCTTCGCCACCACCGCCTCGGTCGCCAGCTCCTTGTGGCTGATGACCGAGCAGGCCCGGGCCGCGGCCGCGTAGGCCATCGCGATCGTCTCCGGGATCCGGCGCGGGCTGTGGGACATCCCGGCCATGAACACGCCCCGGGTCGTGAAATCCACCGGCCGGAGCTTGACGTGGGCTTCGAGGAAGAACCCATCCTGGTTCATCGGCACCTTCAGCAGCCGGGCGATCTTCTCGTTATCCTGCGCCGGCACCACCCCGGCCGACAGCACGAGCGCGTCGGCGTCGATCCCGAGCCGGACCCCGAGCACCGGGTCGCGCACCGCGACATGCAGCCCGCCGTCCCGCTCGGTGACCTCGGGCAGGTGCTGCTCGTCGAACCGGATGAACACCACCCCGGCCTCGCGCGCCGCGTGGTACAGCCCTTCCTTGAAACCGTAGGTGCGCATGTCCCGGTAGAGAATGTAGACGTTCCGCATCGGGTCGAGCTGCTTCAGCCGGAGCGCGTTCTTCACCGCCTCGGTGCAGCAGATCCGCGAGCACCAGGGATGAGCGTCCTCGCGCGACCCGACGCACTGGATCATCACCACATCCTTGAGCCCGGCGAGCTTCTCGGGCGAATCGACCACCAGTCGCTCGAGCCCGGTCTGGGTCATCACCCCGCTGCGCTCGCCGCAGCCGAACTCGGTCGGCCGGTATTCCTCCGCCCCGGTGGCGACGATAAACACGCCGTGCTCGAGCTCGAACCGCTTGTCGCGCTGGAGCACGGTCGTCCGGTAGTTACCGACGTAGCCGGTGACATCGGTGACTTCCGCACCGGTGAACACCTTGACCCCGGACGTCGCCTGGAGCCGGCCCTCGAGCTTCGCCAGCAACTCGCTGATGCTCTCGCCGGTCACCGCGTAGCGCAGGTTGCGCAGGTGCCCGCCGAGCCGGTCCCGCTTCTCGACCAGGAAGGTCTCGAACCCCTGCTCGGCGATCGCGAGCGCGGCGGTCATGCCCGCCAGCCCGCCGCCGATGACCAGCGCCTTCTGGACAATCGCCTGCGGCCGCGAGTAGAGCGGCCGGAGCAGGCGGGCGTTGGCGACCGCCATCCGGACCAGTTCGTTCGACTTCCGGGTCGCCGCCTCCGGGTCCTTCATATGCACCCAGGAACACTGGTCGCGGATGTTGGCCATCGTGAACAGGTGCGGGTTCAGTCCCGCCTCGGCCAGCGTCTCCTGGAACAGCGGCTCGTGGGTGCGCGGGGTGCAGGAAGCGACGATAACCCGGTTCAGGCCGTGCTCCCGGATGGTCTTGGTTATCTTCTCCTGCGTGTCCTGCGAACAGGTGAACAGGTTCTCCTCGGCGTAGACGACGCCGGGCAGGCTCCGGGCGTACTCGACCACGCTCGGCACCTTGACCACGCCGCCGATGTTGATGCCGCAGTTGCAGACGAACACCCCGATGCGCGGCTCTTCCAGGCTGACGTCCCGCTCGGGCGGGTACTCCTTCTTCGTGACCAGCGTGTTGCGCGCCGGCGCCAACAGCGACCCGACCACCGCCGCGACCCCGGTCGCCTCGGTGACCGTCTCGGGAATGTCCTTGGGCTCCGACAGCGCCCCGCACACGAACACGCCCTCCCGGGCGGTCAGCATCGGCACGTGCGGATGGGTCGGCACGAACCCCTGCGCGTCCACCTCCAGCCCAACCCGGCGGGCTAGCTCCGCCGCCCGCGGGTCTGCGGTCAGCGCGGTCGAGAGCACGACCATGTCATACCGCTCCTCGCGCAGGACGCCGTCCTCGTCCTCGAAGCTGATAAACAGGTCCTCGGTTTCCTGGTCGCGCCGGAGCGCGCTGACCTTGCTCCGGCGGTAGACGATACCATACTCGTTCTGCGCCCGCTGGTAGTAGGCCTCGAAATCCTTGCCGAAACAGCGCATGTCCATGAAGTAGATCTGACAGTCCAGCTCGCCGCCGCAATGCTCGCGGGCGATGACCGCCTCCTTGGTCGCGTACATGCAGCATACCGAGGAACAGTAGAAATGCTCCTGGTTGCGGGAGCCGACGCACTGGATCCAGGCCACCCGCTTCGGCTGCTTCCCGTCCGATGGCCGCCGGACGTGGCCCTCGTACGGCCCGGACGCGGACAGGATGCGCTCGAACTCGAGGCTGGTGACGACGTTGGGATAGCGGCCGTAACCGTAGCCGTGCTCGCCGGTCGGCTTGTACTCCTTGAACCCGCTGGCGAGCACGACCGCCCCGATTTCGACCTCCTGCTCCACCTCGGTCATCGAATGGTCGATCGCCTCCGCCTCGCAGGCCGCGACGCACTGGAAGCACTCCGAGCAGATGCCGCAGTTCAGGCAGCGCTGCGCCTCGGCTACCGCGGTCTCCTCGTCGAACCCGAGCTCAATCTCATCGTAGCCCCGGAGCCGGTTCTCAAGCGGAATGGCCCGCTCCTCCGCCCGCTCGCGGGGAACGACGCCGCAACGGTACCCGGCCGAGTCCTCTTTCGTCGCCGGCTCGGGCTTCCGTTCCGGCCGGCCGGTGGCCAGATCCTCGCCCCGGATGAGCCGGTCGATCGATATCGCCGCCTCGTGTCCGTGGGCGACCGCCTCGATGACCGAAGCCGGCCCCGACACCATGTCGCCGCCGGCGAACACGCCCGGGACGCCGGTGGCCAGCGTCACCGGGTCGACCTTGAAGGTCCCGCCCGGCCCGCGCTCGAACCCGTCGAACCCTTCCGCCGCGACCGCGGCGCCGATCGCCAGGATGACTTCATCGGCCGGCACCACCCGGTCCACGCAGGAATTGAACTCCGGGTTGAAGCGCTTGTTCTCATCGAACACCCGGGTGCACTCGATGACCTTCAGCCCGGTCACCCGGCCGTGCGGGCACTGGCCCTTCGGGCCAGACTCGCCGACAATCTTCTCCGGCCCCCAGGACGTCTCGATCTTGACACCCTCGGCCAGCGCCTCGCTGATTTCGTACTCGAACGCAGGCATCTCCTCGCGACATTCGAGACAGACCATCGTCACGTCCTCGGCCCCGCTGCGCCGGGCGGCCAGCGCGACGTCCACCGCGACGTTGCCGCCGCCGATAACCACCACCCGCCTGCCCAGCTTCGGCGGCCGGCCCTCGTTGACCTCGCGCAGGAAATCCAGCCCCAGCCGCACGCCCGGCAGGTCCACGCCCTCCAGCTTCAGCGTCCGGCTCACCTGGCAGCCGAACCCGAGGAACGCCGCCTTGTACCCGTCCTTCAGCAGCGCGTCCAGCTCCTTGCGGTTCCGCACCGGGGACCCGGTCTTCAGTTCCACCCCGGTGCCGACGACGTCCGCGATCTCCCGCTCCAGCACCGCAGCCGGCAGGCGGTAATCGGGAATGCCCGTCCGCATCATCCCGCCCGGCTTCTCCGCGGCCTCGAACACCGTCACCTGGTAACCCTTCGCCCGCAGGTCAAGCGCGCAGGTCAGCCCGGCCGGCCCGGCCCCGACCACCGCGACCTTCTCCGGCCGCTCCGCCGGCCCGGGGATGACCGGACACTCGAGCTCGTGCTCCCGGACGTAGTCCGAAACGAACCGCTTGAGCGTCCGGATCGAGACCGGCGACTCGTAATCCTTACGGTTGCACTCGGTCTCGCAGGGATGATGGCAGACACGGCCGCAGACGCCCGGGAACGGCAGCCGCTCGCGCACCAGCTCGTAGGCCTCCTTGAACTTGCGCTGGGCGATAAGCGCGACGTAGCCCTGGGCATTGACCCCGGCCGGGCAGGCCAGCCGGCAGGGCGCGCGCCGGTTGTTCTTCTCGATCGTGAAAGCGTTGGGAATCGCCTGCGGGAACAGCCGGTAAGTCGCCTTGCGGAGCGAGATGCCCTGGTTGTAGCTGTCCGGCACCTCGACCGGACAAACCTTGGCGCAGTCGCCACAGCCGGTGCACTTGTCGAGGTCCACGAACCGCGGCTTGCGCCGGATCCGCGCCCGGAAACTGCCCGGCTCGCCCTCGAGGCCGAGGAACTCGGAGTACATCAACAGCTCGATGTTCGGGTGCCGGCCGGTTCCGACCAGCTTCGGCGACAGGATGCACATCGAACAGTCGTTGGTCGGGAAGGTCTTATCGAGCATCGACATCACCCCGCCGATGGACGGCTTCTCATCCAGCAGGTAGACCTTGAACCCGGCATCGGCCAGCTCCAGCGAACTCTGGATGCCGCCGATGCCCGAACCGATGACCAGGACCGCGCCGGTCAGTTGTCTCTCGCTCACCCGACCGCCTCTTCCGTCATCTCATATATGCTCTTCTTGCTGAAGTTCCGGTGGCTCATCGCGCCCGAGGGACAGGCAACCGAGCAGGCCCCGCAGCCCTCGCAGAGCGCGACATTGACCACCGCCACCCCGCGGTCGCTGTCCACCTTCACCGCACCGTAGGCGCAGGTCTGCTCACAGTTGCCGCACCCGACGCAGATGTCCTCGTCGACGCTCGCGGTCGTCGGGGCGTGGAATATCTGCTCCTGCCCGAACATCGCCAGCACCTTCGCCGCGGCCGCGGAGGCCTGCGCGACCGTCTCGGGAATGTCCTTCGGCCCCTGCCCGCAACCGGCAAGGAAGAACCCCCCGGTCAGCGTCTCGACCGGCCGCAGCTTCGGGTGGGCCTCGGTCAGGAACCCGTGCCCGTCCAGCTGCATCTTCAGCCGCCTCGCCAGCTCCACACCATCCGGATTCGCGATGACCGCGCTCGCCAGCACGACCAGGTCCGCCTCGAGTTCGACCTTTCGGCCCGCGAGCGTGTCCGAGGCCCAGACCACCACCTTGTCGCCCTGCCGGAACACCTTCGAAACCTTGCCCCGCAGGTAGGTCGTGCCCTCGTCGGTCGCCCGCTGGTAGAACTCCTCGAAGCCCTTGCCTGGTGTGCGGACGTCGATGTAACAGACCGTCGCCTCACCGTCGTGAACCCGGTGCCTGTAGAGAATCGCCTGCTTGGCGGTGTACATGCAGCAGATCTTCGAGCAGTAGGGCATGCCGTGCTCGCGGTCGCGCGAACCCGCGCACTGGACGAACACCACCTTCTTCGGCACCTTGCCGTCACTCGGCCGCTTCACCTCGCCCTGGGTCGGGCCGGACGCGGACAGCAGCCGCTCGAACGCCAGCCCGTCAATCACGTCCGGCACCCGGCCGATACCGTACGCGCTCATCCGCTCGTGGTCGAGCAGCTCGTACCCGGTCGCAAGCACGATCGCGCCGACCTCCTCCTCGACGAACCTCTCGGTATCATCGTACCGGATTGCCTGGGTCGGGCAGACCTTCGCGCAGACCCCGCACTTGCCCTTCTTGAGGTAGATACAGGCCTTGGCATCAATCACCGGCCGGTTCGGCACCGCCTGCGGCAACAGCCGGTAGATCGCCCGGCGCTTGCCCATCCCCCGCTCGAAATCGGCATCCACCCGGGCCGGGCATTTCTCCATGCATAACCCGCAACCATTGCAGACGTCGAAATCAACGTAGCGAGGCTTCTGCCGGATGCGGACCTTGAAGTTGCCGATGTAACCCGACACCTCGGCGATCTCGGAGTAAGTGTGAAGCTTGATGTTCGGGTGCCGGCCGGTCTCGACCGTCCGCGGGGTGAGGATGCACTGCGAGCAATCCAGCGTCGGGAACGTCTCGGAGAGCTGAGCCATGTGACCGCCGATGGACGGCTGTTGCTCGACCAACACCACCTCGTAGCCGGCGTTGGCGATATCCAGCGCGGCCTGGATACCGGCGATGCCCGCGCCAATGACCAGCGCCCGCTTGTTGACCGTCACGCCCACCGGCACCAACGACTCGTCGTGGGCCGCCCGGGCGACCGCCAGCCTGGTGATACCCTCCGCCTTGTCCGTCGCCTCGTCCCGGTCCCGAGTGACCCACGCGCACTGCTCCCGGATGTTCGCGATTTCGGTCTGGTAATAATTGAGCCCGGCTTCCTCGCCCGCCTTGCGGAAGGTCGCCTCGTGCAGGGTCGGCGAACAGCAGGCCACCACTACCCGGTCCAACCGGTCCGCCTTGATGCTGTCACGGATTATCTGCTGGCCCGGGTCGGAACAGCAGTACTGGTAGTCCCGCGCGACGGCCACGCCGGGCATCGCCTTCGCCCGCTCGACCAGCTCCGGCACCTTCACCACCCCGGCGATGTTGATGCCGCAATGGCACACGAACACTCCGACGCGCGGCTTGCGGGAAACCGGGGACATAACCGGTTTGTCCGACGAGCCGGATTGCGTACCCGCATTTCGCGCGTGCACCGGCGTCCCGTCCGGCCTCGTCTTCTCCGGTATCCCGCCGTCCTGAGCTTTGGAAACCGGGGACTGTCCCTCTCCGGGACTTGCTCCGGCAAATCCTGGGGCTGTCCCCAGGTTTCCCTCGGCCGAGACCTTCTCGCTCAC
>JAWOIB010000048.1:0-8913 GCA_046484845.1 bacterium
GGACCATCAGCGCCGAACTCTCGCCTTTCCCGGTGTTCGGTCACGCCGATTCCGACCACGAACGCGAAGTTGAAACCTTTGAGGAGTACTTTGCCACCGGCCACTGCGCCTACAACGGCTCGCAGTACGGCAAGAATGATATGGGCCTGATCAAGGTCGAGCTCGAAGTCGTGCTGCAGCCTCCTTCCGCCACCGAGCGGGTCGGCTGGATGAAGTTCGACACCTCAACCCTGCCCGATTCGGTGGAGTACACCTGGGTGCAGTTGTGCTATGTTGTGACCTACTTCGAGCACAGTATGGGGCTGGCCATTACCTGTCTTAATGAGGACCCGATAACGACCGGCGCCCAGGCGCTGTACAACGCCATCTATAACAGCGAGGTCTGCGCGATGGGGCCGATGGGGCGGGCGGTCAGCTATATGGAGCTCGGCCCGATAGCGGCCCGGCACGTTCAGAACTCGTTTTCCCGGGGATGGGTCGCGTTCGGGATGGTCGGCTATGACTACTCCAGCATCATAACCAAGCGGGGCTGGACGATCGGCTGGAATGCCAGCCCGCGCGAGAACGCGCCCCGGCTGATAGTGACTTACGAGCCGCCGTCCGGCGTCGCGGAGCCGGCACCGGTCCCGGACCCGGCCGGTTTCACCGTCTTCCCGAACCCGGTCTCCGGCGGCACCGCCACCCTGCGGTTCGCAGGTAAACAGGTGTCCGGGTGGTCAGACGGCCAGGTGACGGTGTACGATGTCAGGGGCAGTGCCGTGTTCTCCACCCGGCTGACCGGCCATTCGGCCGCCGGGTCGGTTCCGCTCGACCTGCGCGCGCTGGGGCCGGGCGTCTACCTGGTCCGGGTCGAGGCGGGCAGCTTCACCGCGACGCGGAAGCTGGTCGTGAAGTAGCCCGAACCGTACCCGCCGGTGTCCATCGAGCAGGAATAGCCGGGGCCGCGATTCGGAGTTGACAGGCAGGCCCGGGCCGTTAGTATGTAAACGTATGTTTACCACACTAGGAAGTTCCCGGCAGCGGGTGTTTGAGTTTGTGTGCCGGTATATCGAGCGGCACGGGTATGGCCCGAGCGTGCGGGAGATCGGGGCCGCGGTCGGCATCAGCAGTACCAAGGGGGTGAAGTATCATCTCGACGTGCTGGTCCGGGAGGGCCGGCTGAAGCGGGAGGCGGGCCGGGCGCGCTCGCTCTCGGCCCCGGCCCGGACCGACGCGCTGCCGCTGGTGGGCCGGATCGCGGCCGGCGCGCCCGTGCTGGCGGTCGAGAACATCGAGAGCTACGTTTCGCTGGGCCGGTTCGCGGATTGCTTCCTGCTCCGGGTCGCGGGCGAGAGCATGCGCGACGCCGGGATAATGGACCGCGACCTGGTCATCGTTGACGGCCGGGCCGAGCCGCGGCCGGGCGACATCGTGGCCGCGCGCATCGGCGACGAGGCGACGGTGAAGTATTTCCGGCCCGGCGGCGGCAGGGTCGTGCTCGAGCCGGCCAACCCGGATTTCCAGCCGGTGAGCGTGGACCCGGAGCAGGCGGAGTTCGCGCTGGCCGGGGTGGTGGTCGGGCTGCTGCGCAATTACCGCTGAGGAGGACCGGTGGTCAGCAATCGCATCAACGAGAGCGTCAAAGTGTACGCGGTGTACAACGAGCCGCAGGCCCGGCGCGCGCCCCACGAGCGGCTGCAGCCGGTGGCGTTCCAGTGGCGGAACCGGCAGTACCGGGTCCGGGAAATCACCTACGTCTGGCGGGAGAGCCGGGGCGAGTCGGAGCTTTACCATTTCGCGGTCACCGCGGACGAGAACGTTTACGAGCTCTGCTACGAGACCCGGTCGCTGAACTGGACGCTGGCGAGCGTCAGCTGCGAGGCGTGAGCGGTTCCCGGCGGACGGTCCTGCACGTGGACATGGACGCGTTCTTCGCGTCGGTCGAACAGCAGACCTACCCGTTCCTGCGCGGTCGGCCGGTCGGGGTCTGCGGCGACCCGGACGGCCGGACGGTGGTGGCCGCGGCTTCCTACGAGGCGAAGCGCCGGGGCGTCAAGACCGCGATGACCGTGCCCGAGGCGCGCCGCCGCTGTCCGGGCATCATCCTGGTCGGCGGCGACCCGGCGAAGTACATCGATACCTCGGTCCGCATCCTGGCCATCTACGGCCGGTACACCGACCTGGTCGAGGTATTCTCGGTGGACGAGGCGTTCCTCGACGTCACCAACTCGGCGCACCTCTACGGCGGGGCCGAGGCGGTCGCCCGGCGGGTCAAGGCGGAAATCCGGGAGCGGTTCGGGCTGACCTGCTCGGTCGGCATCGGGCCGAACAAGCTCATCGCCAAGCTGTTGAGCGACCGGGCCAAGCCCGACGGGCTGACCGCGGCCGGGCCGGAGGAACTGCCCGCACTGCTGGAACGGACGCCGGTAGGCGAGCTTTGCGGCATCGGCCGCCGGACGGAGGAAGAGCTCGGCCGGCTCGGCATCAAGACCTGCGCCGAGCTCGGCCGCTGCCCGGAGCGCCGGCTGGTAGCGCGGTTCGGGGTCAACGGCGCGAAGCTGGCCCGGATGGGCCGGGGCGAGGACGAAAGCCCGGTGTTGCCCTGCTGGCACGAGCCGGACACGAAATCGATGGGCCACGCGCTGACGCTGGAGCGGGACACCCGCGACCCGGCGGTGGTCCGCCGGCAGTTGCTCCAGCTTTCCGAGCAGGTCGGCCGCCGGCTGCGCCGGGACGGGTACGCCGGCAGGACGGTCGCGCTGGTCATCCGCTACGCCGATTTCAGCTCCCGGGTCCGCCAGCGCAGCCTGCGCGAACGTGTGGACGAAGGCTGGCGGATTTATGCGGTCGGGATGAAGCTGTTCGAGGAGCTTTACGAGCCCGGCCGGTTCATCCGCCTGCTCGGCATCAGCGTTTCCGGGTTGGCGCGCAACCTCCGGCAGGCCGGGCTGTTCGACGACCCGGCGGACCCGGGCGGGGACGCGCTGCTGCGGGCCGCGGATTTCATCAACGACCGGTTCGGCGAGTTCCGGGTCGCCCGGGCCCGGCTGCTCAGCCGCGCCCGGGAGCCGGGGGTCATCCCGCCGTCCTGGCGGCCGGGCCGGGGCTGAACCGAAACCCCGCCTTGACGGCGGGGTCGGTATCAGCGGTCCTGCCGGGTTACCGCGCCTGCGCCTGGTTCTGGCTCTCGACCACGGCGGTCGCGGGCTCGTCGCCCCAGTCGGCGGGCTGGAGCCGCGCGCCCGGCACCGGTTCGCCCTCATCGTCGTAGCCGAGGTCGTCCTCCGGGGCGGTCTCGGCCGAGATGTCGAACTCATTCTGCATCGCTCGCAGCGCGGCCGCGCTCGCGGCCGGGCCGGGGAGCGCGAAATGCCGCACCTGCGCGCCGGCGTCGCGGAAGAACTGCTCCGCCCGGGGCGCGTCGTCGCCCGGGCCGGCGACGAACACGTCGAACTGGTCCAGCCCGGCGGTGCCGGCCGCGGCCGCCAGCTCCAGGTCGGGCCGCCCGAACAGGGCCAATGCGCTGAACAGCTCTTGGCAGCGGGGCGCCACCCAGCACGCGACGCCCGCGCCCTGCCCGAACCCGAGCAGCACCCGCTGGTTCGCATCGACCAGGTACTGGGCCTCGAACTCCTCGAGCGCGGTCAGCAACAGTTCCTCGGCGGTCCGGGCGGACCGGCGCCGGGCGGTAGCGGGGTCCTCGCCTTCGGTCGGGTCCCGGTACCAGGCGTAGCCGACCCCGGCGTCGAACGGCGCGCGTATCGCGAGCAGGATGAACTCGGGCATGAAGAAGAAGCCCGCGTCCCAGAGCGCGGTGGCCTGCGCCTCGGTGCGGTCGTAGCCGTGCAGGGCGACGACGAGCGGGTAATCCTCGGTCGGGTCGAAATCGTGCGGCAGCCGGACCGCGTACTCGACGGGCAGCTCCGGCGCGTAGGGCTCGACATCGGCGGCTTCCGGCCCGCCGCAGCCCGCGAGCAGGACGAGGAACAGGAAGGTCAGCAGGTATTTCACAGGATTCTCCTCCAAAGTTTGGCGGGCTTCCCCGGGCAGGCGGCGGTCGGCATCAGTCCCGGTCCGGCTCGGTCCAGACCCGGCCCCCGGGCAGGACGCCGCCCAGCACCCGGCCGGAGAGGGTCCGGCCGGCGAACGGGGTGTTCCCGGAGCGGGAGGCCAGCTTATCCCGCGCGCAGACCCATTTCTTGCGCAGGTCGAGCAGGACCAGTTCCGCCTCGGCGCCGGGCGCGATGCGCGGGACGGGCAGGCCGAGAATCAGCGCCGGGGCGACGGTCAGCCGGGCGATGAACTCCGGCAGCCGCAGCCGGCCGGAAGCGACCAGCGCTTCGTAGCCGAGGCTGAAGGCGGTTTCGAGCCCGACCATCCCGGCCGGGGCGTTGTCGAACTCGACTTCCTTGGCGCCCCGGGTGTGCGGGGCGTGGTCGGTGGCAATGGCGTCAATGGTGCCGTCCGCGAGCCCGTCGAGCACCGCCTGCCGGTCCGTCTCGCCGCGCAGCGGCGGGTTGACCTTCAGGTTGGTGTCGTAGCCGGCGAGCGCCTCGTCGGTGAGCGTGAAATGGTGCGGGCAGGCTTCGGCGGTGACCGCGATGCCGCGCGCCTTGCCCCAGCGGACGAACTCGACCGTGTCCGCGCAGGAAACGTGACAGATGTGGACCCGGCCACCGGTCTGCCCGGCGAGCAGGATGTCGCGGGCCGCGGCCGCGGCCTCGCCGGCGGCCGGCTTGCCCGCGAGTCCGAGCCGGGTGGCGGGCAGGCCTTCGTTGGCCACGCCCTCGTCGAGCCCGGTCAGCTCGCAGTGCGACAGCACCGGCTTGTCGAACGCCCGGCAGTACTCGAGGCAGCGGCGCATCACCCGGGCGTCGGCGACCCAGCTGCCGTCGTCGGAGAACGCGACCGCGCCGGCTTCGGCCATCCCGCCGATTTCGGCGAGTTCCCGGCCCTGCCGGCCCCGGGTGCAGCAGCCGACCGGGTGGACGCGGGCCAGACCGGCCAGCTCCGCGCGGTGGAGCAGGAACCGCACCATCGCCTCGGAGTCGGTCGGCGGGTCGGTGTTGGGCATCGCGCAGACGCGGGTGAAACCGCCGGCGAGCGCGGCGCGGGTGCCGCTGGCAACGGTTTCGGCATCCTCGGCCCCGGGCTCGCGCAGGTGGCAGTGGAGGTCGATGAACCCGGGCGCGATGTGCCTGCCCTGGCAGTCGAACACCTCCGCCCCGCGGGGAGCCAGGTCGCGCTCCAGCGCGGTGACCCGGCCGTTCTCGACCAGCACGTCGACCCGCCGGTTGCGCCCGGCGGCCGGGTCGACGACCGTCCCGCCCTTAAGCAGCAGCCGGCGAATCTTCATCAGCATATCCACCTGCCAGCAGGTAGAGCACCGCCATGCGGACCGCGACGCCGTTGGTGACCTGGTTCATGATCAGCGCCTGCGGGAAGTCCGCGACCTCGTAGTCCATCTCGACGCCCCAGTTCACCGGGCCGGGGTGAATCACCAACACCGACTTGTCGAGCCGGGCCAGCCGTTCGCGGGTCAGGCCATAGAGCGCGCGGTACTCGCGCACCGAGGGGAACAGGCTGGTGCCGCTGCGCTCGCGCTGGACCCGGAGCATGTTGACCACGTCCACCTCGTAGAGCACCCGGTCGAGCCGGTAGAACACCTCGCAGCCCAGCGATTCGATGCCCGGCGGGATGAGAGTGGGCGGGCCGCAGACCGCGACCCGGGCCCCGAGCTTGCGGAAGCAGAGAATGTTGGAACGCGCGACCCGGGAATGGGCGATGTCGCCGACCAGCAGCACCCGCTTGCCCGCGAGCGTGCCGAGCCGCTCGCGGAGGGTGAAGGAATCGAGCAGCGCCTGGGTGGGGTGCTCGTGACAGCCGTCGCCGGCGTTGACCACGAACGCCCGGAGCCGGTCGGCGAGGAACCGGGCCGCGCCCGGCATCGAGTGGCGGATGACCACGCCGTCCACCCGCATCGCCTCGAGGTTGCGGGCGGTGTCGAGCAGGGTCTCGCCCTTGCTGACCGATGAGCCGGCCTTGGAAAAGTTGACGCACTGGGCGCTGAGCCGGCTCGCGGCCAGCCCGAAGGAGGTCGCGGTCCGGGTCGAGCTCTCGAAGAACAGGTTGACGATGGTCCGGCCGCGCAGGACCGGCACGATCGGTATCGGCCGGTTCAGCACCTCGCGGAACCGGGCGGCGTGGTCGAGGATGGTGGTGATGTCGGCCGGGGCGAGCTCGGCGATGCCGAGCAGGTGGCGCAGGTTGGGCAGTCCCTTCATCGCCGGGTCAGGTAAACCGCGTCCTCGCCGTCGGTCTCCTCGAGGCAGATGTCGACCAGGTCCTGCGGCCGGGTCGCCAGCGCCCGGCCGGTGAAATCGGGCGCGATCGGCAGTTCGCGGTTCCCCCGGTCGACGAGCACCGCCAGCCGGATGGCGGCCGGCCGGCCGTAATCGAGCAGCTCGCTCAGGGCGGCGCGGGTCGTCCGGCCGGTGAAGATGACGTCGTCCACCAGCACCAGCTCCCGGCCGTTGATGTCGAAGGAAATCTCGGTGCCTCGGACAATCGGGGTCTCGGCCACCAACTGCAGGTCGTCCCGGTAGAGGGTGATGTCGATGGCGCCGACCGGGATGCCCGGCCGGCCGTGCCCGGCCAGCAGCCGGGCCAGCCGCTCGGCCAGCGGCACGCCGCGCCGCTTGATCCCGACCAGCGCCAGGTTGCCGGTCTTGCCGGCCCGGGCGGCGATTTCCGCGGCGAGGCCCTCGACCAGTTGCGCGAGTTCCGCCGCGCCGACAACCCGCTGCTTCTTCATCGAAGCAGCAGGCCGACCGGGATGATGACGCAGTAACCCAGCACCAGCAACAGCGGCGCAAGGGTGATCGAGCCGCCGGCCAGCGTGATGAAACCGATGGTGATGGCGACGAGGCCGGCGGCCATCGTCAGGTAGTTCTTGAGGCCCAGCGCCAGGTGCGGGCGCAGGGCTTTCTTCTGCGCGGCCGGCCCGGGCGCGCGGCCCGGCGGCTGCGGACCTGTCGGCCTGCGGGATGTCTTCTGCTTCATGGTTGATGTTCCTCGCCGTCCATCTTATCGGTCACCTCCCGGCTGTCAAGCGCAGGCGGCGCGGGGTCCGCACCGTCCCGGTCGAACCGGCGGGCGAGGCAGGCCAGCACCGGCCCGGGGTCCGGGGGCAGCAGCAGGTGCACGCCCCGGAAAGTGTCAAGGAACGTCCGGCGCGAGAAGGGCGAGAGCACCACCCCGTTGCTGGTCGTGAACCAGCGGCGGAACTGTTCCCACGGGTAGGTGTAGCTGTACACCCGCTTGTCCACGGTCACGCCCTGTTGGTCGAGGGTATAGCGCACCGGCAGGTACCAGGTGTTGAGCGCGGCCGCGAACACCGCCACCGCCAGCAGCGTCAGCAGCGGGCCAAACGCGAACAGCGCGAAGGCCAGGAAGCAGAGCAGGAAGACCCCGGCCAGCAGGCTTTTGGCCGGGTGCTCGCGCAGCTTGTGCACGGACCAGCTCAGCGGCGGGGTAACGCCGCCGGGCAGTTCGTCAGGCTGCTGCGGGTCCGCCACGGGAATCCTCGAGCCGGTTGTTCAAGTGGGCCCGGTCCGGATCGAACGGACGACCTACTGATTATGAGTCAGCTGCTCTAACCATCTGAGCTACGGGCCCGACTGCGGATAATCTAGCCGCAGATGCCCGTTCGGTCAAGCCGCCCCGGGCGCATTCCCCGCGTCGCTGCCGGGCCGGAACCCGGCGAAAGGGGCGTCAGATTGACAACTCCGGCCCGGCGGGGGTAAGCTGTGTTGAGAAAGCAGGATTTCGGACCAATGACAGGACGTGTCCGGCCGGCGGTCAGGTCCGCCCACGGAGGCAAATGATGAATCAGACAGTCTGCAGGCCGCTCGCAGTCGCAACCATCCTGCTCGCGCTGACCGCGCCGGCCCTCGCCGGTACGCCCCTGCGCGGGCAGGGCCGGATAGCGGACCTTGCCGCGCATGAGGCGGTGATGGACTCGCTTCGGGAAATGCCGCCGAACATGCGTTTCCGGGAGATGCATCGGTTGGGGCTGATAAACCGCTCCCCGGTCGTGCCCGAGGCGGACTCAGGTGGACTGCGTCTTGTCGGTAAGTGGGGCGGCGGACCGAGCGTGAAGGTCACAGGCAGTGATTCGCTGGTGTTCCTGTCGCGGGGCAGCGAAGTCGTGGCCGTCAACTTCGCCGACCCTGCCGGCCCTCAGGTGCTGTCCCACATGCAGGTCAACGGCTTGGTCTCGCGGTCGGTGCTGGTGGACGACCGGCTGTATGTCGGCTCGGTCGGTAGTGACCCGAAGTACATGGATGTGTTCGATGTCTCCGACCCGGCAGAACCGGTTCGGCTCGGCTCGATTCGGACGCTGCTCAACGACATCGCGGTACAGGACACGCTGGTTTATGCCATCGGCGACGACTCACTGAAGATATTCGACTTCGCGGACCCGGGAAATCCGCGTCTGGTCGGCGCCGTTCGAGACTCGGGCCATGCCATCTCGGTTGCCCGTGGCTATGCCTATGTCGGCGACCGCTGGGGCTTATACGTGCTGGACGTGAGCGACCCGGCCAATCCGCGCCGGGTAGCATCCTGGGGCACGGACATCTTCAGCGTGCAGGCCCGGAACTCCATCTGCTGTGTGACGACCGGCAACCCGAACGTGCCGAGCGAGCTCAACTTCAGCATCCTGGACGTGACCGACCCGGCACGGCCGCTGCGAATCGGTTACCTTGCCAATGTCGGCGGCATGGATATGTACCTGACGGACTCACTGGCGCTGTTAAGCGGTTCCGGCTCCAACGCGCACGAGTTCCGGATTCTGTCCATCGCCGACAGTACTCGTCCGAGACAACTGGGCGAAGCGCCGACCCCCGGACGCAACTGGGGTGTCTGGGCGGA
>JAWOIB010000158.1:0-4757 GCA_046484845.1 bacterium
CCGTACCCGGACACGATTGCGGAGAACACGGTAATCAACTCGATGCAGTTCTGTCTTGAGCCGCCGCTGTCGCCGGACAACCACGCGCATCTGCTGACGATGTCGCTGGGCTGGATAATCCGGAGCTGGAGTCCGCGGCAGGCGGTGTGGCGGGCGGCGGTGACGAACGTGGCGGCGGCGGGGTTGCCGTACTTCATTGCGGCGGGGAACGAGGGTGCTTCGAGCCCGCCGCTGAATCTGCGCTGCCCGGGGCATGCGCCGAGCCCGTGGCACCACCCGGCGGCCCAGTCCGGTGGCCGGTCCGGTTCGATCTCGATCGGGGCGACGGACGCGAGCGACAACATCGCGAGTTTTTCGTCGTGGGGCCCGGTGACCTGGGACACGATCGACCCGTACCTGGATTACGCGTACCCGCCGGGGCTGTTGAAGCCGGATTTCTCGGCGCCGGGGGTGAACGTGACCTCGACGCGGCTGGGCGGGGGTTACACGCAGATGTCGGGGACATCGATGGCGACGCCGGGCGCGGCGGGCGTGGCGGCGCTGATGTTGGAGAAGAACCCGCTACTGCTGCCCGAAGAGGTTGACTCGATAATGCAGCTTTCGGCCGAGCCGCTGGGCGCGCAGCCCAAGAACAACACCTTCGGAACCGGCCGGGTGGACGCGATGCGGGCGGTGGAAATGACACCCTTCCCGTTCGGCCTCCGGTACGCCCGGAGTCAGGTCGTGGATAGCGTCGGCGGCAACGGCGATGGCATTATCAACCCGGGCGAGAGCATCAACCTCCGGGTCTGGGTGACCAACCAGTGCGACTACACCGTGAGCGGAGCACGCGGGCTGCTGCGGACCGACGACCCGCTCATCACGATTACCGATTCGCTCAAGAGCTTCGGGACGCTCGGGGTCGGCGATACGGGCCACACGGGGCCGACCGGGTTCGGTTTTGAGGTCGACGAGGCCTGTACCAATGCCTACGCGCTGAAGTTCAGTCTGTTCCTGTCCGACACGCTCGACTCGGTCTGGGTGTCCGGTCTGACCCTGCTCGTCGGCACCCCGATGTTCGCGGGCGACTCGGTCTACGCCTACGACGGCGGCAACGGCAAGCTCGACCCGGGCGAGGAGGCCGACATCGCGGTCCAGCTGCACAACCGGGGCAAGGGCAATGCCTACGAGGTCAGTGCGATACTGGTCTCGGGCGACAGCCGGCTGGTGGTGCTCGATTCGACCGGCACCTACGGCCTTGTGCCGGCGGACAGCTGGATGATGAACCACTCTGACCGGTTCCGGGTCCGGGTGGATGCGTCGGTGCCGCGCGAGTTCGTGCTACCCTGCACCCTGCGTGTCAGCCAGGATGGCTACCCGGTGACGAACGTGCCGTTCGGCATCGAGGTCGGCCGGCTGACCGCGGTTGATCCCCAGCCGGACGGGCCGCGCACGCCAGCGCTCTACTACGCTTACGAAGACTCGGATTCGCTCTACTCCGAGGCGCCGGTATTCGACTGGTACGACATCACCGGGGTCGGCACCCGGCTGCCGATCACCGGCGACGACCAGACGGTGCAGTTCAACCTGCCGACCGCGTTCGGGCCGTTCTACTTCTACGGCCGGCGGTTCACCCAGCTCTCGGTCTGCAGCAACGGGTTCATCGCGCCCGGGTACACGACCCGGACGACCGTGACCAATGCCCAGCTACCGGCCTCGAACATCTCGACGATGCTGGCGCTGCTCTGGGACGACCTGTACCCGCCGACCTCGGGCGGGATCTGGTGGTACCACGACGAGCCGAACCACCGGCTGATCATCCAGTACGATTCGATGCCGTACTGGAGCAACCAGAGCACCTACGACTGGCACCAGCTGGTGATCTACGACACGACGCTGGCGGCGCCGGACGGGAACAGCGTGTTCACGTACCAGTACCTGACCGCGAACAACTACGGTTCGACGACGGTCGGCATCAACGACTCGACGACCGCGACCGGCATCCAGGTGTTGTACGACGGGTCGTACCACCGGGGCGCGCTGCCGATCGTGCCTGGGCGGGCGATCAAGTTCACGACCGAGGAACCGATGACCGGGGTGGCGGATTCGCCGCAGCCGGCCGGGCTGGAGCGGTACGGGCTGGTGGTCGCGCCCAACCCGTTCACCCGGTCGGCGACGGTCCATTACCAGTTGGCGCGTGAAGCGGAGGTCCTGCTCCGGGTATACGACGCGGCCGGCAGGGCGGTGCGGACCCTGGTCGAGGGCCGGCAGCCGGCCGGTGCGCGGTTCGCGGTCTGGAACGGCAATGACGAAGCGGCCCGCCGGGTGGCGCACGGGGTGTACTTCGTGTGGCTGGAAACCCCGGACAGCACGGTCAAGGTCAAGACCGTCCTGGCGCAGTAACTGAGACCTGTCCTGTCCCGGGGTTCCGGCATCGGAACCCCGGGACTCGTCTATCCCAGCGGCGCTTGACCACCCGCTATCGGCCGCTAGACTGCCGACAGCGACCAATGCTCAGCCGAACGTTCAAGAGACGCCTCCGCGAGACCCTGGCCGGTTTCGGCTACCTGCTCCCGGCCCTGCTGGTACTCGTCTCCTTTCGAGTCATCCCCATTGTCCTGTCGGCCCGCGTCAGCCTCTACGACTGGGGCATGGCTGGCCCACGCGCCTTCGTCGGCTTCGGCAACTACCTGGCGGTACTCCGCGACCCGGTCTTCTGGAAATCACTTCTGAACACCGGCTGGTACATGCTTTTCGAAGTCCCCCTGCTGGTGTTCATCTCGCTGTTCATCGCGGTGCTGCTCAACCAGCGCATCAAGGGCCTCGGTGCCTATCGCACAATCTACTACCTGCCGGTCGTCACCTCGATTGTCGCGGTATCCATCGTCTGGCGCTGGATTCTTCACCCGGACCGGGGCCTGCTCAACTACATCCTGTCCTGGGTCGGTGCCGACGGCCTGCGTTGGCTGCAGGACCCCCGAGGGCTCTTTCAGCTCATCGTCGGGGACACGCAGAACCGCCTGCCCGAGATCCTGCGCGGGCCGTCCATCGCGATGTGCTCGCTGATCATCATGGGCATCTGGAAGGGTCTCGGCTACAACATCGTCATCTTCCTGGCCGGGCTGCAGAACATCCCCCGGACCTACTACGAGGCCGCCCGGATCGACGGTGCTGGTCGATGGCGCACCTTCCGCAGTATCACCTGGCCGTTGATTTCGCCCACGACGTACTACATCGTCATTATGAGCTGCATCGTCGCGTTCGAGACCTTCGCACAGGTCTGGATCATGACCGGGCCGCCCGCCGGCGGCCCGCTGTCCACGACCAAGGTGGTGATGTACTACTTCTACGAACAGAGCTTCGAGCTCTGGCGGCTCGGCTACGGCGCCAGCATCGCTTTCTTCGCGTTCCTCATTATCCTCGTGCTGACCATCATCCAGCGCTTCGTCCTCGAGCGTCGGGTTCATTATGGCTAGGCTTCGCGCCCGCAATCTCCCGGTTCACCTACTGCTGGTCCTGGGCGGAATCGCGATGGTCCTGCCGTTCTTCTGGATGGTCTCCACCTCGCTCAAGACCCCGCTTGAGGCGCTCCGCTTCCCGCCGACCTGGCTGCCGGCCATTGCGCAATGGTCCAACTACGCCGAGGTCTTCCGCCAGATTCCGCTGCTGCGCTACATGGGCAATACCCTGTTCATCACCTTCGCCAGCCTGATGGGTGTGCTCTTCACCGGGATCCTTGCCGCCTATGCCTTCGCCCGCATCAAGTTCCCGGGGCGCGAACCGACATTCATGCTCTTTCTCGCGCTGATGATGATTCCCCTGCCGGTCTACCTTGTACCCAGCTACATGATCCTGTTCCGGCTCGGCTGGATTGACACCTACGCGGCGATGATCGTTCCCTGGGTGGTAAACATCTTCGGTATCTTCCTGCTGCGCCAGCATTTCAAACAACTGCCGGAGGATCTGTTCGATGCCGCCCGGATTGACGGCTGCTCCCGGCTCGGAACCCTGTTCCGCATCGTCCTGCCGCTATCCAAGCCGCCCATCGTCACCATCACCGTCTTCAACGTCATCGGGAGTTGGAACAGCTTCTTCTGGCCGCTGATTGTCACCAACTCGGACCGAATTCGGCCGCTGCAGGTCGGACTCGCCTACTTCTCCCGCGAGCAGAGCACCAACTACACCCTGCTGATGGCCGCCACGACGATGGCCATCGTGCCGCTCATCATCCTCTTCTTCTTCGCCCAGAGACAGATAATCCAGTCCCAGGCCCGTTCCGGCCTCAAGGAATAGTCTCCCTCCGGCCCAGGCCCAACACCTCTCTGTCGAACATCCCGGCAGCATCTGCGCGAAGCTTATGGGCACCGCCGAAAGTGATGCCCGCCGTCCCGGGGCGTCACCGCCCGGTCTCGGACTGGCTGCCGGCAACTGTCAAACCACAGCGAATGTGTCATACTGACTCCACAGCGAAAGTGTCATAGCGACTTCTTGCCGAAGGGCGTCGAGGCTTGGGCCGATCGGGCAGGCGGAGGTGCTGGATTTCGCCGGCCCGGTCATGCCGGATGTCGATCGTTCCGTCAAACCATTGCTGAACTGCGACCGTGGTGCCGGCGATGGAGGCACTGCGGAGGTTGGGCTTGAGCTGGTAGCGATGTCCCCGGTAGCTGATGACGTTGTCATTGGCGACCTCGCGGGTGGTCTTGGCGCATAGCACGGTGCGCAAGTCCAGTCCCTCGGGAACCGGTCGGAAGGCCGGGTCCGGGTTACGCGGTGCCACC
>JAWOIB010000056.1:0-22172 GCA_046484845.1 bacterium
CGGAGGCCAGGCGGGTGCGGGAACAGCGCCAACTGCGCTCAGATGTCACCGGGCTGATCCCGGACATCGAACTGCCCAAGTTGCCGGTTTTTGGCGAGGGAAGCAGGATCGATATTACGGGTCACGACCGGATTACGCTCGGCGGCAGGCAGACCACTGTCACCATTCCCGGCGTCGAGCGACCACCCGGCCAGGGAACTCTGCCCGAACTGAAGATGGAACAGCAGTTGGCCGTCCGGGTCAACGGCAGTATCGGCGAGCGGACCAAGGTCAACATTGACCACGACTCACAGCGGCAGGAAGGCCAGAACAAGATCAAGCTGAGCTACGAGGGGACTGAGGACGAGATCATCCAGTCGGTCGAACTGGGCGATACCCGGCTGTCGATTCCCGGCACCCAGTTCACGGGCGACCTGCCCGCGATGAGCGGCTTGTTCGGTGTGTCGGCGCGGGGCAAGCTAGCCGGGGTCGATGTCTATGCCGTTGCCTCGCGCGAGGAGTCTCAAGGTCAGACTCAGAGCTTTACGGGCCGGCGTCGGGTGTCGGTTGATACGATCTACGCCCGGTACTACGTCAGGGACCGGTTCTTCAGCTACCCTGACCCGGGGAATGTCCGGAGCGTCAGGGTCTACGTCGACGACCGGAACCCGATCAACAACGAGGCCACGATCCGGGGGATTGCAACGGTGTACCCGGACCAACCGGATTCGGTGCCGGGCAACTGGAGCTATGACCGCACCGGCGGGGATTTTGACCTGCTGACTGCGGGGCAGGATTTCGTTGTCCACCCCGGCAATATCATCGAGTTCGCCCGGGCGGTGGGAGAGCAGGCGGTCGTCGGGGTGGTCGTGTTCGGTGATGATACGCTTGGCGGCGAGTACCGGGGCGACTCGCTGGTGATGCTGATGCTGAAGCCGGAAGTGCCGGATGCGCGTTCCATGACCTGGGAGTTCGCGCTCCGGAATGTCTACCAGATTCCCCAGCAGGAGGTGACGCTGACGCGGGTCGGGTTGTACCGGCGTCTGCCGGGTGAGGTGACCGCGGTTGACTACGAGGATGGCGACCCGAACCGGCGCAAGTTTCTTGAGCTTCTCGGACTTGACCCGGATGGGGACGGCCGACTTCAGTACCCCCAGTTCGACCGTCGGACCGGGCTGATACGATTTCCGGATCTGAAACCCTTCATGGCCCCTGAGCTCTCGGTGCCGGATTCGGTGCTTTACCGCAAGTACCCGCTCGACCCAGACGAAGGCCTCATCTACTACCTGGTCGTTGAGTACTCAAGCGCGACCGAGTCCTTTTATCTCGGGCAGGTGGATATCGAGCGCGAATCAGAGAAGGTTTACGTGGACGGCGTTCTCTGGTCGCGTGATATCGATTACGAAATCAACTACCTGACCGGGTACATCTCCTTCCGGCGTGAGTTGCCGGCGGACGCCGAAATCAGGGTGACCTACGAGTATCGGCCGCTCTTCTCGATCTCCCAGAAGTCCTTGGTGGGGACGCGCGCGGAATGGAAGTTCGCCGGCAACGGCAAGGTTGGCGCGAGCGGTTTCTTTCGGAGCGAGGGAGTTCCTGACGACCGGCCGGCGCTTGGGTCGGAGCCCTTCCGTCGCGCCATTGCCGCGACGGACGCGTCCTGGTCGGTTCAGTCGGATGGGCTGACCGCGATGCTGGACCGCCTGCCGTTGCTCCGGGCCCAGGCGGCGTCATCTTTCTCAGCTCGGGCCGAGGGCGCGGTTTCGTTGCCGGACCCGAATACGCGGGGAGTGGCATGGTTGGATGATTTCGAGAGCACGACAATAACCCGGGAGATGACGGTCAGCGCCCGGCTTTGGTCGCATGGGTCGGCACCGGTCGGCAAGGATACGAGTGAGTTCGCCAGCGAGCCTCTCTGGTGGTGGTCGCCCTGGAGCGACACCCAGCGCATTCGCAAGGACAGCGTGTTCGGGCCGGGGATCGGTGAGGAGGGCCGGGAGACTCAGGACTACCTGCGGGTGGTGTTTGCCCCGAACCCGGGTGAGCCGGGTTCCTGGGCCGGGATCATGCACTGCCCGTCGCAGATGGGGATGAACCTGAGGGACCTGGATAACCTCGAGATAGTGATGAGAAGCCGGCGCGGCCGAGGGCGACTGCGGGTATCGGTCGGGATGAGTATTGACGAGGATGCCCCGCGGCGGGCCAGAGACGGCAGTATTGTCGGGTACAACGGCCGGCTTGATACCGAGGACCAGAACGGTAACGGGATTCTGGATGAGGGTGAGGACACCGGGCTGGATGGTGTATTCGGGGTTGATGACTCGCTGCGGCCCGGAGACGACGCCAATGACGACTACGAGTATCGCCGCAACCAGATGGGAACCGAGAACAACGGTCGGCTCGACACGGAGGACCTGGCCGGTAACGGTTTCACAAGGTACAACCACTACTACGAGACAGCGATTTCGCTGGACGTCCCCGATGCCTACGAGCCGCTGTACGGCCCCTGGCGGCTCTACCGGGTATCGCTTGACTCGAGCTCATTCGAGGTGGTTGGTAACCCCAAGTGGGAGAATATTAAGTACGTCCGGGTCTGGTTCGACGAGTTCGCCGAGACCGACACGCTTGATTTCTTTTCGATTTCCTTTGTCGGCAGTCGGTGGCGAGAGCCGCAGCTCTCCGACATCAAGGGGGACAGTTGGCACGTCCGGGTGCCGGATACCAGTGAGGTGGTCTGGTTGTCTCAGGTTTCGAAGAAGACCAATCCCGAATACGTGTCGCCCTTTGAGCCGCGGCGGGACGCGCAGGGAAGGCTGGAACAGGAAGCGGCGCTTTCCTTCGGGTATCGCAACCTGCGCGAGGGCCGTCGGGCGTCGGTGAGCCGGGTTTCGTCCCAGCGCGATGACTACCGCGACTACGCCCAACTGCGGGCCTGGGTACACGACGACGGGAGCGGGATGGAGTTCCTGCTGCGCATCGGCGCCGATTCGCTGAACTGGTACGGCTTTTCCAGCAGGGTGACAGATGGTGTGTTGGTTCCGGGTCGCGGGAACTGGTACGAGTTCATCATCGACCTGGATTCACTGCCGGTGCTGAAGCAGCGCCGGCAGGAGGCGGGCGGCGGCAACTACTGGGAGTCCGGCCCGTTCCGCGTTTACGGCAACCCATCGCTGGCCGACATCAGGTACTCCGCGATCGGCATTGAGAACCACGGGGCGGGGCCGGCCAGTGGGGCGATCTGGTTCAATGACCTTCGGCTGTCCGCGCCCCGGAAGGACGCTGGCTTCGGGCTCCAGGCGTCGGCTGACATCCGGCTCTCCGATTTCCTGAGCATGTCCGGCTCGGTGGGGTATTCGGACCCGAACTTCAGGAGATTCAGCGAGGCGCAAGGAGTGAAGACCGGTGGGTTCGGTACCAACTACAGCTTCAACACCCGGGCGAATCTCGACCGGCTGACCCCGGCCGGCTGGGGACTGTCAGTGCCCGTCTCCTACGGGGTAAGCGAGCGGCGCGACTTGCCCAAGTTCGCGAGCGACTGGCCTGACCTTCGCCTCGGCCGGGAAGCTGCTCGCGAGGAGGAGGGCCGCGCGCGGGACGAGAACATCGCGCTCGAGAATCTGCGCAAACAGCGCTCGGGGAACCGGCTGCTCAACTATACCCTTGATGCGATGGGGTTATCCTGGCGCTACCGGCGCGGTACCATTCACACCGCGCTTTCCGATGACTCCTCGGCCAGTTCCGCATCCCAGTGGGGTTATGCGGTCAACCCGGATCTCAAGCTCAGCCTGAACGACGACCTGGACCTGGCGCTGTTTCCCCAGTCGGTCAGGCTCGGACTTGCCCAGGGGAGGAACCGCGCTGTTCGTATATCCCGCCGTACGCTCGGCGACACGGCCTGGGCTGATACCACCCGGACCGTCGGTCACGGTCTGAACACGGACGTCAACCTTGACTATTCCCCGATTGACGACTTCGGTTTTGAGTATTCGGTCTCGACCGACCGGGACCTGCTGACGCACGAGGATACCCTGGCCGGTTTCCTCAGGGTGGGCACCGAATCCGGCCGCGACGAGGGCTTTTCGGCCTCGTATTCGATCGACATCTGGGATTTCCTGTCGCCTTCGGTCGACTACGACGGCGAGTATAACGACGAGCGACCGCGCGGGGGCGGGCTTCAGTACGAGCCCTATCGCAACCTGAGCAACAGCGGCGAGTTCGAGTTCGGACTGACGGTCGAACTGCCTGAGGTCGCGGACTGGCTCAGGCCCGAGGCGAAACCGCAGCCGTCGGACTCGGGCCCGGTTCGCTCGGGCCGCGGCCCGCGGTCCCTAGCGGCCGCGACCTTCGGGTTCCTGGACCCGTTGGAGCTGGGGTTCAGCACAGGTCGGGCGGCGGACGTGGTGGCGGCGGGCGTGGACAGCGGCGGCCCGGCACCGTTGCCGTTCCGGTTGGGGTTCGTCAGCGAACTGGACAGCGCGATCGAGCGCAGCAGCCAGACTTTCGAGGTCTCGGACGCCTGGCGGGCTTCTTCAGGGGTCAGGGTGAAGGAGCTCCGGCTCGGGGCGAGCTACGACTGGAGCCGCACCACCAACGAGGCAATCTTCGGCGCGACCCGCGATATCTCCACGAGCTGGCCGGATTTCGACTTCAGCCTGGGCCGGGTGCACGAGCTGTTCAAGAGCTACGCGACCGATTCGCGCTTGAGCGGGCGCTACCGCCAGCGGTTCGACATCGGAGGCAACGTGGACCAGGATGCCGATACCCTCGAGTGGTACGGCCTGACCGAAACCAGGTCCCACGACCTCAACCCGTTGGTTTCATGGCAGACAACCTGGAAGCAGAAGGTCACGACCACCGTCTCGGCCAACTACTCGCTGTCCCGAGGAGTGACGTACCTGGGTAACTCAGGGGACGAGAGCAGAAGTGAGAACCGTTCCGAAACCAAAGGGGGGCGGTTGCAGGCCTCCTATGCCTTTTCTGCGCCCAAGGGACTGCGCCTGCCTTTCTTCAGCGGGGTCCGATTCAGTTCCGACCTGAGACTGAGCTGGTCGCTTGACTACTCGCATGCCGCCCGCCAGCGCCGGAACCCAGAGGAAATCGAGTTCGTGCCCCTGCAGGACGACCATTCGTGGGCGACCCGGCTTACCGCGGCGTATATGTTCTCGCGGGCAATCGAGGCCGGGGCCAATGTCGGGTACAGCAACAGCTCGGCTCAGACCGGTACCCGGACCAACACAACCGACCTCGACATCTGGATGCTGTTTCGGTTCTGATGACGAGGGTTGAGAAGCGGGCGCTGCTGGTGCTGATCGCGGCACTGGCGCTCGGTGCCGGGGTGAGCGCATTCAGGCGGTACCGGCTGGCCGCGGCCGGCCCGGTGGTCATGGTCAATGAGCTGGACAGCATTGCTTCCGACCCGGGCACGGCCTGGGCGCTGGTTGACATCAATGCCGCCAGCAGTTACGAGCTTGAAGCGCTGCCCGGCATCGGGCCGGTGATTGCGTCCCGGATTGTCGCCTACCGGGACCGGCATGGCCCGTTTGCCAATGCCGGGCAACTGCAACGGGTCTCCGGCATCGGTCCGAAAAGGTACGAGTCAATCAGGGATCTGGTGGTCGCGGGGCCGGGGGACAGGTGAAGCCCTCGTCGGTCGTTGGATTCGTCGGGGCGGGCAGGGTCGGGACCGCGTTGGCCGGGCAGATGGCCCGACTCGGTTACGAGATTGCCGGCTTCGCGGACAGGCGTGCGGACCGGGCGAGGGCGGCCTGCCAAGCAGTGGGGATACGTCAACGGCGGCTGACCCCGGTCCGGTTGGCGGAGCGCGCGAACCTTGTTTTCCTGACGGTGCCGGACCGCGAAATCAGCCCGGTGTTCGCCCTTATTCGTTCCCGGTTGCGCCCTGGGGTGCTGGTCGCGCATTGCTCCGGTTTCTTCGGGGTCGAGGTATGCCCGGACGCCGGGCGGGCCGGGTTGGAGACACTCGCCTTTCACCCGGCGGTAGCGTTCCCGGGAACTGGGCCGGGAGCTTCGGGGCTCGCCGTTTCCTGGCCGGCCGGATCTTTCCTCTTCTCGGTTGACGGCAGCCCGGCCGGGATTCGTTTCGGTCGTCGGCTGGCGAAACAGCTGGGTGGTGAGGCGTTGGTTATTCGCGGTCCGGACCGACCGCTCTATCATGCAATGTGCGTGTTCGCATCCAACTTCCAGCACGCCCTGCGGGAATCGGCGGAGCGCATCGCCCGCGAACTTGGGGTTCGGGAATGCTGTCGGGCCCGGCTGCTCGACCCGTTGATGGCGGTCACGATTGAGAACATGACTGCGCTCGGGGCCGGACCGGGCTTGACCGGCCCGGTGCGACGAGGAGATGCCGCTACCGTGGCCGGGCACCTGGTTGCTCTGCGCCGGCGACTGCCGGAGCTCGTGCCTGGTTACATAGAACTGACCCGGAGGCTGGTCGAACTGGCCGGGCAGCAGGGCACCGGCCGGGCGCAACTCCAGGAGATAGCGAGGTTGCTTGATGAATAGCACGACAGGCGGCCGGCGCAGCCGGGTGGGTCGGGTCATGGTGTGGCTGTTGTTCTGTGCGCTGGTTTCTGGCGGTCGGTGCGCACGACGGATGCCGCCGCCCAGCCCGGACCGGTTCGCGCCGCGGCTCGAACTGGTGCGGACGCGGGGCCGAGCCGGGGTGGAGCTGTTCTTCGATGAAGCCGTGGACCTGGACCGGGTACCGGTTGACAGCTTCCGCATCGTCGGCCCGGACAGTGCGTCGCTCGCGCTACGCGGGTTGACCTTGGGCCGGGGCGGCGATCGGCTGCTGGCCTGGACCGCGCTCCAGCAGCCGGTGGTTTACCGGCTGGAGGCAATGGTTCCTGACCTTTCCGGCAACGTCGCGCGGGTGCGCAGCAGGTTCCGGGGTGGCGCCCAACCGGACACGGTGCCGCCCAGAGTGACCTCGGTGCGGCCGGGGCCGGGCCAGACCCGTTACGCCGGGGACGAGTTCCGGTTTGAGTTCAGCAAGCCGATGGACACGCTGGTCCCGCCGAGGGTCATCACGATCCCGCCCGCGCTCGAGACGTTGCTCCTGCCGTCCTGGGACCCGGGTTGGGAACGTCTGACGTTGCGACGGCCCGGCGTGCGCGCGGGGACGGACCCGTCTCCGGCTCCGGAACTGCCGGGTGGGCGCCCGCTGCGGCCCGGGACCGAACTCCCGGAGCCGGTTCCGGATGAGGATACCGTGCCCGTGGAGGACACCCGGCCTAAGCCGACCGGTTACGTCGTCCTGCTGCCCGGACTGAGCGACCTGGAAGGCAACCGCACCGCCCGTTACAGCGCGATCAGCTTCACCGGGGACACCGTGTTCGCCGGGGCGCTGATTCCCGGCCGGGTGACCGGGCCGGCGCCGGCGTTGGTTTTCCTGCTCGCCGACACCGCCGCCGCGCTGGCGGTGACCGACGACTCGGGCCGGTTCGCGCTCCGGGTGCCCGAGGGCAGGTACGAAGCGGTCGCGGTCAGCGACACCAACCGCGACGGCCGGGCGGATTTCGCCGGCCGGGTGCCGTTCAGCGTACCCGGGCCGGAGAGCCTGCTGGTTGAGCTGAGACTCGAACCGGAACCACGTGCTGTCGGCGAGTATCGTCGCTAGCGCGCTCCTGCTGCTGCTGGCAGCGGGTGCGTACTTCAGGGAGTCCCGACGCGGGACGACGGGCTCGGGTTCGGTCCGGGCCCTAGCCGGGCTGTTCGCACTCCGGGTCGCGGCGGTGCTGGTGCTGTTCCTGGTGCTGTCAGGCCTCGTCATCCGGCATCGTTGGTCGCGACCGGGCCGGGTTGTGGCGGTCTTGCAGGACGTTTCCCGGAGCATGACGTTGGTTGGGGCGGACTCGCTGGCAACCCGAGCGATTGAGCGCATGCGCGTGACGTTCGACGCGAAGTACGAGCTGTTTGCATTTGCGGAGAGCACGGTAGTGGTCGGCGGTGAGTTTCCGGCAACGGCGGAGGCGGCAGGCCTCGACGGGACCCGCTCCCTGCTGGCGGCAGCGCTCGACGCCGTTGCCCGGCGACAGCCGGGTGCGATCCTGCTGTTGACCGACGGCCGCGACAACGGTCCGTCCGACCCGGTGCGCGAGGCGGCCCGGGTCGGGATACCGGTCTACGCGGTCGGTTGCGGTTTGCGTCGGGTGGTCAACCTGAAGCTTGCCGGCTTGCGGCTTCCGGAGGAAATCTATGCCGGCGAGACGGCACGGGTTGTGGTTCGGGCGGACTGGAGCGGACCCGGTCCAGCCGAGGCCGGTCTCGAGCTTGCCGGTCGCCGGGGGCAGCTGGCGTTTGCGGATATGGGCACACAGGAAGCCGGGTTCGAGCTGGTATTCCCAGAGCCGGGATTCCGGCAGCTGCGGGCGATTGCCGACAGCGTTCCGGGTGAGATTACTGCTGCCGACAACGTGATGGAGGCGGTTTGTCACGTCCGTTCCGGCCGGGTGCGGGTCAGTTACCTGACCGATGCGCCAGGACCTTCCTCCCGGTTTGTGACCCGGGCGCTGGAGCGGTTGCCCCGGGTCGGACTGGTCCGTGCCATTGCGGCCACGCCCGGCGGCTTGTCGCTGCCGGGCGATGCCGATGTCCACATTCTCGACCGGCTTCGGGTCGGACCAGAATGGCCGGGCTGGGACCGGCTGGCGGAGGCGGTTAGCTCGGGCGCCGGTCTCTTGGTGCTGAACGAGCGCGGGTTCGATGCAGGTCACCCGCTGGCCAGGTTTGTGCCGGGCGGCGCCGTCCTGCTCCGCGGCCCGGTGCGGGTCGAGCCCACGCCGGGCCGGCCGGTCGAGGCGCTTGCCCGGCTGCTGGACCGGTTGCCCCCCTTGGAGCCGGCGGCGGTACCCTCCCGACCAGACAGCTTCGAAGCTTGGCTGCGCGTGCCGGCCGAAGCGCGCGCGGGTGCGGTTGCCGGTGGGCAGGTCGTGGCCGGCGCGCGTTCGATGGGGCGGGGCCGAGTGCTCTACCTCGGCTGGTCGACTTGGCGCTGGGGGTTCACCTCCGGGGATATCGCGGGTGCCCCGACCGCGCTGGACCAACTGCTTGAGCCCGCGATCCGGTTCCTTTCAACCGGGACCGGCGAGTTGCTGCGGCTGGCAGCAGTCCGACCCGCGTTCATGGCCGGCGACCCGGTGCAACTGGAACTGAGCGTCATCGCGCCCGACGGCCGGCCGCTGACAGGCGTCAACCCCACGGTGGCGGTCAGGGAGACGGATGATGCCTTGTCCGGGGAAGCCGGAGTTGAGCTGGGTCCGCTTCCGATGGTTGAACTCGGGGGAGGGCGTTACCAGGTGATGGTCGCAGGGCTTGGACCTGGTTCGTACCGGGCGACCGGGACCACCACTTCGGGTGAGGCCGAGGCCGGTTTTGCGGTCGTGCATGGTACGCGCGAAGAGACGATGCTGGGGCTTGACGACCGGCTGCTGCGTGAGATTGCGCGGGTCACTGGCGGGCGGTACTTCGACAGTGATAGCCTGCCCGGCCCGGGTTTCGAGATGCAACTGGCGCCCAGCCGCCATGGGTTCGAGTTCACCCCCAGGCGTTCGGTCTGGACATACCTGCTGCTGGTGCTGCTGGCCGGTACCGAATGGGCTTTGCGGCGGAGGAAGGGACTGCTTTGAGAATACACGATAGCATTGCTTTGCCGGTCGTCGCCCGGCATGGGTTCGCGGCCGGCGGGCTGCGGCTCGCGCTGCCTTCTGTATGCCTGGCGGTGCTCTGCCTGGGTGTGGTTACGACTGCTCTCGCCGGTCCTGCCGGCGAGCCTGGTCCGGGCGGACACCAGACCACCGGCGAGCGTCTCGCGGAGCAGTTGCGGGCGGGCGGGTTGTCGTCCGACGCGGTGGTGCTGATCATCGCCATCCTGCCGGTGGTCGAACTGAGGGGCGCGGTGCCGGTCGGTATCAACCTGCTCGGCATGCCCTGGCACCGGGTTGTGTTCTTCGCGATCGTCGGCAACATGCTGCCGGTTTTCCTGGTTCTCTGGTTGCTCGACGCGGTGGTCAGGGTGCTGGTCCGGTTTCGTCCGTTCCGCAGGTTCTTCGACTGGCTATTCGCCCGCACCCGGCGCAGGAGCGATCTCATCCGGCGCTGGGAGTTCTGGGGGCTGGCAATGTTCGTGGCCGTGCCGTTGCCGGTGACCGGGGCCTGGACCGGCAGCATCGCCTCGGTGCTAATGGGATTGCCCTACTGGCGCTCGGTGCTGGCTATCTTCGTCGGTGTGCTGGTAGCAGGCGCCATCGTGACCGCGCTGTCACTGCTCGGAACCCGGGGAGCGGTTATTGCGGGTGTGGCGTTACTGGTGCTGTTCCTGAATGGTGTGTTGTCCGGCTGGCGGCGGCGGCGCCGGGCTGGGTCGCAGCCCCCGGGTACGTCCAACTAGCCCCAGTCTGGAGAAGCGGCAGGGCGGTTGCGGGGTTCAGGTTGAGGGCGGGCCGGTCGGTGGCGGCTCGGCGGGCGGTGCTGGCCTGGTGGCCGGTGGGTTGAGGTAGACCGTCCGGATCGGGAATGGGATTTCGATGCCTTCTTTGCGGAACCGGGCGAAGATGCGCTTGCGGAGGTGATGCCGGACCCGGTACTGCCGGGCGTAGCTGCTGATGTGAACGACCAGCGCGAAGCCGAGTGAAGAATCACCGAATCCGGGGTGGAATGAGACGTACGGCTCTGGGTCGTCGAGCAGGTGCTCGACTTCTCCGACGGCCTTGTTCGCGACGTCAATCAGGATTCGTTCGACATGCTCCGGGTCGGAGCTGTAGCTGACCCCGACTTCGATGTCCAGGCGGTAGCGCTTGTCCGCGAGGTTGAAGTTGGTGATGATGGCCTGGGCGAGTCGGTCGTTCGGGATGATGATGATGTTGTTGCGGATGGTCCGGATGGTTGTCGCCCGCCAGGTGATGTCGGTGACGACGCCTTCTTCGCCGGTGTCGAGGCGCAGGAAGTCGCCGGGCCGGATGTGCCGGGAAAGGGTGATGTAGATGCCGGCGAAGGTGTTGGCGAGCGTGTTCTGGAGCGCAAGCGCGACCGCCAGGCCGCCGATGCCGAGCGCGGTGATCATCGGCGTAATGGAGATGCCGAGCGAGTGCAGCAGGACCAGGCCGCCGAGCACCAGAATGGCGATGCGGACGGTGGTCTGGGTCAGCCCGACGTAAGCGACCGCGTTCTTGTTGTGGGTCCCGGTGTGGCGAATGAACCCGATGGCGGCCTGGGCCGCGGCGTAAGTGACGGAGACTATCAGCAGGACGATGAGGACCTTGTCGCTGGCCCGGGTAAGCTCGGCAGACAGGATGGCGATGCGCGAGGCGGCGTAGACGCCGCCGCAGATGCACCAGATGACGAACGGGCCGCGGGTGGCAGCAATCAGGATGCTGTCTACCTGCGTCTTTGTCCGGGCCGCGCGCCGGCGGAGCCAGTCGAACACGATCTTGCGGAACAGGAACGCTACCGCGACCGAACCGAGTATCGCCAGGACAGCGAGCAGGTACAGGATGAGACGCTCCCGGCCGGTCAGTATGGCTTCCACCTGATTACTATATGCGGCGCGTCCCGGGTGTCAAAGCTCGGCGGCGGTCGGGTTCCGGCGCGGGAGCTTGATGTCCGGTCGGGGTCGGCTAGGCTGGGGAATGAGCGACTGGCTGGTCGGTCAGAGGCTGAAGGGCTCGCTCGGCCTCCGCTATGCGGCCTTGCGGGCGTTCGGCGCGGCTGCGCTGGGCGTGGCGCTGGCCCGGGTTGTACCGTTGCCGCCAATTGCACTTGCGGCTGGTGTCGCAGTTGGGCTGGGGCTGGCCCGTTGGACCCGGGGATTGTCGTTGTACGCGGCGCTGGCCGCCGCGGCGATGGGCTGGGCGCTGGCGCGGGCCCCGGTCCCGCCGGACCCGTCGTTCTATGCGCGGCCGTGGTTCCGCGGCGTGGTGGTCGAGGCGCCGGGCCGGTCCGGCCGGATGGTGGTGAAGCTGGCCCGCCCGGGTCAGGGCCGGGTGGTGGTCTGGCTGCAGGATTCACTGGCGAGCCCGCGCTACGGGGACGAGTTGCTCGTGGCCGCATCCGTGCGCCGGTTCGATTACCCGCGGAATCCCGGGTTGCCGGACCGCAATGAGCGGCTGGCGCGCCAGGGGTTTGTGGGCCGGGCGTCGGTCTCGGGCCGCCAGCTCTGGTTCACCGGCCGGGAGCGCGGGGCGGCGCTGATGCGGCGGGTGGTTGTCCCGGCTCGGGAGCGACTGAGGACGAGAGTAAGACAGCTGCTGCCGGACGAGACCGGGGCGGTGCTGACAGCCTTGCTGGCGGGCGAGCGGCAGGATGTCACGCCCGAGACGATGGGGATGATGCGGGATTCCGGGCTGATGCACGTGCTGGCGGTGTCCGGGCTGCACGTGGGCATCATCGCCGGGCTGGTGTGGCTGTTGCTGTCGCTGTTGGGAGTCAGGGGCTGGTGGCGGTTGCTGGTCGGCACAGTGGCGATTGCCGGTTACGTGGTGTTTGTCGGGGCGCGGCCGTCCGCAATCCGGGCCGGGATAATGGCGGTGGCGGCCGCGCTGGCCTGGACCGCTCAACGGCGGCTGGAACCCGGCGCGACGCTCGGGGTCGCCGGGCTGGCGTTGCTGTTCCTGGTTCCGAATTCGCTGTTCGAAACCGGGACGCAATTGTCGCTCGCCGCGGTCGCGGGTATCGTGGTGGCGGCGACCGCGACCGGGGGGATTCGCGCGGGCCGGCTGCCGTCCCCGTTCCAGCGAACCGTGCCGGTGGTACTGCGGGCGCTGATCGTGTCGGCCGCAGCCTTCGCCGCGACCGCCCCGTTCCTGCTGGCCGCTTTCGGGCAGGTGCAGTTGCTGGCGATACCGGCCAGCCCGCCGGCAATCCTGATGACTTCGCTGATCGTGGCGCTGGGCGGGCTGGCGGTGCTGCTGGCCGGTGTCTGGATGCCGCTGGGTGCGGTTCTGGCGGAGACGGTGCGGCTGCTGGTGTTGGGTCTGACCGGGTTGGCCGGGCTGATCGCCCGGCAGGACTGGGCGGTATTGAAGCCGGCGGGTGCGGGCGGTTGGCTGGTGCCGGTGACCGCGCTGAGCCTGTTCCTGCTCCTGCACTGGCGGTCGCGCCGGGCGAGGTTCGCGGCCGCGGGACTGATGCTATGCGGAATCGGTTTGTCGGTCTGGTCGGCGGCACTGAGGCCAGCCGCGGACCGGTTATGGTTCCTGGACCCGGGCGAGGGTGACGCAATGGTGTTCGAGGACAGGGCCGGAAGAGTACTGCTATACGACACCGGGATTGACGGGCCGGGGGTAGTCCGCGATTTCCTGCGGAGCCGGGGCCGGGACCGGGTGGCGGTCGCAGTAGTGACCCACCCGGATCTTGACCACTACGGCGGCCTGCTCGACCTTGTGGACCGCGTGCGCATCGAACGCCTGGTGGTGCCGACCCGGCACGGCCCACCGGACTATCGGCAGCTACTGGACCAGCTGGAGGCGGGCGGGACCAGGCTGGTGTTCGCCGGGGCCGGTACCGAGCTTGAGTTCGGCGGGTTCCAGTTCCGTTTCGTCTGGCCGGACGAAACCGCCCGGCGGCTGTACGCGGCCGGGCTGGCCGGGGCCAATGATGTTTCGCTGGTGGCGATGGCGGAACATGGCGGGTACCGGATGCTGTTGGCCGGTGACCTCGACCGGCCGGAGCTTGTCGTCGGCCGTGGCATCGAGGCGCAGCTGCTGAAGTCGCCGCACCACGGCAGCAGGGCCGGCAACGAACCGTCGCTGTACGACGAGGTCAGACCCTCACTGGTGGTGGTGATGGGCAGGTACCCGACCCCGGCCGGGCTGGAGGCGCGTCTGCCCGGGGCGGGCATCGGGTACATCAATACCAGGCGTGATGGGGGTGTGGAACTGGGTCTGGTTCGCGATGGCGAACGGGAACCGGCAGTTCGGGACTACCGCGGTCGGCTGCGAGTGGTGTTCCCGGCAGGGAACTGAGAGGCTGGCGCTCGCTCTCGCGAGCTGACTTCTGGTCGGGTTCGAGCTACCAGCGGTCGTCGCTACCCCGGTCGTCCCGGTGGCCGGGACCGCGGCCCTCGCGTGATTCACTGCGCGGTCGGGCGACGTTGACGGTCAGCGGCCGTCCCCCGAGCTCGTGCTGGTTCAGTGCCGCAACCGCGGCCGAGGTACCGTCGTCCGTCGCCATTTCGACGAAAGCGAATCCCCGAGACCGTTCGGTGAAGCGGTCTTTGACGACCTCGACCGAACTCACCTCGCCGTGCTGGGCGAAGAGCTGGCGCAGTTCTTCTTCGGTTGCGCTGAAGGGCAAGTTGCCGACGAACACTCTCTTGGCCATCTGTTTACCTCCGAGAAGCCGTGCCGGACATCCGGCACTGTCTTGCTGCTTGATGTCGGGAGCTGCGGACGCAGGTTCGCAAATACCGGACCGTACCCGGACCGACACAAGCACTTCCGGGACCATCAACCCGGGGAAGCCCCCGGGCGAATGCCGAGTCCCGCGACATTCAACCGGGGTATCGTAAACGCCCGACCCGTCTTGTCAAGAGCGGTCGTTGACCCCGGGTAGATTTCTGCTAGCATTGCTGGCCCGGCAGATTACAGGAGGATCCATGCCCGAAGCATACCAGAACTTCATAAATGGCAAGTACGTGCCCGCTCGTTCGGGCAAGACTTACGAGAACCGCAACCCGGCGGACCGGTCCGACTTGGTCGGTCTGTTCCCTTCGTCCGGGCCCGAGGATGTCGCGGACGCGGTGCAGGCCGCCCGGGCGGCTTACCCGGCCTGGCGGGCGTTACCGGCCCAGGCCCGGGGTGATCTCATGCGCAAGGCCACCGAGCTGATGGTCAGGCGGAAGGAGGGTTTCGCCCGGATCGAGACCCGGGAGATGGGCAAGGTGCTGAAGGAGACCCGGGGTGACGTCCAGGAGGCGATCGACACCGGGTACTACGCCGCGGGTGAAAGCCGGCGGCTGTGGGGAACGGTTGCGCCCAGCGAGATGCCGAACAAGATGTGTTACGTTACCCGCCAGCCGATGGGCGTCTGGGGTATGATCTGCCCATGGAACTTCCCGATGGCAATCCCTTCGTGGAAGCTGTTCCCGGCGCTGACCTGCGGCAACACCGCGGTCATCAAGCCGGCAACTCTCACACCGGCGTCGGTGGACGCTTTCGTTGGCTGCCTGGCCGAAGCCGGGGTGCCGGCCGGGGTGGTCAACATCGTGTACGGCGGCGGCGGCGCGGTAGGCGAGGCGCTGCTCAATCACCCGGATGTCAGCGGAATCTCCTTCACCGGCTCGTCCGAGGTCGGCCGCCGCATCGCCGAGGTCTGCGGCCGGTCGCTCAAGCGCTGCTCGCTTGAGCTCGGCGGCAAGAACGCGCAGGTCGTGCTTGACGATGCGGACCTGGAGTTGGCGCTCGATGGTGTGCTCTGGGGTGCTTTCGGCACCACCGGCCAGCGCTGCACGGCGACTTCGCGGCTGATTGCCCAGGCAGGAGTCTACGACCGGATGCTGGAGATGGTCGTCGAGCGGGCGAAGAAGCTGAAGGTCGGCAACGGGCTCGACGAGTCGGTGGAAATGGGCCCGTGCGTGAGCGCGGAGCAGCGGCAGGTGGTTCAGCAGTACGTCGAAATCGGCAAGGCCGAGGGCGCGCGGCTGGTCTGCGGCGGCGAGACGCTCAAGGGCGGTGACTGGGATGGGGGTTTCTTCCACCAGCCGACCGTGTTCGCGGACGTGAAGCACGGGATGAGGATCGCTGTCGAAGAGATATTCGGGCCGGTGCTGTCGGTCATCAAGGTCGCGGACTTCGATGAGGCGGTGCGGGTGCTCAACGGCACGCCTTACGGCTTGTCCTCTTCGATTTACACCCGGGACGTCAACATGGCGATGAAGGCCGTCGAGCTGTTTGAGGCCGGCATCACCTACGTTAACGCTCCGACCATCGGCGCGGAATGCCACATGCCGTTCGGCGGGGTGAAGGATACCGGCAACGGTCACCGTGAGGGCGGCTGGACCGCGTACGACATCTTCTCCGAGCCCAAGACGGTGTACGTGGACTACTCAGGCGCGCTTCAGAAGGCCCAGATCGACAACGCCTGATCTGGTATCGGACCGCCGCGCCGGGCCGGGAGTGCCGGCCCGGCGCGCTTTCGGGCCGGCACCTGTTCGGGGCCGGCCCGTGCAGGTCAGAACGAGCCGGCCCGGCCGGTATTCGTCAGGCTACGACGGAACTTGGGCCACGGGCTGTTCGCAAGGTTGCCCGTGCCCTGGAGCGCGTAGAGGTGGCGGTCGTTGGACCCGAAGTAGATGGTGCCGTCCGGGGCGATGGCCGGTGGTGATTCGACCGCACTTTCGGTTTCGTAGCGCCATTTGACGGCACCGTCGGGGTAGAAGGCGTACAGGTGTCGGTCGTTCGACCCGACGTAGATGGTGCCGTCCGAGCCCACCGCCGGCGATGACTCGATGGCGTTGCCGGTGCTCTGGTATCGCCACTTCAGCGTGCCGTCCGGGTTCAGGGCGTAGACGTAGGTGTCAATGGACCCGAAGTAGATGCTGCCATCCGGACCCAGGGCCGGCGAGGAGCGGATGCGGTACCCGGTCGGGTAGCGCCATTTCAGCGTGCCGTCCGACCTGACGGCGTGGAGATGGTAGTCGTGCGACCCGACATAGATGGTGCCCTCCGCGTCAATGGCCGGCGATGAGTATGACCAGGCACCGGTTTGGTAACGCCAGCGCAGGCTGCCGTCCGGCCTGACGGCGTACAGGAAGCTGTCGGCGGATGTGACGAAGATGGTGGAATCCGGGCCGATAGCCGGTGATGCCCCGACGAAACTGCCGGCCTGGTAGCGCCATTTCCGGGTGCCGTCGGGGTTGACTGCGTGCAGGAAGCCATCGTTGCAGCCAACATAGACCGTACCGTCCTCCGCGATGGCCGGTGAAGACTCGACCGCCCGGGTTCCGGCCTGGTAGCGCCACCTGCGGGTGCCGTCGGAGTTGACCGCGTGCAGGTGCCGGTCGGCCGACCCTACATAGATGGCGCCGTCCGGTCCGATCGCCGGCGAAGACTGGATGCTCCCGCCCGCGTCGTAGTGCCATTTCAGGGTGCTGTCCGGGTTAAGGGCGTACAGGTGGCGGTCCTGCGAGCCGAAGTAGACGGTCCCGTCCGGGCCGATGGCCGGGCAGGTGTTGATGCCCCCTCCGGTCAGGTACCGCCACTTGAGGGAAGCGGGCGGGTCGTCGGTGATGGCGACCACGCGCGCCGGGGACCAGCCCGAGGTTGCTCCCTCGCGGTCTCTGGACTGCGCGCGGACCTCGTAACTGCCCGGGCTGGCCCAGGCGTGCGAGGCAGAGGCGGTGCCGCCGCTCGGGGTCCAGTCGGTCCATTCCGAGGTGTCGCCGTCTCCCCAGGAGAACCGGAAGGCGATGTCGCCTCCTTCCGGGTCGGTGGTCGTGGCGCTGAACTCGTAGCTGACACTGACGTTGCCCTGGGCGGCGCCGGTGGGCGCGCCGGGCGTCTCGGGTGGGTTGTTTAGCGCTTCATCACAGGCTGCGAACATTGCTAGCGCGGCGATCGTCGCGGCAGCGCAGACGATTCCGTGTCGGTCCATGTTACCTCCTTTGTTCATGGCTGGCAGGTTTGTCGTCTCATCGCAGCACGGGCCGCGACTCCCTCCTAACAGAACTATAGTACACGACCAGGCAGGGCAATCAAGGCTCGAGCAGGCCGGCACGACGCACAGCTTGACCGTCCCGGCCTGATGACCTATCCTTTTCAGGCTCAATGCCCCGGGTGTGGAGGGCAGTTTCCATCCCGGCACGTACTGATGAGCAGCAGGACCAAATGGAGGAACTCAATGGCCGCTAAGACCAGGCCCGCGAAACGAAACGACCGGAAGATAACGGTATCGGTCATCAAGGCTGACATCGGCGGTTATGTCGGCCATTCGGCGAGTCACCCGGACATCATCGCTCGTGCCGAGCAGCTGCTTGAACGAGCCAAGTCCGACGGTCTGCTGGTTGACTTCCGTGTGACCAATGTCGGTGACGATCTCGACCTGATAATGACTCACCGCCACGGTGACAACAACCGGAAGATACACAAGCTGGCCTGGGACCTGTTCATGGACGGCACCCAGCTGGCCCGCCAGTTGTCGCTCTATGGCGCCGGCCAGGATATGCTGGCCGATTCCTTCTCGGGCAATGTCAAGGGGATGGGACCCGGCTGTGCCGAGATGACCTTCGAGGAGCGCAAGTCCGAGCCGATCATCGTCTTCTGTGCCGACAAGTGCGCTCCCGGGGCCTGGAACCTGCCGCTTTTCCGGATGTTCGCCGACCCGTTCAACACCATCGGGCTGGTCATTGACCCGTCGATGCACGACGGGTTCGTGTTTCAGGTTCACGACGTCCACGGCGGAACCGACGTGAAGCTCGCCTGCCCGGAGCAGATGTACGACCTGCTGGTGCTGATTGGCTCGCCGGAGAACTACGTAATCCAGAACGTCTTCACCAAGAAGGGCGATGTTGCCGCAACGACCTCAACCCAGAAGCTCGCGCTCATCGCGGGGCGCTACGTGGGCAAGGATGACCCGGTGATGATTGTCCGCTGCCAGTCCGGGCTGCCTGCGGTAGGTGAGGCGCTGGAGCCGTTTGCGTTCCCGCACATGGTTTCGGGCTGGATGCGCGGGTCTCACTACGGGCCGATGATGCCGACGTCGCGCGCCCAGGCGACCCCGTCCCGTTTCGACGGGCCGCCCAGGGTGATTGCCTGTGGGTTCCAGCTTGCCAACGGGCAGTTGGTCGGGCCGCGTGACATGTTTGATGACCCGTCGTTCGACCTGGCGCGGCAGAAGGCAAACGAGGTTGCGGATTACATGCGTCGCCACGGGCCTTTCGAGCCCCACCGGCTGGGCCTGAACGACATGGAATACACCACCCTGCCCCAGGTGCTCGCCAAGCTGAAAGGCCTGAAGCCGCACAAGCGTTCCTCAAGCACATGGGGCAGGATATAGGACGGCGGGGCGTCCGGACCGCATGGGTGCGGGATGCCCGATGCTTGAGGTGAGGCTGTCAGCGTGAACGGCGAGGCGAACGAAGCCGGCCGCTGGGGCGGCGACGTCGAGGCTGCGCGCAGGCTCGGCGAGGCCCGGCGTCGGATAGAGACCGAAATCGGGAAGGTAATCATCGGCCAGCGGGCGGTCGTTGAGCAGACGCTCATCTGCCTGCTGGCCCACGGTCACGGCTTGCTGGTCGGCGTGCCGGGACTGGCCAAGACCCTGCTCATCAACACCATCGCCCGGGTCTTGGAGTTGTCGTTCAACCGGGTGCAGTTCACCCCGGACTTGATGCCTTCGGACATCACCGGGACCGATATCATTGACGATGATGAGGCGAGCGGACGGCGCTGCTTCCGGTTCGTTCCCGGCCCGGTCTTCGCCAACGTGGTGCTTGCCGATGAGATCAACCGCACGCCACCGAAGACCCAGGCGGCCCTGCTGCAGGCGATGCAGGAGTACAAGGTGACGGTTTCCGGCCGGACCTACGACCTGCCGGCGCCGTTCTTCGTGCTGGCGACTCAGAACCCGATTGAGTTGGAGGGAACCTACCCGTTGCCCGAGGCCCAGCTCGACCGGTTCATGTTCTCGATCCATGTCGGCTACCCGACTCCCGAAGAAGAGCGAGAGATTGTCAAGAGCACGACGTCGGCATACGTCCCGGAGCTTGAGCGAGTGCTGTCCGCGGAGGACATCGGCGCGCTGCAGGCGCTGGTGCGTCGCGTGCCGGTCGCGGATGAGGTACTGGACTACGCGGTGCGGCTGGTTTCAGCCTCCCGGCCCGTTTCCGACCATGCCCCGAAGTTCATCAAGGACTGGGTGAGCTGGGGGGCGGGTCCCCGGGCCTCGCAATACCTGGTGCTGGGAGCGAAGACGCGGGCGCTGCTCGACGGGCGCTACACGCCGTCGGTTGACGACGTCAAGGCGGTTGCCCAGCCGGTGCTGCGTCATCGCATTGTCGCCAATTTCACAGCCGAGGCGGAAAATGTCCGCGCACCGGATATTGTCCAGCGGCTGGTCGAGGAATTGTGAGGCGGGTCCCGGGCTGGCGCATCCCGGTGGAGTCCCTGAAGCAGGGGGTGAACCGTCTCGAGTTTGAGCTCGAAGCGGCTGACATCGACGGAGAGGAAGCCCCGGTGGGAGAGAACCCGCTGGTCGAGAGGTTGGTCGGTCCGATCCGCGTAGGTCTTGATGTTGTCCGTAGCGGCCGCCGGCTTCTCGTTGACGGCGTCGTCCGGTTTCGGGCGGTGCTCGACTGTGCCGTCTGCGGGTGCGAGTTCAGCCGCGACTACGCCGAGGCGCTCCAGACGGAGTTTCTCAGCGAGGGCGAGGTGCCACCACCCGACGGCAAGCTGATGAGCGGTCGCGATGTGGAGCTGGTGAGCTTCCGGGACGACAGCATCGATGTCGTCCCGCTCGTGCGCGATGCGGTCCACCTGGCAATCCCCATTGCTCCTGCCTGCCGACCCGACTGCCAGGGCATCTGTTCAGGCTGTGGTGTGAACCTGAATGAGGGAGTCTGCGCATGTCCGCCGGTGGCCGAGTCGCCGTTTGCCGGGTTGAGGAAGATCGTGAGCGATGGCCCGCAGCGGGGCTGACCTGCGGCGCGCACCGGCGCAGAGGACAACCGGTGGATATCCCGGGGACAAGGTGGGCGAACCCGGGGCGGAACCGGGGGATGGTCGAGGTCTGTTTCTGACCCCGGTTGATGGTCCGCTGTGAAAGAGTTCGAGCAACTGCTGGAGGTTGTCCGCAGGTTGCGGAAGGACTGCCCGTGGGACCGGGAGCAGACGATACGGTCCACCCGGCCCCTGGTGCTGAACGAAGCCTACGAGCTGGACGAAGCGCTGGCCTCGGGCGATTCGCGTGAGGCGGTCGAAGAGCTCGGCGACTACCTTTTCATGGGCCTGTTCCTTGCCGATGTGCTTCAAGCCGAGCGGGGGGTACGACTTGAGGACGCCCTGGACGGGGTTGTCGTCAAACTGAAGCGCCGCCATCCTCACATCTACGGTCAGCAGTCAGTGCGCGACGCAGGGCAGGTCCTGGAGAATTGGGAGCGGATCAAACGGGAGGAGCACAAGGCGGGCGGGCAGCGCGAGTCGGCCCTTGACGGCCTGCCACGAGCGCTGCCGGCGTTGAAGGAAGCCGGACTGCTGCAGGAGCGGTGTCGCCGAGTCGGATTCGATTGGACCGATCCCGGCGACGTCCTTGATAAGGTCATCGAGGAAGTGGGGGAACTGCGCCACGAGACGGGCCAGCCGACCAAGGACCGGGTGCGAATGACCGAGGAGTTGGGTGACCTGTTCTTCGCACTTGTGAACCTCGCCCGGCATCTCGATGTTGACGCCGAGAGCGCGCTGCGGGACGCAAACGCGAAGTTCTCCCGCCGATTCCGGCAGGTTGAGCAGGACTTCAGGAGTCGGGGAGTTTCCCTTGCCGACGCAACACTGGCCGAGATGGATGCGGTCTGGGACCGGGTTAAGCGCCTTGAGCGTGAGGCTGGCGGGCGTCCCTGACCGGTCTGGCAGCGTTTGACAGCAAGGGACCCGGCCTCTGCCGGGTCCCAGTAAGTAGCGGGGGCTGGATTCGAACCAGCGACCTTGAGGTTATGAGCCTCACGAGCTACCAGGCTGCTCCACCCCGCAATTTCTATTTCAGAATCTAGCGGAGAAACCGGGGAAGTCAAGAGGAATCCCCGGCCGACGCGGGCAAGCGCGGTGGTGTCATACCCGCCGCGAAGCGAAGCTGCCCTGGCCCGGGTCCCGGGTACGGTCGGCGGTCTCTCGTGCCGCCGCCTCGGATTGCTTCCAGGGAGGCGGGTCACGGCCAACGCCCCGGCTTGACAACTCCCGCCCGGCGGGGGTAAGCTGTCTTAAGAAAGCAGGATTTCGGACCAATGACAGGACGTGTCCGGCCGGCGGTCAGGTCCGCCCAGGGAGGCAAATGATGAATCAGACAGTCTGCAGGCCGCTCGCAGTCGCAACCATCCTGCTCGCGCTGACCGCCCCGGCCCTCGCCGGTACGCCCCTGCGCGGGCAGGCCGGACGCATGCCCGACTTCGCGGCGCATGAGGCGGTGATGGATTCGCTGCGGGAAATACACCCGCGTTATCACGCCCGCTGGCTGAATGAACGCGGGCTTGA
>JAWOIB010000147.1:0-21475 GCA_046484845.1 bacterium
CGCCGCTTTGGCAGGACTCGCGCAGCTTCATCGTGCGGCTCGACGAGGCACAGGCCCGGGCGGCGAGCGAGTCGGGCTGGCTGCTGGCCGCCCTGCCGCGACGCGGCTACCCCCCGGCCGCTGACCGCCCGGCAGGCAGCGAGGCCGAACCCGGGGACCGGTTCGACTGGCAGCCGGACACACTGGTCGGCCGCATCGTCGAATCGCTCCGCCTCGACCCGCTCGTCGAGGACATGAGAGCGCTCGAGGCCTTCGGCACTCGCTACACCTACTCGCCGAAATGCGAGGAAGCCGCGCTCTGGCTCTACGAGCGTCTCGTCGATCTCGGCTGGGAGACCGAGCTTGACACCTACTACATCAACAGCACGCGCGCGCTGAACGTCGAGGCGACCCTGCCCGGCGAGGTCCGGCCGGACAGCATCGTCGTTGTCTGCGCCCACTTCGATTCCTACTCGCAGCAGGGCATGACCAGCGCGCCGGGCGCGGACGACAACGCCACCGGCACCGCCATCCTGCTCGAACTGGCGCGGGTGCTGCGCGAATACCGCTTCCGCTGGACCGTGAAGCTGCTCGCCTTCTCCGGTGAGGAGCAGTGGATGAAGGGTTCGTATCACTGGGTGGATTCGATCGCGGTGCCGCAGGACCTGGCCATCTACGGCGCGTTCAACGTCGATATGATCGGCTACACCGCCCGCGACTCGAACTACCTCGTCGTCAACCGGGACGTGCCCTCCGCCCCGATGGCCGCGCTGGCCGAGTCGACCAATCGCTGGTACGACATCGGGCTTTCCCTGCTCAACTACCTCGACCCGGACTGCCCGGGCGACGCCCAGCCCTTCTGGGAAGCCGGCTACAAGGGCACCTTCGCGCTCGAGGACTCGGTCTGGGGCATCTGGCGCGGGTCCAACCCGTACTACCACACCGAGAACGACACGGTCGGCACGCTCACGCTCGGGCAGGTGCTGAGGGTCGGCAGGCTGACCGCGGCCTGCCTGGCAACCGTGGCTGTCCCGACCGGCCTGACCGGCATCGCCGGGCCGGACCCGGTCGGTCCCGGCCGCGCGGCCGGGACGGGCACCCTGCTGTTCTCGCGCGGGCTGGAGCTGTCCGGACGGTGGGATGTCTTCGGCGCAGATGGCCGGCGCGCCGCCCGGGGGAGCGCCGCGGAGTTCGGACCCCTGCTGGCGCCAGGCGTCTACTACCTGTACGCGATCGGACAGGACCGTCCGGCCCGGAGAATCCTCAAGTTGCGCTGACCGCTCAGTTGAACTGCAGCCGGAGCATCAGCCCGGCCCAGGCCTGGTACCAGTCCCGGTCCTGCCTGAGCCAGCCTTCCGCGAAACCGAGCGGCAGCACGGCCAAGTCGCCTGTCAAACACGGACTTCCGGGTGTTCGCATTTCAGCAGCGGGCCGATAACCTTCGCCAGCATGAATCTGCAGGCCTTGGACCGGTAGGAGATGTCCCCGAAGCTGCCGATGACGTGCGCTTCGGTCCGCGGGTGGTAGAACATGAACGCCCCGGTCACCCCCACGCAGCCCCAGCAGTTGAACTTCGCGGGCAGCAGCAGGGGCACGGTCACGAACTTCCAGATCGCGTAGCCGTATCGGATAGTCGGGTACGACCGGTGGTCGTCCGACATCATCCGCTGCAGGGTCCCGGGCTTGACCAGCCTGCCGCCGACCAGCGCCTGCATGAACTTCAGGTAGTCCTCAAGCGGAGCGATCACCCCGCCGCCCGCGTAGTCGATGCCGTGTGCCCCCGGGGTCCGGGTCCAATCCCTCCCGTCTATGTAGAGACCGGCCACCGGGAGATCTGTCTTCACCGCCGGCTCCGAGTAGCCCATCATCCGGGCGCCGGTCATGCCCAACGGCTCGAAGATGCACCGGTGCAGCGTCTCGTGGAACGGCCGCCCGGTAATGCTCTCAACGACCAGGCCGAGCAGGTAGTAGTTGGTGTCGGTATAGTAATGACGTTGCCCGGGCTTCGCCCTGGGCTTCAGGTGTTCCCTGCCCCATATCACCGCCTCCCGAGGAGTGATCCTCATCGCGGGGTCCGCCGTCATCATCCTCAGCAAGGGCCAGAAGGAGTCGTACAGTCCCGACGACTGGTTGAGGAGGTGGCTGACCTTGACTTCGCCGGAGTAGTCTCTACCCCGGTGGACGTGCAGGCCATCCATCAGCTCGGCATCGAGGTACCGGGAAACCGGGGCGTCGAACGACAGCAGCCCTTCTTCATGCATGAGGGCGACAACCGTGGCGGTGAACAGCTTGCCCACGCTCGCCAGGTGCACCGGCTGGCGTATATCCGCGGCGACACCTTGGGTCTCCCCTTCCGCCAGACGCAGGTCGACGCCGAGCCGGTCCGACCGGACCAGCAGATATGCGTTCCTGACCTTCCTGTCCCTCCGGGCCTGCCGCCGGAACGACTCCTCGATTCTCGAATGCACCGTCGCTCTGTCCACAGGTTTCCTCCTTTCCCGGTCAGGGCACTCGACCCGCCGTCCGGGACTGCTCGGCTCGTCCCGCAACGCCCGGCACGTTCCCGCCCGGGCCCGGACCGGATTGTATTAAGTCTGCCTGAACTTAGTAGCGATAACCCAACCTGTCAAGTGAGAGGGACGGAACGACGGTCAGATGGGAACTGGGTGTGCCCGGGACGGGCATTGCCCGGGTCAGTCGGCGGGCTTGGTCTTTTTGTCTGCAGGCTTGTCCGCGGCAGGCTTGTCCGGGGCAGGCTTGGCTGCCCCGGGGTCGGCGGGCTTCCCCGCGTCTCGGCCGGCCTCCCCGCCGCCCGGGCCGGATTTCCGCTTGTAATCGGTGATGTAGAACCCGGAGCCTTTGAATATCAGCCCGCTGCCGCCGGAGATGAGCTGCTCGACCGAGCCCCGGCGCCGGCATTTCGGGCAGTTCTTCACCGGCGGGTCAACGATGCGCTGGAACAGTTCGAAGCGATGCCCGCACTTGCGGCACTGGTACTCGTAGGTGGGCATCGGTGAGCTGGAACCCGGGGGGCGGGCAAGCCCGCCCCCCGGGGCTGAAAGGGACTAGTAGTCCATTCCCATCCCGCCGCCACCCGGCATCGGCGGGGTCTTTTCCTTTTCGGGCATCTCGACGATGGCGCACTCGGTCGTGACCATCAGCCCGGACACGCTGGCAGCGTTCTGCAGCGCGGACCTGGTCACCTTGGTCGGGTCGATGATGCCTTCCTCGAACATGTCCACGTACTCCATCGACTCGCAGTTGAACCCGAAGTTGCCCTTGCCTTCGCGGACCTTGGCAACCACGATCGCGCCGTCGAGCCCGGCGTTGACCACCAGCTGCCGGATCGGCTCTTCGAGCGCCCGGCGGACGATGTTGACGCCGATCTGCTCGTCCTCGTCAAGCTTCATCTTCTCAAGCGCCGGCAGGGCCCGGAGCAGCGCGACGCCGCCGCCCGGCACCACGCCTTCCTCGACCGCGGCCCGGGTCGCGTGGAGCGCGTCCTCGACCAGCGCCTTCTTCTGCTTCATCTCGACCTCGGTCGCCGCGCCGACGTTGATGACCGCCACGCCGCCGGCCAGCTTGGCCAGCCGCTCCTGCAGCTTCTCGCGGTCGTAGTCGGACTTGGTTTCCTCGACCTGCTTGCGGATAAGCTCGATGCGGGCGGTAATGTCGGCCTTCTTGCCCACGCCCTCGACGATGGTCGTGTTCTCTTTGTCGATCACGACCCGCTTGACGGTGCCGAGGTCGCTGACCTGGACGTTCTCAAGCTTGATGCCGAGATCCTCGGACACCAGCTTGCCGCCGGTCAGGACCGCGATGTCCTCGAGCATCGCCCGGCGCCGGTCGCCGTAGCCCGGGGCCTTCACCGCGCAGGCGCGGAGCGTGCCCTTGATGTGGTTGACGACCAGCCCGGCGAGCGCCTCACCCTCGACCTCTTCGGCAATGACCAGCACCGGCCGGCCCTTCTGGGCGACCTTTTCGAGCACCGGCAGCAGGTCGCGCATCGAGGTGATCTTCTTCTCGTAGAGCAGGACCAGCGCGTTCTCAAGGATGGCTTCCATCTTCGGGGTCTGGGGCGTGGTCGTGCCCGGCTCGAGCGCGAAGTAGGGCGACAGGTAGCCGCGGTCGAACTGCATACCCTCGACAACGTCAAGGCTGGTCTCCATCGCCTTGGCTTCCTCGACCGTGATGACGCCTTCCTTGCCGACCTTCTCCATCGCGTCCGCGATGAGCTTGCCGATTTCCTTGTCGTTGTTGGCGGAGATCGTCGCAACCTGCTCGATTTCCTCGCGGCCGGCGGTCTTCTTGGAGAGCTTCTTCAGCTCCGCAACCGCGGTCGCCACCGCCTGGTCGATGCCGCGCTTGACCGCCATCGAGTTGGCGCCCGCGGACACGACCTTCTGGCCCTCGCGGTAGATCGCCTCGGCCAGCACCGTCGCGGTGGTCGTGCCGTCACCCGCGACGTCCGACGTCTTGGACGCCACTTCCTTGATCATCTGGGCGCCCATGTTCTCAAACCGGTCCTCAAGCTCGACTTCCTTGGCCACGGTCACGCCGTCCTTGGTCACGGTCGGCGCGCCCCACTTCTTGTCGATGATGACGTTGTGGCCCTTGGGGCCGAGGGTCACCTTGACCGCGTGGGCCAGCTTCTGCACCCCGCGCAGGATTGCGCGGCGGGCATCGTCTTCGAACCTCAATTCCTTGGCTGGCATCTTCCTACTTCTCCTTTTCGATGATGGCAAGGACGTCGTCCTCGCGCATGATGAGGTACTCTTCGTCACCGACGCGGATTTCATTGCCGGAGTACTTGCCAAACAGGATGTAGTCGCCCTTCTTGACGTCAAGCGCGATGCGCTTGCCGGCTTCGTCCACCCGGCCCGGGCCGACCGCGATGACTTTGCCCTGCTGGGGCTTCTCTTTGGCGGTATCCGGAATGATGATGCCGCCCTTTCGGACCTCTTCCTCGATACGCTCGACGAGGATCCGGTCGTGCAGCGGTTTCACCTTCATGACTCCTCCTTGGATTGAGTTCTGCTGGTTAAGGCGCCTGCCTTCCGGCCGCACCTGGCAGCTGGTCCTGGCAGTACGCGAAGCTTGCTGCTTACGGTTTGTTAGACAACAGCCCCGGCAGGCGGGATTCGCCCGACGAAACGGCACCGAGCGCGCCCCGGGGCGGCGACTACCCCGCAACCTCCGGAATAGATGCCACTTGCCCCGAATGGGCGATATCTGAATTGAACAGATGACCTCCTCCTTGTAAGGGAGGCGCTCTAGCCTACTGAGCTAATCGCCCGGCTTCCGACCGTGATTATAGGGCCAGCGGGCGCCCGGTCAACGCTGGTCGTCGCCGGTTGACAGCCGGGGCCCGGGCTCCTATCCTTCGTCGGTATGGATGACCCCACCGGCCTGCTCATCGCCGGTTCCTGGCAGGACCGGGACGCGCGCCTGCCGGTGCTGAATCCCTGGACCGGAGAAACCATCACCCGCGTCTCTCTCGCAGACGAGGAGGACGTCGCGGCCGCGGTCGCGGCCGCCGGCGAGGGCGCCCGGGAGATGGCCCGACTGCCCGCCCACGAGCGCGGCCGAGTTCTCCAGCGCGCCGCCGAACTGGTCCGGCTCAACGCCGAGGCCCTGGCCGACGGTATCATCGCCGAGTCGGGCAAGCCCCGCCGCTACGCCGCGGCCGAGGTCGGCCGTTCCGAGGAGACCCTCCGGTTTGCGGCCGAGGAAGCCCGCCGCATCCACGGCGAGACGGTGCCGATGGATGCCGCCCGCGGTTCGGAGCGCCGCCGGGGCTACTTCTTCCGCCGGCCGCTCGGGGTCATCGCCGCCATCAGCCCGTTCAACTTTCCCCTGAACCTGGTCTGCCACAAGCTCGCCCCGGCACTCGCGGCCGGCAACGCGGTCGTGCTGAAACCGGCCAGCGCCACCCCGCTGACCGCCCTGCGCCTCGGCCGGCTCCTGCTCGAGGCCGGCCTGCCCCCGGCCGCGCTCAACATCGTGGTCGGGCCGGGCGGCTCGGTCGGCCGGACGCTGGTCCGCGACTCCCGGGTCCGGATGGTGACCTTCACCGGCTCGGCCGAGGTCGGCGAGTCGATCAAGGCCGAGTCCGGGCTGAAACACGTCGCGCTCGAGCTCGGCTCGAACTCCGGGGCCATCGTGGACGAAACCGCCAACATCGAGACCGCGCTCGCGCGCTGCTTGGTCGGCGGGTTCGCTTACTCCGGCCAAGTCTGCATCCACACCCAACGGCTCTACCTGCACGAACGGATCGCGGCGGAGTTCACCGCCCGGCTCGTGGCCGGCGCGGAGCGCCTGCGCCACGGCGACCCGGCCTTGGCCGCGACCGAAATCGGGCCGATGATTGACCGGTCCGCGCTTGACCGGGCGCTGGCGCTGGTCGCGGAAGCCCGGCAGGCAGGAGCCCGTATCCTCTGCGGCGGGAACGCCGAAGGCCCGGTGATGCTCCCGACCTTGCTGGATTCGGTCAACCCGGAAATGCCGGTGGTGTGCGAGGAGGCTTTCGCCCCGGTCGTAACCATCGAGACGTTCAGCGGGTTCAACCAGGCGCTGGCGATGTTCAACCGCGGCTCATCGGCCGGCACCCGCGAGTACGGACTCGCCTGCGGGGTATTCACCCGGGACGTCAACCGGGCGCTGGTCGCGGCCGAGACGGTCGCGGCCGGCAATGTCTATATCAACGATTCGGCCACATTTCGGGCCGACCATCAGCCCTATGGCGGCATCCGTGATTCTGGTACCGGGCGCGAAGGCCCCCGGTTCGCGGTCGAGGAGATGACCGACATCACGATGGTGTCTTTCAACCTGGACGGCTGAGGCCACATCCCGCCCATGACGCCAGACGAGGAGGCCCGGTGGCGCTGACCGACCTGCGCGGCCAGGCGGTTCGACGCGGACCGGGCGAACTGCTGGAGCATCTCCTGTCGTTCGAACTTACCCCGAAGTTCTCGGCCGGCATATGGTATTTTTCGCCCCCGGCAAGCCGTTTTCACGCCCGATACGGCCCGGAGTTAGACATCCGGCGCCGGCTCGACATCGCCGCCCGCCTCGCGGCCGACGGACTGGCCGGCATCGAGGCCCATTACCCCAACGAGATCAACGAGGACAACGCCGGGCTCTGGCGGGAATTCTGCGCCGGCACCGGCATCAGGCTGGTCACCATCGTGCCCCTGCTCTTCCACGACGCGCGGTTCGAGTGGGGCTCACTGTCCAGCCCGCTGCCCGCGGTGCGGCAGGAAGCAATCGAGCTGGTCAAGCGAGCGTTGCGGCTGAACCTCGAGTTCAACACCGAGTTCGCGGTGGTCTGGCCCGGCATCGATGGCTACGAGAACCCGTTCGGCATCGACTTCACGGCCATGCGCGACCGGTTTGCGGAAGGCCTGGCCGAAGCGCTCGACGAAATCCCCGGGGTGCGCATCGCCTTCGAGCCGAAGCCTTACGAACCGCGCGGGCGCATCCTCTTCGGAACCACCGCGGAAGGCGTCCTCCTCTGTCACCAGGTTGACGCCCTGCTCCGCCACCCGCGCAACACCGCCCTTCAGGAACAGGGCCACCGGCTCTGCGCCCTGAACCCGGAGGTCGGCCACGTCCTGATGGCACACGAAGATCTGCCGTACGCCTGCAGCCTGGCCCTGGCCGAGGGACGGCTGGCGCACATGCACCTGAACAGCCAGCCCCTCGGCAACTACGACCAGGACCTCAACGTCGGGGTCGTCGCCCCCGAGCAGTTCGAGGCCCTGCTCTACGTCCTGAAGATGCACGGCTACCAGGGCTGGTTCGGCATCGACATCAACCCGGAGCGGATGCCGGTCGAGGTCGCGCTGCGCGTCAACTTCGATGCGGTGCGCGCCACCTGCGACCGGGTCAACAGCCTCGATCACGAATCCGTCATCTACGCCGTCACGCACCCTGACGAGGCGCGGGGCTGGCTGGAAGCCTACCTCGTCCGCCAGCGGGCCAAGTACCCGGACCGCCTGACGCCGCTTGCCCCGCCGGGGCCTGAGCGAGGCAGCGAGGCGTGAAGACGCCGGGCTCGGAACCCCTGCTCCTCGGCCTGGACATCGGCACCACCGGGGCCAAGGCCCTGCTCGTCGCGGCCGACGGGACGGTCGTGTCCGGCCACACCGCCGAGTACCCGCTATCCACGCCCCGGCCCGGCTGGTCCGAACAGGACCCGGCCGACTGGTGGCGCGGCACGGTCGCGGCCATCCGTGCGGTACTCGCTGCCGCGGGCGGCGCTGAGGTCGCGGGCGTCGGCCTCACCGGCCAGATGCACGGCCTCGTCCTGCTCGACGCCGCCGGCCGCGTGCTGCGGCCCTGCATTCTCTGGAACGACCAGCGCACCACCCGGCAGTGCGCGGAAATCACCCGCCGGGTCGGCGCGGAACGACTCCTCGAGCTCACCGGCAAGCCTGCCCTGACCGGGTTTACCGCCTCCAAGCTCCTCTGGGTGCGCGAGCACGAGCCCGGGGTCTGGGCCGCGGCGCGGCACCTGCTCCTGCCCAAGGACTACCTCCGCTGGCGGCTGACCGGCGAGTTCGCCACCGATGCCGCCGATGCCTCGGGCACGAACCTGCTCGACGTCGGCCGGCGCGCCTGGTCGGACGAGGTCATTGGCCGGCTCGAAATCCCGCCCGGGTGGCTGCCGCGCCTGCTTGAATCCCCGGAGGTTTCCGGCCGCGTCAGCGCGGACACGGCGGCAGAGACCGGCCTCGCGGCCGGCACGCCGGTCGCCGCCGGCCCGGCGACCAGGCCGCGCAGGCCATCGGCACCGCCACGCTCGCCGACCGCGACGTGTCCGTGACCATCGGGACCTCGGGCGTTGTGTTCGCCGCCACCAGCAGCTACCGGCACGATCCGTCCGGCCGACTCCACGCCTACTGCCACGCCCTGCCAGGCCGCTGGCACTTGATGGGCGTGATGCTGGCCGCCGGCGGCAGCCTGCGCTGGTTCCGGGACGCCTGCTGTTCAGCCGAACCGCGCGCGTATGAAATCATTGACCGGGAAGCGGCCGGAGTCGCCCCGGGCGCGGAGGGACTGCTCTTCCTGCCCTACCTCTCGGGCGAGCGCTGTCCCCACCCCGACCCGGACGCACGCGGGGTGTTCTTCGGCCTGTCCCTGCACCACACCCGGGCCCACCTGGCCCGCGCGGTCCTCGAGGGCGTCACCTTCGGCCTGCGCGACTCGCTTGACCTGCTCCCCGGCCTCGGCATCAACCCGGGTAGACTACGCGTCTCGGGCGGCGGCTCGCGCTCCGCGCTCTGGCGCCAGCTGATGGCCGACGTCTTCAACGCCGAGGTCGAGACGGTCAACTCGGAGCAGGGCGCGGCCCTGGGCGCGGCCCTGCTCGGCGGGGTGAGTGCGGGCGTCTTCGCGGATGTGAAAACCGCCTGCGCCCGGGCGGTCCGGGTCACCGGCCGCGTCCGGCCCGGGCCCGGCCGCGGCGTCTATGACGACCGCTATCGCCGCTACCGCGCGCTCTACCCGGCCCTCCGCGCCGAATTCGCCGCCGCGGGAGGAAACGGATGAAAAGCCCGTCGATACACGAAGCTCTTCTTCTCCGCTGTCTGACATGTCGGAACGAGCTTCCCTTTCGCCCGCAGAAGCCGGAGAGCCTGCAATGCCATTGCGGAGTCAGCTACCGGATGACCGATGGCGTGCTCGACTTCAATGTCCGGGAACAGCGGGTCTTCAATACCTGGAGCGAATCCACCCCGACCAGGTCCGAAGCCGAGCGAATCAAGTCCTGGCTGGACGCCGGCCTCGTTACCGCCGCCGACCTTGAGTATGTTAACACCGTAGTCGAACCTGAACGGTTGAAGGCCGCGCAAGGACAAGGCATTTCGGCCCTTCAGTACGCAATGAGCCGGACGACCGGGTTGGTCCTCGACCTGTGTGCCGGGATGGGTTCGCTGTACCGCAACCCGGCTTTTCTGGCCCGTCCGCCCGCAGGTCTGACCGTCGTTACTGACCTGAGCCGGTTTGCGTTGACAGCGGTTCGGAAACGGCTCGCCGATACGCCGGCGGCCGACCGCTGCGCGTTTCTGGCCTGCGATGCGCGGCAACTACCCCTGGCGGATAAGACGGTCAGCCTGGCGGTCAGCGTGGCCGGCTTCCAGAATGCGGAATCGGCAAGCGCGATGCTCGAAGAGACTCGTCGGGTCCTTGCGCCAGGCGCCAGGCTTTTCACGCTGTGCGTCTTCGTCGAAGACGACAGCCGGTCTCTGCGTCTCGCCGAACAGATCGGCTGTGGCGAGCTGGCCACCATGCAACGGATGAACGAGGTTCTTGACCGAACCGGCTTCGGCAACATACTGGTCGACTCGTTGCTCAACGACCGGGTTCATGAACGCGGCGACCTGATGCCCCTGTCGGGCGACAGGTCCGAAATCGCGCTGGTATCGGCGGTGAGAAGAGATGCTGATGGCCGCGGCACAGCATGATGATTCCGCCGCCGGATTTCGACCGTTGAAACCATAGGAAAGGAACTGTTGTGAAGGTTGAAGCTCATGCCCGTTGGACGGAAGGGATGAAACTCGTCGGAACCGGCTGGTCCGGCCACGAGGTCGTGATGGACGCCAACGCCGAGTCGGGCGGGGCGGACTCCGGCGCTCGGCCGATGGAACTGCTGCTCGTCGGGCTCACCGGCTGTACCGGGATGGACGTCGTTTCGCTCCTGCACAAGATGCGCGTGCCGTTCACCGGGCTGGAACTCAACGTCTCGGCTGACAAGAGCGAGGAACACCCGAGCGTGTTCACTGCCATCCGGCTGGAGTACGTGGTCCGCGGCCCGGGTCTCGACGCGGCCAAGGTCAACCGGGCGGTCGAGCTGTCGATGGAGAAGTACTGCTCGGTATCGGCGATGCTCCGTAAGGCCTGCCCGCTCGAGCACTCGGTCCGCATCGCGGACCCGGCCTGAACCAGCCCGGGAACCGTGCCGGGGCGGTTGCCCACCCCGGCACGAACCTTCGCCCGCTGCGCTTCAGCGGGTCACGACCAGCCGCGCGACCGCGCCCGCACCAGCCTGCCCGGCCCGGAGGTAGTAGACCCCTGCCCCGAGTGCTCCCAGGTCGAAATCACCCCGGCCGCCTTCAAGCGTCCAGCGCGCCCGGTACCGCCCGCTCGCGTCGTACAGTGCGATGCTGCTCGCGCCCGCCCCGGTCGGGCCGAAACGTACCGCCACGCGCCGGCCGGCCGGGTTCGGAAACAGCTCGATCCCGCGCGGTACGCCGCCCGCCGGCCTCTCGGAGATCCCCACCGGTCCCTCGTAGACCTGCAGCGCACAACCCCAGTCCGCCACGTAGATCAGCGAGCCGGCGACAACCACGTCGTAGCACTGCCACGGTGTATCGTAGTACCCGGCGAGTTCCGGGCTGGCCGGGTTCGAGCAGTCATAGACCCGGAAGCCGGCGCGGTGATTCGCCACGTAGGCGTACTGACCGTCGAGATAAACGCCCAGCGGCGCATCGGGCAGCCGGGTCCGGCTCACCTCAACCGGGTTCTCGGGACTGCTGATGTCGACGATGACCATCAGCGAGTCGTCACAGACCAGCCAGGCGAGATTGCCGGCGCCGGACACTTCGCGGACCCGGCCCGAGGGCTGGTAATGCCCGGTTTCTACCGGGTTTGCCGGGTCGCTCACGTCCACGATGCGCAGGCCCGAGTCGAGGTCGGCAACCAGCGCCCGGGGCCATTCGACATGCACCCCGGATGCCAGTCCGGGCGTGTTAAGCTCGCCGACGCCGACCGGCGCGGTCGGATCCGAGACATCGACTATCCGCAGCCCGCTCGCCCGCTCGGCAAGGTAGGCATACCCGCCCGCGACCTCAACGCTCGTCGCGTAGTCCGGTGTCGCCAGCGCACCGACTTCGACCGGGTTCGCCGGGTTGCTGACGTCCACGATGCGTAGACCGCTGGCCCAGCTGGCAATGTAGACCAGCGTACCCGCCGCGCGCGCGGCGCGCACGTAGCCCGGCGAGCGGAAAACTCCGACCTCGTGGGCCAGGGCCGGCGTCTCGACGTTGATTATCCGCAGTCCCGAGTAGCCATCCGCGAGGTAGGCGTGTCCGTTGGCCACGTCAACCGTATGCGCCCAGTCCGGCACGTCATAGCGACTGACCTCGGACGGCGCTGCCGGGTCGCTGACGTCGATCACCCTGAGCCCGTAGTTCCACGCCGACACGTATGCGTGGTCGCCACCCGCGCTCACCGCGAAATCCCACTCAGGCGATGGCGTTGCGCCCAGCGCAACCGGGTCCGCCGGGTCACTCACGTCCACAACGACCAGGCCGGCGTACTTCGCCGCGACGTATGCGCGCCGACCGTCCAGCACGACGTGGTAGGCCGGGCCGGGCATCGTCAGCGCCCCGGTCTCGACCGGGTTCCCCGGGTCGCGAACATTGACCACCAGCAGGCTGGCCGAATCTGCCACGAAGACGAGCGTGTCGAGAACGGCAACGCCGTGCGCCACCCCGTCGGTGTCAAGGAAGCCGGCCTCGAACGGCGCGGACGGGTCGCTAACATCGATAACCCGCAACCCCGCGCCGCCGGCCGCCACGTAGGCGTGACTGCCGCCTGTCGCCACGTCGAGCGCCTTGCCCGGCAGTGCCAGACCTGCCAGCTCCTGCGGCCGGGCCGGGTCTGAGACGTCGGCGACCCTGAGCCCGAACGCCGCGTCCGCGATATAGGCGAGGTCGCCCGCCACCGCGACTCCGGAGGCATCGCCCGGGCCGGACAGGTTGCCGAGCTCGACCGGGTGCCCGGGCGACTCGACGCTGTGGATGTAGAGACCTCCCGACGCGCTGTACAGCCGGACCCCGGCAAGCACCATGTCCTTCACCCTGCCCGCGGTCTTGATGCCTTCCGAGACCAGCACCGGGGCGGTCGGGTCGGCCACATCCAGAAGGTACACCCCGCCCCCGGCGGCGAGGTAGACGAGCTCACGCGCCGGGTCGTATACCACCGCCTGCGAGGGACCGAACGGCCAGCTCCCGACCAGCCGGCAGTTGAGTGAATCGCCGGCGGCGGTGAGGGAAATCGCCGCGGCCAGCGCGCAACACAGTGGCGCGATGCGCTTGTTCATCACTACCTGCCGCCCCGCGCTAATGGGCTTTCACCAGCCGGGCCGTGGTCGCGGCGCCGCTGGCTTCGAGTTCGACAAGGTAGACGCCCGGCGGGACCCCGGCCGCGTCCCAGCTGACCGAGTGCCGGCCAGCGGGCCGGACGCCGTCGAGCAGCCGTGCGACCTCGCGGCCGGCGACGTCACGGACGGTACAGCTCACCGACCCGCCCTGCGCGAGTTCGTAGCCGATTTCAGCCCGGTCGACGAACGGGTTGCGCCCGGTGCGCAGATTCTTCGCCGGCAGGTCGCCTCGGCCGTTCTCCTCGATCCCGACAGTAGTAAGCGAGATGTTGTCGGCGGAGACCTCCGCCCATCCGCCCCCTCAAGTCCCGTTGACGTATGAGAAGAGCCGAACCCCGACCTTGCGCACCTCCTCCGCGCTCACGCCTGGCAGGTTATCCGCGATCTCCCGGGCGATATCGAGCTCATAGCCGACCCACTCGTCCGGCAGCTGGACGTCGTGAAACTTAAGCGTGTCGCTCTCGCGCCAGTCGTTGTACGGGTCGCGGAGGAGGAACATCGTCGAGCCCAGCTCCCGGGCGTCGGCGTTCAGATAGCTGACCACTAACGCGGCGGTCGGCCAGCAGGTCGAAGACCCGCCCGCCAGCTGCATCCGGCTGTCGAAGGTCAGCGTCAGCTCCGGGCCGGGGACATCCACGACCTGGCTGAGCGAGGCGTGGTAGGCCAGCAGTTTGTACACCCGCGCGGCATGGCCCGGCATGGGCTGACCGAGCGTATCTGACCGCTCGATCAGGTATCCGCCCGCAAGGCTCTGGACATCTTCCTGCCAGCCGACCTCGAGCGGCTGCTCGAAATCGCCATTCACCAGCAGGTTGCCGAGACCAGTGCCGACCAGCGCCAGCAACAGCCCGGCCATCACGGCCATCGCATTGTTCTTTCGCACCCTCAAGTCCTTTCCGACGGCTGCACCTATGCAGCCTCCACCGTCATTATCGTCTCTCTGCGAAGCTATTTCGGACTGCGCCTTACCACTACTATTCTAGCCAGCAATCGGCCCTGCTGTCAATGTCTTACCGCGGTGGTATGTTAATTGGCCGAAACGGGATGGGCACCGCTGCCCCCGCGGTCAGTCGGACGAGGGAATTCTCGAACCCTTCTCGAGATAGCTGGTCGCGGCCAGCCGGGCGAGCCGGCGCACGCGGGCGATGTGGTTCTCGCGCTCCGAAACGCTGATTGCCCCCCGGGCCTCCAGCAGGTTGAAGCAGTGCGAGCACTTGATGACGTGGTGGTAGCCCGGGTAGACCAGTCCCAGCCCGAGCAGGCGCTTCGCCTCGGCCTCGAACCGGTCGAACAGTTCCCGCTGCAGCCCGACGTCCGCCTCGTCGAAGTTGTAGGCGCAGAACTCCTCTTCGTTCTGCCGGTAGATGTCGCCCCAGGTCAGGCGCTCGTTCCAGCGGACCTCGAAGATGCTCTCCACCTCCTGCACGAACATCGCCAGCCGCTCCAGCCCGTAGGTAATCTCGACCGGGATGACCGGCAGGTCGACCGAGCCGCACTGCTGGAAGTAGGTGAACTGGGTTATCTCGATGCCGTTCAGATCCACCTCCCAGCCCAGCCCCCACGCCCCGAGGGTCGGCGACTTCCAGTCGTCCTCGATGAACCGGATATCGTTCTTCTGCAGGTCGATGCCGATCGCCTCCAGGCTGCCCAGGTACCGGGCCTGGATGTCGTCCGGCGCGGGCTTGAGTATCGCCTGCAGCTGCCAGAACTGCTGGACCCGGAGCGGGTTCTGGGCGTACCGGCCGTCGCGCGGCCGCTGGGACGGCTCGCAGTACACCACGTTCCAAGGCTTATCGTCCAGCACCCGGATGAACGTCGCCGGGTTGAACGTCCCGGCCCCGACCTCGGAATTGTAGGGGGAAAGCACCGCACAGCCCTGCCCGGCCCAGTACTGCTGCAGGCGCAGGATGATCTCCTGCAGGGTCAGCGCCGCCATCGCCCGGCTAGAGTCCCAACTCCGGGGCGATACCCTTCATCGCGTCGAGGCAGGCGGTGACGAACTCCTCCAGCGACATCCCCAGCCGCGAGCAGGTCTCGATCTGCTCCCGGTTCGCCCCGGCCGCGAACCGCCGCTCTTGGAACCGCCTGAGCACGAACTCGGTGCTGAGCCCGGCCAGCTTCCGGTCCGGGTGCATCAGCGCGGCCGCCACGATGAGCCCGGTCAGCGGGTCGACCGCGAACAGCGCCTTGTCCAGCTCGGACACCACCGGCGCGTTGTCGGCGTGAGCCTTGACCGCGTTGACGATGTCCTCGCCCACCCCCCGCTCCGCCAGCAACTCCCCGGCGACCAGCCCGTGCCGGGCCGGGTCCTTGGCGGTCTGCTCGTAATCGAGGTCGTGCACCAGCCCGGCCAGCCCCCAGCGCTCCTCGTCCCCGCCCAGCCGGACGGCCAGCGCCCGCAGGCAGGCCTCGGTCGCCAGCATGTGCTTCTGGAGATTGCGGTTCCCGACCATCTCCCGGACCAGCGTCCAAACCTCTTCGCGCGTCACGACTCAACTCCCGGTCGGCTACTCATATCCTGGATGATAATCCCGCGCCCGCTACCGGTCAAGTTCGCGGAGCGCCCGCTGCAGCCGGGTGATATCCCGGTGATGGGTCATGTCGAGCTGCAGCGGGGTCACCGAGATGTACCCGGAATAGACCGCCTCGAAATCCGACCCGGCCTCCTCCGCGAACGACATCTCGCCGTCGATGGTGTAGGAAATCCCGCCGTCGGGCAGGTTCTCCCGGATGGCCATGTCCTGGTAAATGCGCCGGCCGAGCGTGGTCACCCGGACTCCACGCACCTCGTCGCCGGCCGGGATGTTCACGTTCAGCAGCGTCTTCGGCGGCAGCAGCCCGTCATCCAGCATCGGCAGCAGCCGGCGCAGGAACGCCAGCGCCGCCTCCCGGTTGCGGCCGTTCTCCAGGTACGACACCGCCAGCGCCGGCATCCCCAGCATCGCGCCCTCGATCGCGGCCGCGACCGTGCCCGAGTAGAGCACGTCATCGCCCAGGTTCGGACTGTCGTTGATACCGGACACCACGATATCTACCTTCCTGCGCAGGATGCCGTAATGGGCGATAAGCAGGCAGTCGGTCGGGGTGCCGTGCACCGCGTACCAGCGCGGCCGCAGCCGCCAGACCTTGATCGGCTTGCGCAGGCTGAAGGAATGACTCGAAGCGCTCTGGTTGACCGCGGGCGCGACCACCCAGCACCGGCCCGCCCCGCGCAGCCCGGCGTGCAGCTCGCGCAGGCCGGCAGCCTCGATGCCGTCGTCGTTCGACAGCAATATCAGGGGCCGCTGTTTCGCAGTCACACCTTCATATATACCGGTCGCCGGGCCGGAGTCAAACGCGGCCCGGCGCTTGACAACCGCCCGAATCGGCCTACAAATTAGGTATGAAACTACCGGCGTTGCTGCTTGCCCTGGCGCTCACCGCCCACGCCCAGTACATCGAGGACTTCATCCCGGTGCCCGTCGAACCCCGGCTGCTCTGCTGGGAGCCGGTCCACGAGATGGTCTACTGCGCCTGCCAGCACGACGGCAAGGTCGCGGTCATCAACGGCGCCGACAACCGACTCGAGACCACCCTGACGGTCGGCGCCGGGCCGGCCGCGTTCCTGCTCGACACCGCCGGCGGCCGGCTGTTCGTGGTCAACCGTGGCGGGGCCAGCCTGTCGGTGATCGACATCGCGGGCCGGGTTGTCAGCCGCACCACGCCGGTGCGGGCCGAGCCGACCGCGGTCGCCCGCAACACCGCCGAGCGCCGGCTCTACGTCACCAGCCGCGCCGAGGACCGGCTGGTGGTCCTCGACGATTCCAGCTATGCCGAACTCGCCGTGCTGCCGGTCGACGCCAACCCCTCGGGCGTTTTCTGGAACCCGCTCAACAACCGGGTCTTCGTCGTCTGCGAAGGCTCCGGGACGGTCCAGGTCTACAACGGCCGCAACCACGGGCTCGAAGGCATCGTCCGGGTCGGGGCGCTACCCGCGAACTGGTGGTGGGACGCCACGGACAACCGGCTCTGGGTGGTCAACAACGGCACCGACAACCTCACGGTCATCGACTGCGCCGGGCTGTCGGTGGTCGCGACCCTCCCGCTCGGCGGCGGCCCGACGGAACTCGCCTACCACTCCGGCACCCGCCAGCTCTACGTCAGCAACTCCACCTCCGGCACCATCAGCCGAATCGACGTCGGCGCGGTGGCGGTCGCCGCCACCATCCCGGTCGGCTACCGGCCCGGGGCGATGACGCTCGACTCCGCCAACAACCGGCTCTGGGTCTGCATCGAAGGCGCCAACCAGGTCAAGGTCCTGTCCTGCCTCAACGACTCGATTCTCGCCGACTTCGACCCCGGCAGCCTGCCGGTCGCGCTCGCCTGGAACCCGGTCCACAAGCGGGTTTACGTCGCCAACTTCTTCGGCAACACGGTAACCGTCATCAAGGAAGTCACCGGGCTGGCCGAGATACCCGGTCCGCTCCCGGGCGCGTGGCCCGCCGGCACGCTCATTCTCCGGCGCGGTCGCCCGCTCCGCCTCGCCGACGAAGAAGCGGACCGGCTCTCGCTCCACGACGCCGCCGGCCGCCGCCTGGCGCGTCTGCACCCGGGCGCCAACGACCTCGGCCGGCTCGCCCCGGGCGTCCACTTCATCCGGTCTGAACACCCCGGCCGCCCGCCGACCCGGCTCATCATCACCGAATGACCGGGCCGCCCGGCGCTTGACTACTCCCCGACGCGGGGCATCATTCCCCATGCGACCGGGCCCGCACGACACCATTCTGTTCCTGGCCTACCTTGCGGCCGGCCTGCTGGCCGCGGCGGTCGCCGGCTGGCTGACGCTCGGCCCCGTCATCTTCCGTCATTCCGCCTTCCTGCTCCGCTACCTCGCGGTCGGGTTCTCCGGCGCGCTCATCTACGTCTCGGTCCGCACCCGGGGGGTCCTGCTCGCGCTGGTGATGGTCCTCGTGCTGATGGCAGGCAACATCCTGCTCAGCAACCTCTGGACCGGGCCTGCGCTGGCCGAGGCCGCGACCTGGGCGGTGCTGGCCGGCGGCGCGTACCTCGGGGCCGCCCTGCTCTTCCGAACCCTGCGTCGGGTCCTGCTGGGCAAGTTCCTGTTCATGGCCGCGTTCCTCGCCGCGGCCTACGCGGCCGGCTCGGCGCTGGTCCTGCTGTTCCGGGGCGTGCCGCCGACAGCCGCGGTCATCTGGCGCCCGGCGCTGGCCGGGCTGCGGCTCGGCGCGCTCTCCGGCTTCCTGTTCGAACTGGTGGACTTCATCGGGCTCAAGTTCCTCGAAGCCGATGCCCGCAGAAACTGACCCGCTCGGCCCGGTCCTCGAGCGCCACCTCGCGCGCTACCCCCTGCTCCAGGCCGCGGACCTCTACAAGCTCATTCACCAGGGCGTATTCGGCCCCGGCCATCTCATCACCGACCCGAGCGCGGCCGGTCGCGCGCTGGCCGACGAACTCAAGAGCCTCCGCTCCTGCTTCCGGGAAGAAGAACCCACCGAGCCGCTCGACCCGGCCGGCCGGCTCATCCGGGTCCACCTCGCTCCCCTGCTCGGCGTTCCCGGCGCGGCCGACCGCCTGCTCGAAGCCCTGCTCGCGACCGCGGCCGAGACCGCGGGCAGCGCGGACGAGATGTCCTCGCGGGTGACGGCAGCGCTGGCCTGGTGTCGCCTGAAACTGCCCGACCGGGCCGGGCCGCTCGCCGCGCTCGCCGCCGAAGCTGCGGCGGCCGGCTGGCCCGCCCGGCACCACTCGGCGGTGTACGTCACCGCCTACCACCCGGCCTACCGGGTCGTCAGCGCCGCGCGCTGGCCGGCCGGGCCGGGCCGCTGACCCCTGCCCGCCGGCACCACCGGCTCACCGGGCAGTCCCCGCAGCGCGGCCGGGTCGGCAGACAGACGGTCTGACCGTGCGCCACCAGCAGTTCGTTCCAGTCCCGCCAGTACCGCCGGGGCAACACCGCCATCAGCCGCCGCTCGGTCGCCTCCGGCGCGCGCGTCCGCACCAGCCCCATCCGGTTCGACAGCCGGTGCACATGGGTATCCACCGCGATCGCGTCCGCGCCCCAGACCCGGTTCAGCACGATGTTCGCCACCTTCCGGCCCACCCCGGGCAGTTCCAGCAGCTCCTCCAGCCGGTCCGGCACCCCGCCCCGCCGCACCAGCTCGCGCGCCAGCCCGGGCAGCAGCCGGGCCTTGGTCCGGTAGAAGCCGACCGGGTAGATCAGCCGCTCCACGCGGTCGGGCGACAGCCGGGTCAGCGCCGCCGCGTCGGGCGCGACCGCCAGCAGCCGGTCGGTCGCGGCCGCGGTCACCGGGTCCCGGGTCCGGGTCGAAAGCACGGTGGCGACCAGCACCCGGAACGGCCCGGACGCCGGCATCAGCTTCACCGGCGCGTCCGACTCGCGGTAACTGCGCCGGAGCGCCCGGACAATCCGGGCCAGCTCGCGCCGGGGGTCGGGACGGGTCGGCCTGTCGCTCACCGGTAGCTGTGACGCGCCGGGGAAGAACCCGGGCTAGACGCCGAACAACTTCAGCAGGCCGATGACGCCCATCGTCAGGATGAGCACCGACGGCACCATGATCAGCCAGTGCTGGATGCGCATCAGCGGGGCCAGCTCGCCCGGCCGGCGCGAACGGACGAAAGCCACGATGACCGCCAGCAGCGCCAGCCCGGTCACCGCCAGCGCCAGCGGCCAGTGGGCCGTCAGCTTCACCTCCCGGTCCAGCCCGCGCAGCGCCCCGTTCACCAGCGCCCCCAGCCCCAGGTTAAGCAGGCAGAGCAGCAGGAAGATGACACTGCCCCTGCGCTGCCGCCGCAGCGGAAAGTCCCAGTCCAGCACCTTGTTCATCCCGACCTGGGCCACCCGGACTCCCTGCACCATCGTCGCCACCGCCAGCAGCGGATGAATGAAACCATACCAGGGCATCTTCGTCCCTCCTCAGTGCAGGTCCAGCGCCTCGACGCCGGACTCGTCCAGTTCCGGTATCCAGGTCATAATCTCGTAACCCCGCACGAAGCCGTCCTCGCACCGGGCCAGCTCCCGCCAGTCCCCGTCCACCCGCTTCAACAGCACCGCCGGCTCGCCGGTGTCCTCCGGGTAGCGGATCAGCAAGTAGTTCCGCCAGGCCAGGTACTGGCTCCCGCCCGGGTAGTCCTGCCTGAACCCGGCCAGCGGGTCGCGCGGGCCGCAGGCCGCCGCCAACAGCAACGCCAGCCCGACCGTCGCCCGGCACAGCACCCGCATCAATCGACCAGGACTCCGACCCGGCACCGGGCCAGCTTCTCCAGGAACCGGCTCGAGCCGTGCGCCCGGGCCGCATCCGCGTCCGAAATCACCGCCTCGCAGGGATTCCGCCCCTCCACCCGGATCGCCCGGACCACCAGCGGGTTCGAGCCGGTCCGGCCGTCCAGCAGCGCCTCGTTACGCGTCCGGTAATACCCGGCCAGCCCCTCGGTGACCGCCGCCTCCTCGGCCGCGAACGCCGGTCCGTAAACCTCCCGGCCCGCCTCGGTAATCACCCGCGGGAACAACGCCGGCCGGAAATCCAGGCCGCGCGCGTCCACCAGCAGACCGGTGAAAACCGGCGCGCCGCTGTCCTCGTAAGGCACCAACTCGACGCCGTCCGGCACCTTCCGGTCCTCCGGCCACTCCCGGCCGCAGCACGGGCAGGCCACCCGGCCCAGCAGCCGCTTCGGACCGGGCACCGGCATCAGCACCTCCAGCACCACACCGGTCAGCGGGAACTCGTAATCGGTCTCCGACCCGCCGTCGGAAGCGAACCGCACCCCGCCGGGCCGGTACTCCAGCCGCATGCGGGCCAGCCGGCGCGCCTGCCGGTCGTGGACCGCGAGGAAGTCCCCCACGGTGTAATCCCGGTCGTACGCGGCCGCGGCCAGCACCTGGCGGGCGCGCGCCTGCGCCTGCTCGCCCGGGTCGGTGCCCGGGCTCTTCGAGCCGGGCATGGTCACCACCACCACGTGGCGGGTGAAATCCAACGAGTCGGCAACGGCCGCCCCGGCCAGGACCGCGAGGAAAAGAACCAGAAAACGCTTCACAGCACCTCCAATGCGCCGCAACCGAGCCCTGCGGCAGGAAAAAAAACCGGACGCTCTCCGGCGGACCGAAAGCGGCCAACGGGAATCGAACCCGTGTAACTGGCTTGGGAAGCCAGGGCTCTACCTCTGAGCTATGGCCGCAAAACCTGTTTCCCCTCTCACGAAACGCCACCTGCCTGCCCATCTTTAATTTTCCGGCTGCTGTCTGGTCATGGAATGCAATGATTGCCTGTGTCTGCGGTAATGCAAACCTGTGGAAGCCATCGTCGAAGGCTCCTC
>JAWOIB010000156.1:0-6623 GCA_046484845.1 bacterium
CTCGCACTTTTGTTGCCGGTTTTTCTGTCGGCACAGATTGATCCGAACACATCCCGTCTCGCCGCCTCAAAAGGGGATTGGTACGGCACCGCTGATATGCTTGTCGTTTACGACAGCATGTCCGTCGATGTGCAGGAAAGCGGACTCAGCTATGTACACATGCACAAGCTTGTGCGCGTGCTCACAGCAAAAGGCGCACTTTCTCTGCGCAACGTCGTCTATGATTACGATCCTCTGTCGGCAGATGTGGACGTACGGCTGGTGAGAATCTATCGGGCGGATGGCTCCGTCGAGACTGTCGGCAAGGAACGTGTGCACGATTATCCTGCGCCGGCGCGGGCGATTTACTGGGGTGCCCGGCAGAAGCTGGTGCCGCTCCGGGGTGGCGCCGGTGTAGCGGTTGATCGCGAAGAGGCCGGTTTCCATCACCGGCCAGGCGCTGACATACACCGGGGCGAACACCCAGGAGTCGGAGGGGGCCTCGGGGTTGCTGAACCCGAATGAGTAGGCGTACCATTTGAACAGGCCGCCCGAGGTGGGCCAGGAGCTGTGGTTGTTGGTGAGTTCGACATAGAACCGGTCCCCGGACCGGCCGACCCGGGCGCCGGTCAGGTCCAGCCAGGGGCCGTCGGGCGAGACCGCGTCGCCGACCGGGTCGAGCGCGACCCGGGCGAGCAGGTTGTCGGTCACCGGCCAGGTGTTGGCGGCGTTGACCGGGGACTGGGTGGCGAAGCCCATCCGGTCGTCCGCGTTGACATAGTACCAGAACAGCCCGGGCCCGGCGGGAACGGTGACCTCGGCCTGCCAGGTGCTGTCGTAGCCCGGCTCGGCCAGCCGGACCATCGGGCGCTCGGTCCAGGTGCGCTGGCTGTCGGTCGAGAAGAACAGCCGGGCGCGGATGGTGTCGCCGGGCAGGCCGATGACCGGGGCGATGTCGGCGTGGACGAGCATCCTGCCGACCGGGGCGGAGTTCGAGACCTGGCCGAGGCCGGTGGCGGCGGCAAGGCTGAGCAGGACCGGGAAGATCATCATCGGAAGAATGCTACCCGGCCCGGCCCGGTCCGTCAACCGGCCGGAGTCGACCCCACCCCCAGCTGCGTCCCCCCGGCCACCGGGGGAGCCGCCGGGGTAGCCGTCCCCGGAGCCGTCCCGGTAGCGATACCCGGAGCGGTCACCCGGGCTGTACCCGCAGCCCTGCCCGGAGCGGTCACCCGGGCCGTCATCCTGGCCACCCCCGGAGCCGCCCCGGAGGGGGTCACCGGGGCCGCAGGGGGAGCCAGGGGGGGGACGGCCCCGGGGATGGCCCCCGGGGTGGGGGTGCCGGTGGGGGTAGAAAGCGGTAATAGTCCGCAGTTACGACGGTTAGGCCGGAAGCGGGGTCGGCGGACCGGGGCGCGGTGGTCCGGGCCGGGGTGAGGGGGTGAGTAGCGACCGTCGCCCGGTCGGGCCTTGACAGCAGGCGCGGGCAGAGGGACAATCTGCGGTGCCGGCCGGCGGGTCCCGAGGCCGACACGGAGTCCGAAAAATCGGTCCACCAGGACCAGGGAGGTTTGATGTTGTCTGCCCGCTTTCGGGAAATCGCGCTGTTGAGCGCGCTTGCCGGGTTGCTCGTCGCCGCCGGGTGCAGGGGCAACGAGACGTCGCCCGAGATGGCCGCGGTGCAGGACCTGCTGGATGAGGCCGCGAGGAATGGCCGGGCGGACACCATCCGCCTGCCCGCCGGGACCTACCGGCTGGCGGCGCCGCTGACCTACAATTCCGATGAGGGCCACCCGCTCCACCTCATCGGGTCGCGAACCGGCCGGACCGTGCTCGACGGCGGGAACCGGAGCCAGCTCCTGCGCCTGAAGAGTACGGTCGCCGGCGCCGATTTCGTGGTCAGGAACATCGAGTTTCGCAACGGTCAGTCGGCGCAGTACGGCGGCGCGCTGCAGGTCGAGAATGACGCGGCGGCAACGACCGTGGATAGTTGCTGGTTCATCGGGAGCCGGGCGGCGACGCTGGGCGGCGGGGCGCACGTCACCGCGTTCAACGGCGAGGTGACGGTCGCCGATTGTTCGTTCCGCGGCAATTCGTCGGATGATGACGCGGGCGGGCTGAACGCCAGTTCGCTGGCCGGGACGGTGCTGCTGGCGAACTGCGTGTTCGAGGAGAACCACGCGACCGGCGACGACGCCGGCGGCTCCCTGCTTTACACCGAGTCGGGCCGGCTGGTGATGACCGGCAACCGGTACGTCGGCAATACCGCGGCCGACGACGGCGGCGGCGGGTTCCTGTACCTGATGACCGACGGCGCGTCGGCGGTCGTCCGCGACAATGTCTTCCGGAACAACCGGGCGCAGCTCGGCGGGGGCGGGAGCTTCTGCCGGATGAACGAGGGCGGCTCGATAGTCTTCACGGGCAACGAGTACGAGGGCAACTCGACCGTCGTCGGCTGCGGCGGGGGCGCGCTCATCTACCAGCATGCCGGGAGCCTGGCCTGCTCGAGCAACAGCTATACGGACAACGTCAGCGCCGAGGACGGCGGCGCCGCCTGGGTGTGGCTCGGCCAGGGCACGGTCGAGCTGGTCGGCAATACCTGCTCCGGCAACGAGGCCGCGGTCAACGGCGGGGGCATCAGCGCGGTGACCGACGCGGGCAGTTACACGCTGAGCCGGAACCTGTTCCACGGGAACGAGGCGGGCAATGTCGGCGGGGGCATCGCGGCCGCGACGACGACCGGGCGGCTGAACATTTTCCATAACACGCTCCACGACAACGCCGCCGGCGACGGGGGCGGGGTCTATGTCTATTGCGACCAGGCGGGGGCCGAGGTCGCGGCGTACAACAACATCGTCTGGCGCAGTGTGCCGAACGGGTTCGCTTCGTCGGGAGCGCTCGTCGTCGTCGTCAGCTACTCGGACATCGAGGGCGGCACCGGGGAACCGTGGTTCGGCACCGGCTGTATCGACGCCGACCCGCGGTTCGCCAACGCGGCCGGGGGCGATTTCGGCCTCACGACAGGCTCGCCCTGTATCGACGCCGGGGACCCGGCATCCCCGCGCGACCCGGACGGGACCCCGGCCGATATGGGCGCGTTTCATTTCCCGCAGTAGCGCCCGGCTTGCCAGCGCCGCCCGGGGCGGGGATAATGTTAGATGGCCGGAACCGCAAGCCGTGGAGGTGTGGCGATGAAACGCGTGGTGATGAAGTTGAAGCATTCGTTCGCGGGCAGTTTCCTCTGGCTGGGCGTCGGCGCGCTGTTGTGGCTCGTCGTGCGCTCGGGCACGAAGCCCGACCGGCTGCGCTATCCCTGCCAGCAGGCCGCGGCCGGCACCGGCGCGTTCTGGCTGTCCGCGTTCGCCCTGCCCGCGGCGCTGCGCGGGCTGCGTTCCTGCGGGATAAGACTGCCCGAGGCGAAGCTGGGCCGGCCGGTCCGGGTCCTGCTGGTTGCCGGCGCGGTCGCGCTGGTCGCGGTGCTCGCCGGCGAGCGGCTGCTGTTCGCGCCGCGCTTCGGCCCGCCGCCGGCCGGCGCCGGCGCCGGCCTGCCGGCCTGGGTTTCCGACCGGCCCGACCCGTCGCTGGTGTTCGTCGTGGACAGCGTCCCGGCCCCGGATTCGAACGCCCTGCACCACGAGGGGCTGGATTCGCTGTTCTCGCTGCTCGCCGCGGACGGCGTGTTCCTCTACCGGTCCGCGCAGGCCCTGCCCTGGTGCGACAGCTCGGGCATCGTCGGGCCGGACGATGTCGTGCTCATCAAGGTCAACGCGGAATGGCCGGAGCGGGGGATGAGTTCGACCGATGTCATCAAGGGGCTTATCCGGTGCATCGTCGCGCACCCGGACGGCTTCACCGGCGAGGTCCACCTGGTCGAGAACGGCCAGTGGCGGCATTCCTGGGCCTACCCGCTCAACAACGCCGAGCGCCGGTCCCAGTCGATGCAGGCGGTGGTGGATACTTTCGCCGCGCGCGGCTTCCGGGTCGGGGCGTACAACTGGACCGCGATCGGCTACGGCGGCAATAACCGCTGGGTCGGGGAGTACGACGCCGGCGACACGCTCGACGGCTATGTGCGCGAGGACTCGACCGGGATGACCTACGCCAAGTTCCGCACCGGGTACGGCACCCGGGTTTCGACCCGGCTCGGGGTCTGGAACGGGTCGGCCTACGAGCCGGGGCGGCTGAAGTTCTTCAACCTGCCGGTGCTGAAGTCCCATTCGCTGATGGGCGCCACCGGCGCGGTGAAGCATTACATCGGGTTCCTGTCCTACGCGGCCATCGGCGCGGGCACGATGCACACGCGGGCGATGGCGCAGGGCCTGCTCGGGGTGGAGTTCGGCAAGGCCCGGTTCCCGGACCTGAACATCATCGACGCGACCTGGGTCAGCGCGGAAATCACCACCGGCCCGAACGCCCCTTACGACCGCTGCACCCGGCTCAACACGCTGGTCGCCTCGCGCGACCCGGTCGCGGCGGACTGGTACGCGGGCAGGCACGTGCTCCGGCCCGCGAGCTGGTGGAACGGCCGGCCCTGGCTGCGCGATTACGGCCGGATGGACCCGGACAACCTCAACCCCGAGAACCCGGGCAACGGCCGGCTCTATTCCGACTCGACCCCGTGCAGCGGCTACCCCTACAATGCCTTCCACCAGATGCTGGCCTCCTCGCGGGACGAGATGCTGCGCTACGGCCGGCCGGTGACGATGGACTCCGCCGCGATGACCATCCGGCATTTCCGGTTCCCGACCACCGGGGCCGGGGAGCGGGGCGGGGCCGGGCCGCGTTCCCCGCGGCTGACGGTCTGGCCCAACCCGGCCAACGGCCGGGTCAGCGCGGGCTTCGAACTTGTGAAGCCGGGCCCGGTCCGGCTCGTGGCCTACTCGGAGGACGGCCGGCTGGCGGCCGCCCTGCCCGCCCGGACGCTGGCGGCCGGCGCGCACCGGCTGTCATTCGACCGCCCGCTCCCGGCCGGCAGTTACCTCCTTGCGGTCGAGACCGCGGCCGGGACGCTGAGCGGCAAGGTCGTCGTCCCGGCCCGCTGACGGCCGGAAAGCGCCTTGACATATTACTGCCCGGCGCTAGAGTTAAGCCGCCGTGATGCCACGGAGTCCTGCCGTGGAGTCGAGGAGTCGAAGCTGCCGCGCGAGTCGCGTTGCGCCGCCGGGCGCGCTCGCGGGCAGAAGCCCGGCGGGTGTCGCCGTGAGATGGAGGAAAGCTGAATGACCAGGCGAGAAAGACCTGTGCGTAAGGCCCCGGGGGGGCGGTCGGCCCGAGCCGGCAGACTGAAGTCGCTCGCGAAATGCCCGACCGGCATTCGCGGGCTGGATGAAGTCACCGGCGGCGGGTTGCCGCGCGGCCGGCCGACCCTGGTCTGCGGCGGCGCAGGCTGCGGCAAGACGCTGATGGCGATGGAGTTCATCGTCCGCGGCGCCCGGGAGTTCGGCGAGCCCGGGGTGTTCATGGCGTTCGAGGAGACCGGGGCCGAGCTGGCCAGCAACGTCGCCAGCTTCGGGTTCGACCTGCCGGCGCTCATCCGGCAGAAGAAGCTGGCGGTGGACAGCGTCACCATCGAGCGCAGTGAACTCGAGGAGACCGGGGAGTATGACCTCGAGGGGCTGTTCATCCGGCTGGGCGCGATGATTGACGAAGTCCACGCGCAGCGCGTCGCGCTCGACACAATCGAATCGCTTTTTGCCAGCCTGCCCAACGAGGGCATCCTGCGCGCCGAACTGCGCCGGCTGTTCCGCTGGCTGAAGGACCGGGGCGTGACCGCGGTGGTCACCGCCGAGCAGGGCCAGGACCACCAGCTCACGCGCTACGGCCTGGAGGAATACGTCAGCGACTGCGTGATTGCGCTCGACCACCGCGTGACCAACCAGGTTGCCACGCGCCGGCTCCGGGTCGTGAAGTACCGCGGCAGCAGGCACGGCACGAACGAGTACCCGACGATGATTGACGAGCAGGGCCTGAGCGTCATGCCCATCACGTCGCTCGGCCTCGGCCACGCGGTTTCGGCCCGGCGCATCTCCACCGGTATTCCGCGCCTGGATACGATGATGACCGGGAAGGGCTACTGGCAGGGCAGCAGCATCCTGGTCAGCGGCACCGCCGGCACGGGCAAGACCAGCGTCGCCACCGCGCTCGTGGACAGCGTCTGCCGGCGCGGCGGCCGGTGCCTCTACTCCTCGTTCGAGGAGTCGCCGGACCAGCTTGTCCGCAATATGGGGTCCATCGGCTTTCACCTCAAACCGCACCTGCGCAAGGGGTGCCTGCAGTTTCACTCGGTCCGACCCACGCTTTACGGGTTGGAGAGCCACCTGGTCGCCCTCCACGAACTGGTTGACCGATGGCACCCCGAGGTCGTGGTGATGGACCCGATAACCGGCCTGACCAGCATCGGCGACCCGGGCGAGGTCAAGACGATGTTGATGCGGGTGGTTGACTTCCTCAAGAGCCGAGGCATCACCACGTTGTTCACCAGCCTGACCGAGGGCGGCAAACCCATCGACCGGACCGAGAGCAGTGTCTCCTCGCTGATGGACACCTGGATCCTGCTGCGGATGGTCGAGTCCGCCAGCGAGCGCAACCGGGTACTGTGTATCCTCAAGAGCCGCGGCATGGCGCATTCCAACCAGATGCGCGAG
>JAWOIB010000109.1:0-3930 GCA_046484845.1 bacterium
GCGGGCGGGTTCCACATCCACCCGGACTCTGCCTTCGGCCCGGCAGAGCCGGTCTGGATGTATTCGAACCCGGGGACGTTCTACTCCAACCACCTGAGCGGCGCGTTCCGGATGCCCAACGGCAACACCTTCATGATTGAGGGCACGCGGGGCCGGATCACCGAGGTGGACAGCCTCGGTGCGCTGGTCTGGCAATACCCCGTCCTGCTCGGCCAGACCGGGCGGGCGATGAAGTACCCGCGCGATTTCACGGTCGGGACGCAGGAGCCAGTGCCGCCGTCGCCGCCCGACCCGCTCGCATCCCTGCCCGCCATTGCCCGCGGCTCGCTCCTCGTCGGGCCGGTAACCGGGGGGTCGGTCTCCGAGTTCGCCCTGCACGACGCTTCCGGCCGCCGGGTACTGGCACTCCGGCCGGGCGTGAACAGCGTCGCGCACCTCGCCCCCGGAGTTTACTACGCCCGGGCGGCGGGCACGCCGGCCCGGCGGGTGGTGCTGGCAAGGTAGCGGGGTGACGAACCGGCGCGCGGCGCGTGGCACCCGGCAGGCAGGCCGGTGCCTGCTCCTCGCCGGGGTGCTGGCCGCCGCGCTCTCGCCCGGGCTTGCCCGGGCCCAGGCCTTCGATGGGCTGACGCTCTACAACTCGCTCTACAGCCGGACCACCCGGCTGGTCGCCAACGACGGCCAGACGGTCAACTCCTGGACCTGCGCGACCAACATCGCTTACATGCCCTACCTGATGCCGGACAGCACGCTCTGGCGCCCCGGGGTCTATTCCGGCGCGTCGATGCGCGGCGGTGTTTACGGTGGGCTCATCGAGCGCTACAACTGGGACGGCGACATCATCCAGAACTTCCTCTGGTCCGGCCCCAACCACCAGCAGCACCACGACATCGAGCCGATGCCGAACGGCAACGTCCTGGTGCTGGCATGGGAGCGCAAGACCCAGACCGAGGCGCGAGCGATGGGCCGGGTCAACATCTCCAGCGAAATGTGGCCGGAGACCATCATCGAGTATGACCCGGACGCGGACAGCGTGGTCTGGGAATGGCGTATCTGGGACCACCTCATTCAGGACGTGGATTCGACCAAGCCCAACTTCGGCGTCGTCCGCGACCACCCGGAGCGGGTCGACATCAACATCGGCACCCTCTACTCCTACGGCGACTGGATCCACGCCAACATCGTCTCCTACAGCCCGGAGCGGGACGAAATCATCTTCAGTTCCCGGTTCCAGAACGAGTTCTACGTCATCGACCATTCGACCACCACCGAGGAAGCCCGGGGCTCCACCGGGGGCCGGCACGGCCGGGGCGGGGACATCATCTACCGCTGGGGCAACCCCCAGAACTACCGCCGGGGCGGCCCGGCCGATCAGCATTTCTTCGTGGTTCATGGCGCGCACTGGATAGCACCCGGCCTGCGCGGCGCGGGCAACATCCTCGTCTTTCACAACGGCGACCGGCCGGGCAGCAGCAACGATTACTCCAGTGCCGAGGAAATCACCCCGCCGCTGGATCACGACGACCACTACTACATCCATCCCGACTCCGCCTTCGGGCCGGCCGGGCCGGGGTGGATCTACTCCAACCCAGGCGTGCTCTACTCGGCCAACATGTCAGGCGCATTCCGCCTGCCCAACGACAACACCGTCATCTGCGAAGCTGTCACCGGCAGGGTAACCGAGGTGACCTATGACGGCGATGTCGTCTGGCAGTATAACGCCGGCGCCTGGACCGGGCGGGCGATGAAGTACCCGCGCGATTTCACGGTCGGGACGCAGGAGCCGGTACCACCTTCGCCGCCCGACCCGCTCGCATTCCTGCCCGCCATTGCCCGCGGCTCGCTCCTCGTCGGGCCGGTGACCGGGGGGACGGTTCCCGAATTCGCCCTGCACGACGCCTCCGGCCGCCGGGTGCTGGCGCTCCGGCCGGGAGCAAACAGCGTCGCGCACCTCGCCCCCGGAGTTTACTACGCCCGGGCGGCGGGCACGCCGGCCCGGCGGGTGGTGCTGGCACGATGATGCCATCCGTGACCAGGCCGCCGGGCTTGCGCCTGCTACTAACCTGCCTGCTGCTGCCCGCCGCGCTCGGGCTCGCGGGCGGCACCGACCGGAACTCGACCGCGGAGCCCTTCGATGGGCTGACGCTGGTCAACGCTTTGACCAGCAGCACGATGCGGCTGGTCGCTAACGACGGCCGAACCGTCAACGTCTGGCATTGTGGCAAACCGGTGGCCTACATGCCCTACCTGATGCCGGACAGCACGGTCTGGCGGCCCGGGCGGCATCCCAACCCCCAGCTTCACCCCGGGGCCTGGGGCGGCCTCATCGAGCGGTACAACTGGCACGGCGATATCATCCAGAGCTTCGAATGGTCCGGGCCCGACCACATCCAGCATCACGACATCTACCCGATGCCCAACGGCAACGTCCTGGTGCTCTCGGTTGACCGCCGCACCCGGGAAGAAGCGCGGGCCGCGGGCCGGGTGGACATCGCCACCGACCACCTCTGGTCCGAGATGATTGTCGAATACGACCCCTACACTCACACAGTGGTCTGGGTCTGGCGGTTATGGGACCACCTCATCCAGGATGTCGATTCGACCCTGCCCGACTACGGCAAGGTCTCTGAGCACCCGGGCCGGCTCGATATCAACGTCGGCGCCATCCAGGCCCCGGGCGACTGGATCCACTTAAACGCGGTTGACTACTGGGAAGAAGAGGACCTCGTCATCATCAGCTCGAACCGCCTGAGCGAGCTGTACGTCATCGACCACTCGACCACCACCGAGGAAGCCCGGGGCTCCGCAGGCGGCCGGCACGGCCGGGGCGGCGACTTCCTCTACCGCTGGGGCAACCCGCAGAACTACGGTCGGGGCGGCCCGGCGGACCAGCGGTTCTTCACCGTCCACGGCGTCAACTCCATTCGCCCCGGCCTGCCCGGCGAGGGGAACATCCTCGCGTTCAACAACGGCAACCGGCCAGACAGCCAGTACTCCAGCGTCGAGGAAATCATCCCGCCACGCGACTCGCTCGGACGGTTCATCCTGCCCCCGGACTCGGCCTTCGGCCCGACCGAGCCGGTCTGGGTTTACGCTGATCCCGGAGCATTCTACTCGCCCAGCTACTCCGGCGCGTTCCGCCTGCCCAACGGCAATACCCTCATTACCGAAGGCGTCCGCGGCCGGGTATTCGAAGTCACTCCCGGCGGCGAGGTCGTCTGGACCTACAACCTCGGCGCCCAGACCGGCCGGGTCCAGAAGCACCCTTGGCGGTTCGCGCACCAGTCCGAACCATTCCCGGCACCCGGGGTCCGGCCCAGCGTCATCAGCGGCACCCTGCTCCTGCCAGCGAGCAGCCCCCGGGCGGAGCTGCTCGACGCCAGCGGCCGGCGGGCGGCACGCCTGCGCTCGGGCGCAAACTCCATCGCGCACCTCCGTCCCGGGGTCTACTTCGTACGCCAGGCCGCGACCGGCGAACAGCCGGTCACCACCAAGATTCTGCTGACCAGATAGGAGACTCCCGTGAAACCACACCTTGCCGCATCGCCGAATCCGAGCCCGCGTCCGCGGGGGGGCGGAGTCCTGTCCCCCGGGACCACGGGCTCCGCGCTGGTCCTCGCGCTGGCTGTTGTCGGCCTGCTCGTCCTGCCTGCCTCGGCCCAGACCTGGGTTGCGCGGTACGACGGCCCGGCCGGGGACGAAGACGCCGCCCGGGCCATCGCGACCGACGCCGAGGGCAACGTCTACGTCACCGGCGCCAGCTGGGGCGACGGCACCGGCAACGATTACGCCACCGTCAAGTATGGACCGGACGGTGCCGAGCGCTGGGTTACCCGGTACGACGGCCCGGCCGGCGGAAGCGACGAGGCAACCGCCATCGCCGTGCGGGGCGACCGGGTCGCGGTCACCGGCGGCAGCGCCGGGGCGGAC
>JAWOIB010000021.1:0-11414 GCA_046484845.1 bacterium
GACCGGTCGCTCATGTCGAACAGACGGTACTTGATCGACGAACTGCCCGAATTGAAGACCATGACTTTCATGAGTTTTTTCCTAGCGCGGCCGGTTCGACGACTTCGAACAACTCGCCTCGGCGGGCTTCCATGTCCAGGGGCACCGGCCGCAGGATTCCTTGCTGGCGGACCAATTCCTTCCAGACCAAGTCGCGGGTAACCCAGTCGCTGAATCCGTAGTTCCCCGGACTGCGATAGCGGGCGATCTCGCCCCAGTCGAAATAAACGTGCGAGATCTGGTGCGCCGGGCAGTCCCTCGCGGGAGCAGGTAGACGAGTTCTGGCACGGCATCCTGCGCGGGTACGCACCGACCGACTGGAACTGCGCGGAGGCCGGCGCGCCGGGCCCGGGCGATTTCGGGCCTTACTCGACCATCGTCTGGCACGGCGACGAGTACCAGCAGACGCTTATCGCGGACGCGCTGCCCGGGTTGGCCAACCACCTCGCCCACGGCGGTCGGCTCTGGCTCTCGGGCTGGAAGACCGCGCTGGCGCTGGCCGGCGGCGGCGGCTACCCCTTCGAATACGAACCGGGTCGGTTCGAGCGTAAGCGGCTCGGGCTCGGCCGGGCGGAGCAGTCCGTCCGCAGTGATTTCATCGGCGCTGCCGGTCAGGCCGGGTACCCGGGCGTGACGGTGGACTCGGCCAAGGCGCTGCCCGTCCTGCGCGGCCGCCTGCCCTACATCGATGCGCTCCTGCCCGGGGACGGGGTGCCGGTGCTGGCCTACCGCTCTTTCTCGGGAGACAGCTTCGAGGGCAAGCCGGTCGCGGTCCGGCATGAGGTCGGTCCGCACCGGGCGGTGGCCTGCGGGTTCCCGGTCTATTACCTGCGCGACGAGGACGCCCGGGCGCTCGCGCGCCGGGTGCTCGATGATCTGGGCGAGCCGTACGGCATCGCGGAACCGGGACCGGCCCGGCCCCGCGCAACCGGGCTCGAGGTTACCGGCCCGAACCCGGGCCGGGCGGCGCGTATCAGCTTCACGCTGGCGCAACCGGTGCGGGTTCGGCTCCGAGTGTACGATGCCGTGGGCCGGCTGGCGGCATCGCTGGTTGACGGTCCGGTCGGGCCGGGCGAGCATGCCGCGGCCTGGGACCCGGGCGACGCGGCCGGCAGCTATTTCATCCGGCTTGAAACCGGCGACCCGGAAGCCCCGCTCACCCGGCGCGTCGTCCTCCTCCACTAGCCCCGGCCGGGGCGGACCCGGGAGGGTAGGTGGGGGATGGGGTTGAGAGCGCGGAGTCGTAAGGCAGCGGCGAGGTGATGGCAGCAGGGGAGCACGAACCCGGCCGGCTCGGGTGCGGGCCGCTGGCGACCGGGGTGTTTGACAGTGATGCCACAAGGTGGCAGAATGGCGGCATGAGAAGGGTCGCGATGCCGGCATCGGCAGGCCCGGGGCCCTGGTACGGCTGCCTCGGCACCACCGGGTGGACCGACACCGCCAGTTGTCTCGCCATCACCTACACCCCGGCCCGGGACCGGCTCTGCCCGGCAGTACCGAGCGGCCCGCACGGGTTCGGCCGATGAACTTGTTCGGGAGGAGGCGGTCCAAGGTCGGCCTTCCCCCGGGTACGCCGGTCTATCTCGGCCCGGAGCGCACCGACCCCTGCCGCATCACCGTTATCGACTACAACAACGAGAAGCTGGAGGAGCGTCATCTCGCCGCGGTCGAAGACGCTTTCTCCTACCGCGACACGCCAACCCTCACCTGGCTCAACGTTGATGGCGTACATGATGTCGAGCGGATCGAGAAGCTTGCCGCCAGTTTCAACATCCACCCGCTCGTGATCGAGGATATTGTCCACACCTCTCAGCGCCCCAAAGTTGAGGACTTTGGCGACTACGCCTACCTTGTGGTCCGGATGCTCTCTCGTGACGATGCCGGGAGGCTCGTCTCCGAACAGGTCAGTTTCGTCCTTAGCGCTCACTGGGTCATCTCCTTCCAGGAACAGGCCGGAGACGTGTTCGAGCCGATTCGGGCCCGGTTGCGCACGGGCAAGGGCCGCATCCGCGGCGCAGGCGCCGACTACCTGCTTTACAGCCTGCTCGACGCGGTTGTGGACAATTACTTCGTGGTTTTCGAACTCTACGGCGAGCAGGTCGAGGAGATTGAACAGCGCCTGGCGGCTGACCCCAGTCGCGAGCTTCTTTCGGATATCCACGCGCTCAAACGGGAACTCACCGCTGTCCGTCGTTCGGTTTGGCCCCTGCGGGAAGCGGTCAGCGCATTGCTCCGTGCCGAGTCAGCGCTCGTCTCCCCGTTGACGGTCACCTATCTACGCGATGTTTATGACCATACCGTCCAGGTCATCGAGACCGTCGAGTCACACCGCGAGACCGTTTCCGGCCTGCTCGACCTTTACCTCTCGAGCATCAGCAACCGGATGAACGAAGTGATGAAGGTCCTGACCATTATCGCGACGATATTCATCCCGCTCACTTTCATCGCCGGCATCTATGGGATGAACTTCGGGTTCATGCCCGAGCTCAGATGGCGGTGGGGCTACTTCATCGTCCTCGGCGTGATGGCCGCTGTCGCGCTGGGTATGGTCCACTACTTTCACCGCCGTCGCTGGCTCTGACCGATGAGCCCGGCCGGACTCTGGGCCTTGACCACAAGCCTGACGCCCACAGTTCCCACGACCATGCTGGTACCGGTATGTCGCGGGCGCACGTCATCGAGCCGTGGCTGGATGGCGGGTCCTGCCCGAAGTGCAGCGGGAAGCCGGGGCCGCTGACAGGTTGCGGGTATTGGGACTGAGGCGGTGACCGCGCAGGGGGAACTTAGCGTCGAGCTGGATGGCTGCGCGGCCGGCTAGTCGAAGACGTTGAGCTGGCCGGTCTTGTAGTAGCGGGTGGCGCGGCCGCGGCCGCGCATCTGGAGCAGCTTCTTCTTGACCAGCCGGGAGAGGAGGTAATGGGCCTGGTCCGGGCTGACCCGGAGCAGGGTGCGGACAATCTCGTTCGAGACGTACCTGCGGTCCTTGGGCATTTCCTCGAGGTAGTTCATGATGGTGTTCTCGGCGAAGGCCGCCTCCGCGCGCCGGAACAGGGTGTAGCTGACGCAGGTGGAGAGCCGGGAGTAAACCCGGTTGCTGAGGCGGTGAACCCGGCCGCCCTTCTGGCCGAAGGGCTCGATAAGCCCGCGCAGGGCCATCGCGTTGACCGCCTCGCGCGCCTCGGCCTCGCCGCGCTGGAGCAGGCGCTCGACATCGGACAGCGCGATTTCCCGGTTGCGCTTGAGCCAGTTGAGCACCAGCAGGTCCTGCAGGGTGAGCGGGCGGCCGGCCCGGCCTTCGTCGGCCACGAACCGGGCGAAGGTTTCGTCCACGCCCGGCCCGGTTGCGGTCCGGCCACTGCGCAGGCTGACCCGGACGTAGTCGTCGTCCGCTTCCCAGGCGGGCGGTTCCTTGCCGAACGCGAGCATGATGTGGTACATCCGCCGGACGCCCATCCCGGCCCGCTCGACCAGCCGGATGCGCTGGAGGATTTCGGCGAGCAGCCGGTTACGCGTTACCGGCTCGTGCCCGAGGATGTTGTCGAGCGTCACCCCGCCGTACAGCCCGCCCGGGCTGGAGAGCTGGAGGCGGTCCGGGTAATGGCGCAGGTATACTGAGGCGTTGCGGGAATAGTCGCGGTGGACGAGCGCGTTGAGCAGCGCCTCGCGGTAAACTTCTCTGGGGAAGTCCGGGATTTCGAAATGGAACAGCCCGGACTTGAGCGTGAAGACCTTGTTGTGGGGTTCAATGGCCTGGTCGAGCTGTTCGATGAGCGCGAGGAGCGCCCGACGGGTGTCGAGCCGGCGCTCATACTCGGTGTCGTTTGTCATCTGTAGGTAGATGACTTCGTGGCCGGGGAGCTCGGCGCGGAGCGCGTCCTCGCGGCCGACGAGCAGCAGGCCGGCGACGGTGATGTGCCGGCCGTTGGTCGGCTGGATGATGCCGAGCCGGGTGAGCAGGTCTTCGTCGGCGAGCTCGAGCAGTTCGGAGCCGGGCTCCCGGGCGGCCAGTACCCGGCGCAGGCTTTCGAGTCCGAGCGGGTCCACCGCTTCCGGCCCGGGGTTGAGCGGCAGGGCAGAGAAGTCTTCCCGCGGAATGCTCACTGGCCATCTTAGCGGTCGGCCGGGGACAGTCAAGGCGGCCGGTTGACCGGCACGCCGCTGGTTCTATAATCGGGGAGAAATGGCCGGGCGGCGACCGCCCGGCCGCGAGGAGCGCATACGAAGAAGAAACGGCAGACCGAAACCAGCCAGGCCCCGGCGAGACCGGACCCGGCAGAACAGGCGCCCGCGGTCCAGTGGGCGTTGACCGTTGTCGGGCTGGCGCTGATGGCGGTCGCAGCGCTGGCGAACTGGAACGGCGACTACATCTTCGCCGCCCACTGGCAGGCGTACCTGCGGTTCCCGGGGATGGGCGAGCAGCAGTTTTTCTTCTTCCCCGTCTGGTTCGTGAACCTCGGCCTGCCGCTTGTGCTGTTCGGGCTGGGTCTGACCAGCCGGCGGTTCCGGCAGGCGCTGGCCCGGCCCTGGCGGGAGCCGCGGTTCGGGGTGCCGCTGGCCGCGGCGGTGTTCGTGCTGGCGGTGTCGCTGTTCCCGTGGGAGCACACGAAGACGCCGTCTTGGGAAACCGGGTCCAAGATGACGTTCTACCTGGTCTTGGCCGGCGCCGGGCTGGTGCTGTTCCTGGCCGGGTTCTACCGGCAGCTGGCGTTCCTGGACCAGCCGATGGAGCGGGCCTGGGACCGGCTGGCAGGGATGTCGAAATGGCGGTTCATGCTGCTGCTGTTCGGGTTCACGCTGGTGCTGACCAACCTGATTTCGTTTTTCGTGTTCCAGCACATGCCCCGCATCCAGGATTCGATCGCCCAGCTATTCCAGGCGAGGATCTTCGCGACCGGCCGGCTTCTCCTGGACTCGCCGCGCTTCCCGGCGTTCTTCGATTACGACCACATTATCAACAACGGCCGCTGGTACTCGCAGTACCCGTTCCTGCATTCGCTGCTGATGGTACCGTTCGTGTTGCTGGGAATACCCTGGCTGACCAACCCGCTGCTGGGCGCGCTGACCGTGCCCGTGATCTACCTGCTCGGCCGCGAGCTCTACGGCGAGCGCACCGGCCGGCTCGCCGGGGTGCTGGCCTGCGTCACCCCGTTCATCTTCAATATGTCCTCGGAATACATGAACGGGGCGAGCGCGCTGCTGTTCGCTACGCTGTTCGTGCTGTTCTACCTGCGGGCGCTGCGGTCGGGCCGCTGGCATCAGGCAGTGCTGGCCGGTGTGTTCATCGGGCTGGTCGCGAACGTCCGGCCGTTCACCGCGGTGGCGGTGGCGGTACCGTTCGCGGGCTATGGGCTGTACCGGCTGGGGCGGGAGCCCCGGCTGCTGCCGCGGTTCCTGCTGATGGTGCTGGCGGGCGGGGCGGTGGCAAGCCTGGTGCTGGTGTACAACCGGCTGACCAACGGCGATTTCCTGACCTTCGGGTATGTCGTGAAATGGGGGCATGGTCACGAGCTGGGGTTCGGCAAGAGCGGCTGGGGCGAGCAGCACACCCCGCTGCGCGGGCTGGTTCACACCGGCAACAACCTGAACCAGGTCAACAAGTTCCTGTACGAGTGGCCGCTGGCCGCGTTGCTGCCGGTGCTGGTGCCGTTCGCGGCCGGGACCCGGCGACGCGAGGACTGGCTGATGGCGGTCTGGTTTCTGTGCCTGCTCTTCGGGTACTTCTTCTACTGGTTCCATAATATCTGCTTCGGGCCGCGGTTCGTGTACGAGGCGGTGCCGGCTCTGATACTGCTGACCGTGCGCGGGGTGGAGGAGTTGGGCCCGTTGCTGCGCCGGACCTTCGGGCAGCAGGTCACCGACCGGGGCGTGGCCCGGTTTGCGGGCCGGGCCTGGCCGGTGCTGACCGCGGTCGCGCTCGTCGCCGGGCTGCCGCCGCTGCTCAGAACCTACCACCGCTACGCCGGGGTGGACGCCCGGGTGGTGAACAACGTGCGCCGGGCCGGGCTGTCGAACGCGCTGGTTTTCCTGCACCACCTCGGCCACGGGTTCACCGCCAACGACCTGGACCTTGCCGGCGAGGTCGTGTACGCCAGAGATCACGGCGAGATGAACCCGGCGCTGACCCTGAGCTATCCCGGCCGGCAGTACTACTACGCCAACGGCGATACGCTCCGGCCGCTGGGCGACATCAACTACCCGGGCTCGCGGCTGGCGCGGGCGCTGGGGGAGATGGCGGAGTTCCTCAACGACTCGCTGTCGCTCGGGTACGAGACGGTTATCTGGCCTTTCGCGGACATCCCGACCGGGCTGGGCTGGCTGGACCGCGGGACCGGACCCCGGCTGATGGACTTCCGGGAGGTCTCACGCGGCATCTTCGCGGGCCGGGCGGAGTTCGATGAGTACCTGCCGGCGCTGGCCTGCTGGCTGCTCCGGGACCGGCGCGAGCACCTGAAGGTTTTCACGCTGATGAATGACCTGCGCAACTCGATCGCCGGGAACTACAAGTTCACGCTGTTGTTCGTGACCTCGGACGGCACCGGGGCGGTGTATGACATCAGCCTGGTGTCGGGCGACGAGGCGCTGGTGCCGGACGGGCCGGCGGTCACCCCGGCCCGCTAGTCCAGCGGCACGAACTCCCAGGACAGGCTGTCGGACTCAAAGGTCAGCAGCAGGTATCCGGGCGGGCCGAAAGACATCTTCTGCCGCATCGCGCCGCAGACGAAATAGCGGACTCCGGCCGACTCCTTGAGCTCAAACCCGTGGATGTGGCCGGAGACCAGTCCCCAGGCCCCGGCGTCGCGTAGGAGCGCAGACAGCCGGTAGCGTTCCGCCTCGCTCGGAAGCCGGGAGATGCCCGCGAACTCGGTGGTGTAGAGCGGGTAATGGGCGCCAATCACTTTGATTGCCTCGGGCCGGGCCAGCTCCTGCTCCAGCCACTCGAACTGGGTCGGGCCGACGGTGCCGCAGGAGGTATCGAACAGGATGACGCGCACCGGTCCGGCCCGGAAGGACTTGTTCCCCGGGCCGAAATGATCCTTGAAAAGCTCCCACCCGCCGGCGGACCACAGATCGTGGTTGCCGGGCACGGCGTACACCGGGACCCCGAAACTGTCGAACAGCTCGCGGGTCAGCAGGACCTCGGGCTCAATGCCGTTGTCGGTCAGGTCTCCGACCACGCAGACGAAGTCAATCCCTCGGGCGCCTATCTCCTCCCGGAACCGGTCGAGACGGTGGAAATCGGTCTTGCCGACGTGCGGGTCGCCGAACAGCGCGAACCGGAACCGCTCCGGGTCGAGGTCCGGTGGCTCGACAGGGTTTTCTGCCAGCATGGCAAGGCTCTCGCTGACCCGCTGTTCGACGGTCGGGTAGAAGAACGCCTCGCGCCAGGGCAGGCTGCAGACCACGCAGGACAGGACCGCGAGCAAAGCGACAAGACAGCGAACCAGCGAGGCCAAAGACTTGCTCTCAAAACTCATGTCGTACCCCGATCTCCAGTTCGACCGCGCCGAAGGCGGCGAGCACCGACGAAAACCCTTTTGCCTCACCAGCCAGCCGGGCGATACCGGTCAGTCCCGGCCGCAACCGCTTCTCGGCCCGGACAACCAGGTTGAGCAGGTCCGGGGTGCGGATAGCCAGCGGCTCGCAGTTACCGGTTTCGACCCGGAGTCCGAACCCCGGCCGGTCAACGACCTGCCAGCCGATGCCATAGACAAGGTTCCACTCGGCCAGCGCACCGCCCCAGGCAAAGGGCAACCACCAGCCGGTCGTGTCCAGCAGGGGCACCCGGCGAGCGATGCCCGCTTCGAGCGCGAGGCGGGGCAGGGCTTCGACCCGGGCGGAAAGGAATGCGGTGTTCTCCCCCGCGCGCCAGGCCGGCCAGCGGCGCAGGACCGTACCTGCGGCCAGTTCGAGCCGGGGAAGCGGGGTCCAGCCCGTCTCAAGCGCAAACCGGTCCGGGAGCGGCGGGCGCGCCAGGTTGAAGCCCAGCGCGCCGGACGCGCGCAGGGACGGCAGAGGGGCCAGTGTGGCCGAGAGCGCGAGCGGCAGGCGGGTCTCCACCCCGGGCTCGTGGCGCAGGCCGAGCGTAAGGTCCGCGGCCCGAAGCAGCGGCCGGGCGGCGGCCGGGACCGTTAGCATCAGCGCGGCCGCGAACAGGCAACGGGCGTTCAGCATACTGGCAGTATAGCCGGGCAGGCCCGGCGGGCAACCCGGGCCGGTTCAGATCTGCTCTTCGTCGAAGAACAGGTTGACCGTCTCGACGCCGGGCGCGCGGTTGAGCTCTTCGATGAGTGCGTTGCCGCGCGTGGGGTCGCGGAGCCGGACGTAGTAGGACAGCTCGATCATGTCGGTGTCGCCGAGGGTGCGGACGTTGATCGGGGTCAGCTTGCGGCAGTGCTTCGTCAGCACCGCGAGCCAGGGCGGGTCGGGGTCGCGGGTCGAGCGGGAGTTGAACTGGAGCAGGTAGTCGTTGCGCCGGGGCGTGCCCAGCCGGGAGCGGGCGAGCAGGTACACGACCAGGCTGATGAACAGCGTGCCGACGATGGCGATGGTGTAGAACCCGACCCCGGCCGCCATCCCGACCGCGAGCGCGAAGAAGACGTAGACGATGTCCTGGGTGTTCTTGACCGCGTGGCGGAACCGGACGATGGACATCGCCCCGACCAGCCCGAACGCCCGGGCGAGGTTGTTGCCGATGACCATGATGACGACCGCGGTCGCCATCGAAAGCAGGATGAGCGTGTGGGTGTAGGCGACAGAGTAGCCCGGCCCGCGGTAGGTCCTGCGGTAGATGAACGCGATGAAGAAGGAGCAGATGAACGCCACCGCGATCTTGGCGAGGACAACCGGCGCCTGAAGCGGGAGCAGGTTGAGGTCCTGGGTGATGTTGCTGAGCAATTCCGTCATGGAGGCGACTCCTCGTGGTCGGGCAGCGGGCGGTTCATGCGACACACCGTGGCGCGCGGGGCGGCGCAGTCGGGGCGAAGCACTCGCCCCGGTGGCCGACGCCGCGCAGGAACTTCTTCTCGACGCGCTGGCAGTCGATGCCGAGCGCGTACTTGGAGTTGGCGACGCGGAGCAGGTCGAACCGGGTGGTGATGTCCCGCACCCAGCGCGGCAGGCTGCCGAAGAACTTGATTTCGAGCACGAACAGGCCGGGCGTCTCGAACCTCGCGCCCCGGTCAACGTAGAGCGAGCCGAGCTCCGGGTAGAGCCGGCTGCGGACGTTCTTGTCGAAGGTGATCCGGAGGGTGCGGTCGAACCGGCTGTAGAATGCCTCGCGTTCGTAGGCAACCAGCACGACCGGCAGCATCCGCCGCCGATGGTAGTGGTAGAGGAACCGGTGGGCGGCGGCCGCGGCCGGGCTGCCCGGGTCGAACGGCGCACCGAGCCCGGGCACCCGGCCGGTGTCGAACACCGCCGGCAGCCGTTCCCAGGGTACCGGCGCCCGGCTCTTGCCGATGTAGTCCTGGTTCTTGTACTTGATTTCGAGGAAGACCTTGCTGTCCGGTCCGGGCTGGTCGTAGCCCCGGATACGCAGCTTGCGCTTGAAGGTGAAGCCCTCGACTTTCTCTTCATAGCAGTCGAACCGGCGGTTGTCGTAGTAGATGCTCCGGACGGTGTACTGCCGGTCCGGCCGGGAGGCGGTGAAGTCGTCGTACCTGAGCCAGGGCAGCATCGCTGCCCGGAGTTCGGGCAGCAGCTTGACCGAGGTCATGAACTTGTACTCGAGCCGGAAAGCGGTGCGCGCGCCGGCGGTGATGCCGGGAGGCGGATCGGCCGGCGCGGCGGGTGTGGTCAAAGTTACCTGCCGATGATAAGCTTCGAGACCGCCGGCCGTCCGGGCGCGGCCAACCGGGAGCGGACGAAGTAGACCCCGGGCGCGAGGCGCGAGAGGTCGTTGGCTCCCGGCAGGAGTTCGCGCAGTTGCCTCCCCGAGGCGTCGAGCAGGACCGGCCGGTCCCCGTCCCGAGCGGGCAGGTAGAGCACCCCCCGGGCGACGGTCGCTTGCCCGCCCGCGGCCGGGAGGACCGCCGGCCGGGGCTCGGCGATGCCTACAACCGGGTACCGGACCGTGGCGTAATCGGTGCCGGTGCTGGAGCCCTGGCTGGAGCCGGTGACGCAGACCCCGCCCGCGCCGTCGAGCGTGAGCGCGGCCGCCTCGTCGAACCGGCCTGCCGGGCCGTCGTACCGGGCGACCCAGTACAGGCCGCCGTCGAGACCGTACTTGATGGTGGCGTAGTCGGTCCGGGTGCCGTCGCCCCAGCTGGCGCCGGTGACGTAGACCCCGGTCTCGCCGGCGGTGATAGCCCGGGCTTCGTCGTGGCCGCTCGATGGGCCGTCGTACCGGGCGACCCAGCGCTGGGTGCCGTCCGGGGAGTAGGAGACCGTGGCGTAGTCCACGTCGGTGGCGGCGTCCTGGCTGGAGCCGGTAACGTAGATGTTGCCGGCCGGGTCGAGCGCGATGGCGTTGCCCCAGTCCGCGCCGTTGACCGGGCCGTCGTAGCGCCGGAGCCAGAGCGTTTCGCCGGCCGGGCTGTACTTGATGGTGGTGAAGTCGGCGTTGGTCCCGGGCCGGTTGCTGCCGCCGGTGACGTAGGCGTTGCCGGCGGCGTCCACCGCCAGTCCTCGGGGTTCGTCGTGTTCGTCGGCGGGGCCGTTGTACCGGGCGACCCATTGTTCGGCGCCCGCCGGCGAGTAGCGGATAGTCAGGTAGTCCCAGGCGAAGGTGTACGGGCAGCCGCTGGGGCCGGTGACGTAGATGTTGCCGGCCGGGTCGGTCGCGACCGCGATGGCGTAGTCTTCGTCATCGGTTGAGTAGCGGGCGACCCATTGTTCGGCGCCTTCCGGGTCGTATTTGACGGTGACCATATCCCAGAGGATGTCGGAGCCGGTGGAGTAGCCGGCGACGATGACGTTGCCGTCCGGGTCAATCGTGATCGCCAGTGCCTGGTCGTTGCCGTCGGCCGGGCCGTTGTAGCGGGCGGTCCAGAGTTCATTGCCGTCGAGGTCGTAAACCACGGTCAGGATGTCGGTGGACAGGTCCGGCCCGGCGCTGCCGCCGGTGACCGCGACCCGGTCGCCCCGCACCGCGATGGCGGTTGCCTCGTCGCTTCCGCCGGCCGGGCCGTCGTACCGGGTAACCCAGCGCTCGGCACCGTCCGGTCCATACTTGACGGTAGCGTAATCGTTGCCGGTGCCGTCGCCCCAGCTGGCGCCGGTGACATAGACGTTGCCCTCGGCGTCGGCCGCGATGGCCCGGGCGGCGTCCTCGTCCCCGGCCGGGCCGTCGTACCGAGCAACCCAGGTTTGGGCCGAGGCAGGCAGAACGAGCAGGCCGACAACAGCCAGCGCGAGGACCAGCGCGGAGCCCGTGG
>JAWOIB010000024.1:0-12046 GCA_046484845.1 bacterium
TCGGAACCGCCCCGCTACTCGCGGCGGTCTCACTCGGCGCAACCCGGCTGCTGCGCGCGGGGCTTACGGTCCGGCCGCCGGTCGGCCGGCTCGCGCTCGCAGGACTGTTCCTGCTGCTGTCGTTCCGGCTCGACCTGGCCCAGTTCTCCCGGTGGCACCACAACCGCACCCACGACATGGTCCGCTACTCCCGACAACTCGACGCAGTTCTACCCGACCGGGCGGTGCTCGCCGGCAGCTGGGCGCCTGCCCTCCTGATGGAATCGAAGAAGCGCGCGCTGTGCCTGACCGACTGGGCCAACCTTGACGACCCGGTCGGCCGACACGGCATGACCCACCTGGTATCCCATGAAGAGAACGATATCCTGCTGCTGGAGCCGACCTACCCTGAGCTCCGCCGTTTCCTGCGGCCGGTGTGGCAGGGCACGGTGCGCGGCACGCGGCTGACGGCGTTTGCGCTGGTTAATCCGGAGGAATAGCCCTGCCTGACATCGGCTTCGAGCGCAAACGCCTCATCCAAACCGGGCTGGCTTTCTGCCTCGGCATCGCCACCTACCTGGCACCGATTCCCGGTATCCCGGAACCGGCGAAACGCTGTCTCGCGATTCTCGCGGTCGCTACCTGGCTGTGGGTCACCGAGGCGATTCCGCTGTTCGCAACCTCCTTCCTGATCGTCCTGCTATCGACACTGCTGCTGACCGGCCCGCTCAACATCGGCATCCAGGTCTTCTTCGCGCCGCTGTTCGACCCGGTGATAATGCTCTTTCTCGGCGGCTTCGTGCTCTCGCAGGCGCTCGACAAGTACGGACTGGACGACCTGCTTGCCCGGGAAATCCTGGGCCGCACCGGCTCGAACCCGCGACGGGTCCTGTTTGGGATGATGCTGGTCGCCGCGCTGCTCTCGATGTGGATGTCGAACACCGCCGCGACCGCGCTGCTCGTCGGCCTGGCGCTGACAATCATCCGCCGGCTCGAACCCGGCGACCCCTTCCGGATTGCGCTGATCATCGGCATTCCCTTTGCCGCCAACATCGGCGGGGTTGCCACGCCCATCGGCACGCCGCCCAACGCCATCGCGCTCGGGATCCTGGCCGAACAGGGCATCCGACTCAGCTTCATCCGCTGGATGGCCATCGGTCTGCCGGTCACCTCCGTCTTATTCCTTTTCCTCTGGTGGCTGCTGCTCCGGCTCTTTCCCGCCCGCGCCCGGGCGGTCACGCTGCCGCCGGTTGAGCACGCCCCGCTCGACCGGCGGCAGTGGACCATCGTCGTAACCTTCGCGGTCACCGTCCTGCTCTGGCTCACTGCCGAACTCCATAGACTGCCCAGCGCGGTGGTGGCGATAATCCCCGCACTGGTGTTCACCGGCCTGCGCATCCTGGACAAACAGGATTTCGGCCGGGTCGGCTGGGACGTCCTGATCCTGATGGGCGGCGGACTCTCGCTTGGGGTCGCGATCCAGCGGTCGGGGCTCACCGACTGGGTGCTGACGCTGGTCAGGCTGGAGGGCGTGAACCCGCTGCTGCTCACCGCTGCCCTGACCGCGACCGCAATGGTCGTGACGACCTTCATCAGCAACACTTCGGCCGCGGCCCTGCTCCTGCCGCTGGTCGCCGGCCTCGCCCCGCACCCGACCGTGCCGGTGCTGGCGGTCGCGATCGGGGTCTCGGTCTCAATGGTCCTGCCGGTATCCACCCCGCCCAACGCCATCGCCTACGGCTCCGGACTGTTCTCGGTTCGGACGATGGCGCGGGTCGGGATTATCGTGTCCGCGGCGGGGCTCCTGATCGTCATCTTCGGAGTGCTGGGGCTCGCCCGGCTGCTCGGTTACAACTAGGGAGGCACCATGGAAGCTGCCAAAGCCGACCAGTGCATGAAATGCGGCTCGACAAGCGTTACCAACCTCGTCCACATCCGCACCGGTGAGCCGGTGCGCGTCTACGTCAAGTGCAACGGCTGCGGCTCCTACGTGGCCCGCTACACCCTGAGCCGGTACACCTCCGATGAACCCTACGAATCACTGCTTCGCCTGCTGCGCCAGTACGCCTACGCCTCGGGCAAGCGCTGCCTCGAGGAAGTCGAAGAATTCGGCACCGTCATCAGGGCGGAATTCGAGCGCGTCGAACGTCTCGCCGCCGGCAGCAGCGAGAAACGGCGCGTGGAAGAAATCATCGAGGACGCGCGCCGGCCCGGCGACAAGCCCGACTGATTACCCGGCCGGCTGCCTGCCCGGTCGAACGAAGAGCAGCGGGAACGCGATGTCTGAGAACGTGCAGGGAATCCAGACCGCCAGCAGCAGGAACAGCAGCAACCCGAGGTACTTGATGGCGGGCAGCGTCCCGTCGAAAGCCATCCCGATGTGCGCGAGGGAAGCCATCGTGCTCAGCAGCACGTGGGCGGAATGCGGCAGTTTCGTGGTCGGCCGGAAGTAAGAGAACAGCACCCCGAGCAGGGCGGCAGGGTTCACCAGGTACCACAGCTCGATGAACCCGATGTGGGCGCGGGCGTGGTGCAGTCCCAGCAGCCGCTCGCCCAGGTACGGGATGAGCGAATCGGAAAGCGTGCCGATGCCGACCGCCCCGGTGTACCCTATCAGCAGCAGCAGCCAGAACGGGGGCCGCCGTCCCTCGCCCCGGCGGTACAGGCCGTACATCGCCGAGGTCGCCATCGCGCTCGCCAGCACGTGCAGCGGGTGGAATGCCGCGAACAGCCGGTGCGACACCTCGTGCGGCAGTCGTCCCAGCGGCAGCAGCAGGAGGGTTCCAAGCACCGCCCCGCCCAGGGTCCAGGGCAGGTGATGCCCCAGCTCGTGCAGGACGCGACGCACCATCACCTGTCCCCGCGGCAATCCGGACAGAGGCCCGACACCTGCATCGTGTGACCGCTCACCCGGAACCCGGTGCGCTGTTCGATCCCCCGGCGCTGACGGGCCGGGAACCCGCACTCGACCACGTCCACCCGGCCGCAGTGCGTGCAGACGATATGGTGGTGGTGAGTATTCGGCTCCGCGCGACAGGCCGCGTAGCTCCGCACCCGGTCCGGCCTTTCGACCCGGGCCAGCAGCCCCGCCCCGGCCAGCTCCTCCAGCACCCGGTACACGGTCTGCAGTCCAAGCCGGTCCAGCCGCAACCGCAGCCTGGCGTGGACCTCCTCGGAAGTCAGCGCCTTCCCGGTCGCGAACAACAGCCGGGCAACCGCCAGCCGCCTGGGCGTCGCCTTCAAACCGTCCGCATGAAGCGCCGCCCGGATTTCCGCGTCAGAATAAATGGAACTCACTTCCATCTATCATAGGCCGGTCCGGCGCGGCGTCAACCGGCCGCGGGCAGGAACCCTGCCCTACAGACTGCGCAGGTAGGCGAACAGCGTCCGGAGCGGCACGCCGGTCGCCCCGGCCGGCGCGTAGTCCCAACCCTCCCTGGTGAACGCCGGTCCGGCGATGTCCATGTGCACCCAGGGCGTGCCCCCGGCCACGAACTCCTTCAGGAACAGCCCGGCAACGATTGTGCCCGCGTTCATCGGCTTGCCGATGTTCTTGATATCCGCCACCTTGCTGGCGATGTGCGCCCGATAACGCTCCGCCAGCGGCAGTTGCCAGAAGAACTCGCCCTGGTCCCTGCCCAGCGCGATGATACGGTCGATTGCCGCCGGCGCGGTCCCGAGCAGCGCGGTATACTCATCCCCCACCGCGACCACCGCCGCCCCGGTCAAGGTCGCGATGTCCAGCATCAGGTCCGGCTTGAGCGTCGAGCCATAGGCCAGCGCGTCAGCCAGTATCAACCGACCCTCGGCATCGGTGTTCAGCACCTCGGAAGTCTTGCCCCCGTAATGACGGATGACGTCGCCCGGCTTCTGGGCGGTCCCGGAAGGCAGGTTCTCGACCAGCGGCGTCAGGCCGTGCACCTCGACCGCCACATCAACCTCGCCCAACAGCTTGAACAGCCCGAACACCGCGGCCGCGCCCGCCATATCCTGTTTCATCCCGTCCATCGAGGGACCGGGCTTCAGGTTCAGCCCGCCGGAATCGAAGGTCACGCCCTTGCCGACCACCACCACCCGGCGCTTCGCCTTCCGGACCGGGCTGTAGACCATGTGCACGAGACAGGGCGGCTCATGCGAACCCGCACCGACCCGCAGGATGCCGTTCATCCCGCGCCGCACCAGTTCGTCCCTGCGCAACACTTCGACCGTAATCCGGCCCGGCTTCGCCAGCCAGGCTGCCAGCTCGGCCATCATCTCCGGCGCCTTCTGGCTGGGCGGCTCATTGACCAGGTCCCGCACGTAACAGGTCGCCTCGGCCACTGCGCCCGCCTCGACCGCCACCTTCTCCAGCGCGGGCGTCGGCCTCGACGGCGCCAGCAGCGTCAACCAGGCCGGGGGCCGCGACTCGTCATCCTTCACCCGGCGGTGCTCGACATACCGGTAGCCGCCGAGCAGCGCGCCTTCCACCGCGGCGGACAGGAAAGCGGCCGGGGTCCCGGGCGCGAAGCCCGTCCCGGGCAGCAGCAGGCCGAGTTCCTCCGCGCCCATCTCCTCCGCGGCCTTGAGCGCCCGGGCGGACGCCACCCGCACCCGGTCAACCCCGAATTCCTTCCGCTTGCCCAGCCCGGCCAGCACCAGCCGCTGGCGGCTCTTGCCGGTCCGGAGCACGGTCACCCGCTTGAACTGCCCACGGAAGTTCTCCTCCGCCGCCACGGACAGCAGCCCGGCGGCTTCGGCCTTCCCCAGCCCGCTGATGACATCGGTGTCCTCAAATACGAACCCGACCCGGAACCTGCCGGCCCACCCGCGGGCCGGAGCCAACCTGACTTTCATCACAACTCCTTTCTAACTCACCCAAGTCCGGTCAACGGCAACCCGTTGCGCTCAATACGGCCGGCTCCGCCCCAGCTCCTGCCAGTACCGGAACAGCTCCCGGCATTCGTCCGCCATCAAGCCGGCCACCAACTCGACACCGGTCCCGGCCAGCTCGCGCAACCGCTGCGACGGTATCGCCAGCTCGTTGAACCCGGCCGCCCGGGCATCCTCAATCGAAGCCCCGAAGACCACCCGGCTCACCCGCGCCCAGTGCGCGGCCGAGAAACACATCGGGCAAGGCTCGCAGGTCGCGTACAGCGTTGTGCCCGACAACTCAATGCTCCCGGCTTCCCGGCAGGCCGCGCCGATGACGTTCACCTCCGCATGCCGGGTCGGGTCACCGTCCCGCCACACCGTATTGTGGCCTGCGACCAGCACCCGACCGTCACGGGCAATCGCGCACCCGAACGGCGTCTGGCCGGCGACAATGCCGGCCCGGGCCGCGGAAATCGCGGCTGTCATCCCGACGCGGTCGGGTTCGGTCGGCTGCCGACGGTCTACCATACCTGATACTTCTAGCCGAAACCGGGCGGCTGTCAAACCCGCGTGCCGCACGGGCGCTTGACATCCCGACCGGGCCGCGTATCCTCCGCGCGTGCCTGCCGCCCCGGCCGCATTCACCCCGCCGATCCTCTTCAAGGAAGAGGCGGTGCGGGAGCTTTGCCGGCTGGCCCGGCAAGGCTACGACGTCCGTCACAAGCGCGAGACATTCGGATTCCTGTACGGCATCATCGACGCCGAACGCCGGCTCACCGTCCGCCACGCCCGCTACTACCGCGGCGGCACCAAGACCCGCTACCGGGTCACCCTCGACGAGCGCGAAATGCAGAAGCGGCGGCGGGAACTGGCCGCGGAGCTCCACGGCCGCTTCCTCGGCAGCTTCCACTCCCATGTCGAGGTCGGCGGCTTCATCTCGCGGGGCATGTCCGCCGACGACCGCCACAGCTTCCGCCAGGACGAAGACGCGCTCATCGAACTGCTCGTCTCGGTCTGGGCCGGCCGGCGCAAGAGCCTGCGCCCGACCCCGAAAACGATTATCGCCTGGGAACCCGGCGGCCTGCGCGGTCCCACGCCGGAGACTGCGGACCGGCCCGACCCGTCCCGCGGCTACAACTACCGCATCCGGGTCTACGTCCGCCAGAACGGCGGCGTGCGCCGGGTCCGCGTCCGGGTTATCCGCTCCGGCGTCATCATCGTCTACTGAACAACGCCGGCGCGCCCGCGTCCGGCCCGGAAGCCTCCCCGCGCCCGGACCGCGGCCCCGGCAACGCCGGGCTTGGACAACCGGCCTTTTGCCGGTATCATTCTCAACGGAGGACAACTATGAAGAAGAAGACCACGATCGGCTACCTTGAAGGCACCGACCCGATGTTCCTGAGCTACTGCACCGCGCTCGGCATCAACACCCTCCCGCTCTCGAACGGCTGGGACAGCCACGGCAAGTACGTCGGCCTGCTGTCGCCGCGCGACAACCTCAAACTGGTCGTCGCCCCGCTGCACAAGCTGGTCGCGCCGGTCGAACTGACCCAGAAGCCCAGCGACTTCCTGCTCGCCTGCACCGTCCACCACATCCCGGTGCTGGTGGTCGCGCCCGCCGCGGTGCTGGCGCAGGCCAGGAAGCTGCTCGTCGGGGTGAAAGCCAGACTCGTCTGGAGCGCGCCGGAAGAACTGTTCGAAAAGGCGCTGGCCGCGCTGAAAAGCTAGCCCGACCCGGTCGGACGCGCCGGCTTCCCGGCCACCGGGCCCGGCGCGTCTTCGCCGCTGATCCGCTCCAACAGCCCTGCCAGCCGGGCCAGCTCCGGCGGCTTCAACCCGAACCGTCGGCAACCCGCCGCGAACGCATCCGCGCCCAGCCGCTCGCGGACCAGCTTCAGGCCCTTGACCGTGTTCACCGCCCGGGCGGTATCGCGCATCTCCCCGAACAGCGCCAGCGCGCCGAGCAGGCTCCCCAACGCCGCCTCGCTCTCACCCCGCTCGAACTGCAACAGCCCGATGTTGCCCAGGAACTCACCCGCGGTCACCCGGTCCCCGGCCTTACGCGCGGCCGCCAACCCCCGGGCGTAGTACTCCAGCGCCTGCGCCTGCTCCCCGTGCGCCTGGTACGCCAGCCCGATCCGGCCCAGGTCGTACGCGATGCCGCGCCGGTTATCCAGCGCCTCGTTGATTGCCAGCGCCTCCAAGTGCAGGTCCAGCGCCCGGGCGGTCTCCCCGCGCGCCTGGAACACCAGCCCCAGCCGGCCCAGCCCGACCGCGGCCTGGACCTGGTTCCCGCTCTCCCGGTCCAGCGTCAGCGCCTGCTCCAGCGCTGCCCGGGCCAGCTCCGGCTCCGCCTGCGCCAGCCGCAACAAGGCCAGGTTCGCGTACCCCGCCGCCCCGACCTGCTTCGCGCCCGCCTCCACGGCCAGCGCGGCCGCCCGCTCATACCGCTCAGCCGCCGGCTCCAGGCGGTTCCCGACATGGTGGCAGACCGCGGCCAGGTTCATCAACTCCGCCCGGACCTGTCCCTGCGCCTGCCCCGCCGCCCGTTCGAACAACCCAGCCGCGTCGTAGGGCTTCCCGGCATCGAACTCAGCCAGCGCCCGCTCCGCGGCCCGGCGCACCGGCCCCGGCGACCCGGTCAGCCCGTCGGCAGGCAGCCGAATGTCGCCCGCCTGCCTGCGCAACCGACCCAGCCGCCGCCTCAGTCGGGCGTCGGTCGAGAAGAAGAACAACATCAGCGCCGCGCCGACCACGACCGCGGTCAGCAGCCAGAACAAAGGTGAACCAGCCAGCGACTGCAACTCCATCACAAGCAGTCTAAGCACGCCCGGTGCCGGGTCAAGACCGCCTGACAGCACGCGGCTCAGACCGCCTCCGGGCTAACCTCAGCGATTGCCTGCTATTAGCGATTCCCACCTACCTGCCCGGGCCGCCCGGAGGGCCATCCCGGGGGATATCCCCGGGACCGCCCCGGGGGCCGCCCCCGGGACCGCCCCGGGGATGGTAGTGGCAGCCGTCCCGGTAGCGGTTCCGGGAGCTGCTGCGGGAACCGCCGGGGTAGCCGCTACCCGGGCCACCCGGGCAGCGGCTCCGGGAACCGTCGGGACAGCCGCCCCGGGAGCGGCCCCGGGAGCGGCTAGGGGAGCGGCTACCGGGGCGACCCGGGGAGTGCGGGTGGGGGTCGGGTCGGACCGCGGTCCCGGTTACCACGATCCGGCACGACCCGCGGCGGTCGCACTGCCGCTATCGCTGAATCACGAGCTTGCGGACGCCCGGCGCATCATGCATCACGCCTGATTCCTGGCGCACGAAGTAAATGCCCGGGCTCAGATGGCGGATATCATTCTCCCCCGGAGCCAGGTCCATCACCCTACGGCCGGTGGCGTCGAACAGGCGGATGACGCAAGATGGAACCCCGGGCTCAACGGGCAGACACAGCACACCACGGATGATAGTCCCGATTGTGTGCTGCTGTCCGGGCGGAACTGACGGCGCGACCGCAACCCCGGAACGGCCCGGCCCGCCCCGGGCCTCAGCCTTCGGGTCGTACCGCCAGAACTCGTTGCACCCGCCTCCCTTGAGGAGGTAGACTTCACCGGCATGGGTCGCCAGGGCCGCGCCCCGACCAACCCGTCGCCGGTCATCTCCCAGTGAAACATCCTCAAGCCGTGTCCAGGCATCCGCGTCGAGGTCGTACCGCCAGAACTCGTTGCCTCGGCCGCTGAGCGCATAGACCCCGGTATCCCCGTCCGCGGCCAGCGCTGCGCCTGCCCGGGTCCTGCGGTGCCGGCCGGGCGCGGCAGGCGGCAGTCCTGCCCGGGCAGACCAGCTGTCCCGTGCGGGCAGGTACTCGTAGAACTCGCTGCTCCCGCCCTTGAGCAGGAACAGCCGCCCCCGGGCAGCGACCAGGTCGGTGCCGTGACGACACCCGCGGCCCTGCGGACCGGGCGGCACCGGCCGGCGGGCGTGCCACCGGCCCGGCCCGACCAGGTACACCAGGAACCCGAGACGGCCGCCGCCGGTAGCCAGGTACACCTTGTCCGTGTCACCCGCGACGCAGGCCATCCCGGTCCCATACCGCACCGGTCGAAGCCCCTGCGGTAGTGATTCGAGTTGGTCCCATCGGTTCGTTTCCGATCGGTAGGCCAGGAACTCGCGTCCGCCGCGGCCCTTGATGAGGAACAGGTCATCCCCGGGACCGGCACAGACCGCTGAGCCGTCCCGCGCCGCCCGCTCCCCGGGCAGCCGGGCGAGCGCCAGCCAACTGTCGCCCTCCGGGTCGTAACGGAGCCAGTCCGATGTGCCGGACGCCCGCAGACCGAACAGGCCCGGTCCGGTTGCCACCAGCCTGGCCCCGCGGCGGACCGGACGCGCCGGAGCCCCGGCCGGCAGGTCGGCCAGCCGCTGCCAGCTCCGGGTCAGCAGGCTGTCCACTACCAGCGCAAACCGGCAGGTGTCGTTCTCCGGGCGCATGTCTCCCGGGAAGCGCACCACCGCCACCAGTTCGTACCTGCCCGGTGCGGCGTCCCAGGCCGCGAAACGCACCAGCGTGTCCCGGCCCACGCGCAGCACGAAATCGGTTGAGTCCTCGTATCCCGCCGCCCACAACCGCCCGACCGCGCGGCCCTCGTCATTACCGAGATTGCTGAACCGGACCGCGGGCACGACCGGGCCGGCCGGGATTGTTTCCCCGGGCATCACAAACGCGGCCGCGGCCGCGTCGCGCACCACGACAAAGGTGCTGCCCGTAAGCGGTCCGACGACCACGCTGTCCGGCAGGGCGATGAGCGAGCAACCCAGCGTATGTGTGCCGCGCTGGTGTGGGAACCAGACCGGGAATCCCAGCACCGTATCGCGGCCCGGTTGAAGCGCCGGAACCTGCACAGCCTCCGCGTAGCCGTCCCCGATGCCGAAGAACGCTTCGAACCCTGCCGGCTGTTCGCCGGTGTTCCGCACCCCCAGTCGGGGCACAACCGGCGGGCCGGAATCGACCTCTTCCCCGGGCGCGACAATCGCGGTCAGCCACAGGTCACCCTCGTGCAACGAGAACGCGGTGCCGGCGGTATCGTCGTCCGGCCGCATCTCGCCCTCAAGGTAGAGCGAGCAGCGAGCCGCGTACCGGCCCGGCGCCAGCCGCCCGACCTCGAACTGAACCGGCTCCGACAGGCCCGGAATAAGCGTCACCGGCTGACTTGCTGAGAAGAGCGTGGTATCCTCGCCCTCAACCCGGCAGAACGCATCGAACCGGGCGGTATCAGTTCCTGCATTCCGGGCCTGGAACACGACCGCGACCGGCTCGCCGGCTCTCATCTCTCCGCGCGGCGCCAGGACCGAGTCCACTACCACATCTCGCACCACCACGAATGTCGCGCCCCGGCTCACGTCTGCGGGAAGCGTGTCCGGGAACAGGTACAGCGAACAGGCAATCGCCTGCTCCCCCCTCGCCTCTGCTGTCCATCGGCCGAACTCGATGTCCTTTGCCTCCCCCGGGGACAGGCTGTCCACGGCCGAGGAGTCGGCGTAGCGCTCTCCAATCCGCAACCGCAGCAGGCACGTGACCGGCTCGGCCGAATTGTTGCGAACCCTCACCACCGGGATAACCCTGTCCGTCGAATCAACCACCGGCCCGGGCGAGACGATGCCGCTGATGCGGACTTCCGGCTCGTACACCTCGAACCGGCAGGACCCGGTATCGTTCTCCGGCCGCATGTCCCCCTCGGCGCATACCGCCGCCCGCGCCCGGTACCTGCCCTTCGCCGCCGGCACGAAGCTCACGGCAGTCTCAGCACGGGCCCCGGCCGGAAGCAGGAACCGCAGGGAATCGAGAAACACGAGCCCGGCCAGCGAGTCCGCGACCTCGAACCGGCACCAGCCCTCCACCGCGACATTGCCCGGGTTGTACAGCATCGCATTCAGTCGGACCGTATCGAGGACGCGCGCGAACTCCGGCGCGGCCAGCGACTCCACCGCGACGTCAACCACCCGGACAAAGAACTCGCCACGCAACACGTTGTTGGCCGCGCAGGTATCGTACGGCAACACCGGTATTGAACAGGCCGGGACCTGCCTTCCCCGCGCGTGAGCGGTCCAGCCTCCGAACTCAAACGTATCGGAACCACCCGGCCCCAACCCGCTCACCACGACCGAGTCCATCCACCCGTCCGGCATCAACAGCCAGGTAACGAAGTCCTCGGCGACCTCACCCTGGTTTGAGACCACGACCGAAATCCGCACGTCCCGCACGGAATCGACCGTGTCCGGCACGAAAAGGGCGGTGACCGCGACGTCTCGCACCGCCCCGGTGCGCCGCACGAATGCATCGGGGTTGCTCCCGCTGTATCGGAAATCGGTCCAGACCACCGCCAGCTCATCATCCGGTCCGAGGCACAACGTCGGGTTCTCCCTCTTCCCGACCGCGTCGGTGAGGCGGTACGGGTCAGACCAGTTCCGTCCCAGGCTATCCGCTCGAATGTGGAGCAACTGTGAGTCGGCTAGAGTGGTATCAAGAACGAAGGCCACGTGAACACCACCCGCGCTGTCTGCAAGGACCGAACCAAGCCAGGGACGGTATCCTGCCCCCGGTAGATGAACCACATCATGCCAAACGGCTTCTCTGCGTTGACGGTAAGCCAGGGTCTTCTGGCTGACAAGTGTGTCTCGCGACCAGAGTGCGTGGGTGACACCCCGGGAATCAAGAAACAAACTCGGCCCCTCACAGTGGTAGTGCTGGGCCAGAATCTCGACGGGGCCCCAGGCAGTATCACTTCGCACACGAAAGCGAATCTGCGGAACAGAACTGACGGAAGCCTGCCAGCCCACGACCAGTTCACCGTCAGCGTTGGCTGCCAACGAAGGCCGCGTGCAAATCTGGCCAGGAACCCTTCCACTCAGGTACTCGACCTGCCCCCACTCAGCTCCTCCGCGTGCGCGTACGAGTACGTCGTAGATACCAATGCTTGTCTCTTCGCTCCACGCCACAAAAACCGAGTCCGCCTGACCCGGCGCGAGCGACGGAGTCACCACACCTGTCGCGAGTCTCGGAGTCTCGATCGAGCTCCAACTTCCTGTCGGCGCCCGGCGCCGATACTGAACCGCGCTGCCGTCAGCGGTCGACCACGCGACATGAACGCCACCCTCGTCGTCGGAAGCCAGGCAGGGATAACGCGCGCCGCTCGCTCCGTCTGAGATGAGTTCGTGCGGGCTCCAGACCCCG
>JAWOIB010000066.1:0-13535 GCA_046484845.1 bacterium
CGAATGATACGCGATACCCCGCACCCGCGCCCGGTCGTCGCCGCGCACGGAACAGGGAATATCCCTCAGCAGGTCGTGGAGCGCGAAGCTCACGGCCCGCCTCCTCCGACCATCCCATCCCATCCCGCCCTCTCCTCCCCGGTCCACCCGGACCCCTCCCTATCCGTGCCCCGTCCGTACCAGACTCTGCCCGTCTCCGTGTCTCTGTGGTTCAAACTCCGTTCATCCCGCGCCCGGTCGTCGCCGCGCACGGAACAGGGAATATCCCTCAGCAAGTCCCGGAGCGCGAAGCTCACGGCCTGCCCGCGAGCCCCGCGCAGGCGGGCCCGCCTCCTCCGACCATCCCATCCCATCCCGCCCTCTCCTCCCCGGTCCACCCGGGCCCCTCCCTATCCGTGCCCCGTCCGTACCAGACTCTGCCCGTCTCTGTGTCTCTGTGGTTCAAACTCCGTTCATCCCGCGCCCGGGCCTGCTCGATGCGGGTGATTTCGGTCCCGATGCGCCGGAACGCGGGGCAGGCCACCTCGCTCGCGAACCTCCCCACGCGCGGCTCATCAATCATCACCGCCACCACGAACCTCGGCTCCTCCACCGGGAAGAACCCGGCGAAACTCATCCGGGAACGGTCGCTCGAATAACTCCGGGTGACCGGGTCCACCTTCTGGGCGGTGCCGGTCTTCCCGGCCACGGACACGCCCGGGATGGCCGCGTTCCGCGCGGTACCCTCCGACACCACGCGGGCGAGGATGCGCTTCAGCCGGGCCGCGGTCGCCGGGGAGAGCGCGCGGCGGGACATTGCCGGGTCGAACCGGTACACCGTATCCTGCCCCTGCCACGCCCGGGCCACCACGTACGGCCGCGCATACACCCCGCCGCGGGCGATGGTCCCGAACGCGGCCGCCAACTGCAGCAGATTCACCGTCAGCCCCTGCCCGAAAGCGATGTTGGCCAGACGGAGAGAACTCAGCCGGGCGGGCGGGTCCAGCCTGCCGCCGGTCTCCCCCGGCATCCCCACGCCGACCGGGTACCCGAACCCCAGCGCCCGGGCGGTACGGTAGAACTCCCCGGGGTCCAACTGCATCGAGAGCAGGGCGCACCCCACGTTCGAAGACCTCACCAGCAACCCATCGAAATCCAGCACCCCGTTATTATGCACATCCTTGATGGTGTACTTCCCAAACTGCACCTGGCCGGCGGACACATCCCACGCCCGGGCGACCAGTTCGCCGGCCCGTTCGCTCTCCAGCGCGGTCGCGGCCACCACGATCTTGAAACTCGAACCCGGCTCGAACTCATCCGCGACCGCGGCACACAGATGCAGCCGCATCGAAGCGGCGGCGTAGTTGGCCGGGTCGTAGCCCGGGTAGTCGGCCATCGCCAGGATCGCGCCGGAGCGGACGTCGAGCACGATCGCGGAACCCCGCAGGGCCGCGTGCTCCCGGACCGACTGCCCCAGCGCACGGAATGCCGCCTGCTGGATGTCGGCGTCCAGCGTCAGCCGGACGTCCGCGCCCGGGGCCGGGTCGTGCCTCGGGTAGCTCGGGTCGGGCAGGCGCCGCCCGAGCCGGTCCTTCTGCACCTCCGCCCAGCCCGGCCGCCCGGCCAGCAGCGAATCAAGCTGGCGTTCCAGCCCGGCCCGGCCTTCCAGCCGCTCCACCGGCTGGACGTACCCGATGACGTTGGCGCAGGCCGCGCCCCACGGGTAGCTCCGCCGGTACTCCTCGCGCACCAGCGTATAATCGTGGAGCTGGTTGCGTACGAGGGCCGAATGCAGCGAATCCCCGCGCAGGTAGTTGACACCGTACCGGAAACAGAACCAGCGGTTCCGCCGCTTCAGCTCGAGCCGGAAGCTGTCCTCGTCGGCCAGCCCGAACCGGGCGACGATTTCGGCCAGCCGGTCCACCCGCGGCCGGACCTTGCCCGATGCCACCAGCGGGTCGGCCTGGTCCAGACGGCGGATATCCTTCGGCCAGACCAGCACAGAACACGAAGAACTATTCACCGTCAGCAGCCGGTCGTACCGGTCGTAGATCCGACCCCGGCTGCCGGAAAGCGGAATCGTATCCCGGTGCAGCCCGGCCGCGATCCGCTCGTAATCGCCGCCCTCGACCAGTTGCATCCGGACGTACTTCGCGAACAGCAGCCCGCCGGTGCCGAGCAGCAGCACCAGCAGGACAAACGACCGCCAGCCACCGGGAACGCCGGCCCGCCGGCCCAGCCGGAATCGCGAGCGCAGCGTCGAGGCTCCCCGCGGCCTCGAACTGCGCCGGTTAAGCAGGCTGACCGTTGGCCGGACCCTCGGCCGACGCGGAATCCGGCGCTTCATGCCTCCCATCGCATCACCGCCGGCTGTCGGCCAGGTCAACCGGCGCGGCCGGCAGACGGACAACCTCGGTCGTGTGCGCCCGGAACCCGCCCGTGGAGGCCGGACGCCCGGCGCTCACCCAGACCGAATCCAGCCGGCTGAACCCGACCATCTGCTGCAACTCCGCCTGGACCCGGTCGCGCTCCTCAACGACTGTCCGGCGCTCCGCCTCCTGCCGGGCCTGCCGCCAGACCAGCCGCAGACTCATGTGACGCTGGAAGGTGTAGACCCCGAAGAACAGGAACAGGCCAAGCACCGGCAGTATCATCCGCCTGACCGTGGCCTTCCCGTTGGGGACCGGGGGCTTCACTGCCGCTTCTCCGCCGCGCGCAGGCGCGCACTCCGCGCGGCCCGGTTGCGCTCCAGCTCCTCAGGCCCGGGCCGGACCGCCCGCCGGGTGAGCAGCTCAAACCTGCCTGCCGCTGCCTGCTCGCGCAGGAAGCGCTTGCAGATCCGGTCCTCAAGGCTGTGGTAGCAGATGGTAACCAGCCGACCCGAAGGCACCAGCACATCAAGCGCCGCTTCGAGCCCGCGCCGTACCGCGCCCAACTCGTCGTTCGTGACTATCCGCAGGGCCTGGAACACCCGGGCCAGGGTCCGACGGGCCTGGCGGAACGGCACGGTTCTCTTCACCAGCGCCGCAAGGTCTCCTGTCGAACCGATGCGGTCGCGGTGGCCGTGAATCAGGCGCGCCAGTCTGCCGGAACGCGGCAGCTCCCCGAGTTCACGAAACCAGCACCGCAGTTCGTCAAGACCGGCACGGCGGATGATTTCCCGGGCGGTCGGGCCGCCGCCGTCCGGGTTGAACCGCATATCCAGCGGGCCGTCAAGGTCATAGCTGAAACCCCTGCCCGGGGTTCGAACCTGGTGCAGCGAAATACCGAAATCGAACAGCACCCCGGTAACCGGTGCCAGTCCTAACTCATTAACTATCGCCACCATATCCACATAGCTTGCCTGTCGGAGCACCACGAACCCTGTTCCCGGCACTCCCGCTTGTCCCGGTCCCGGTGTCGAATCCCGGCCCTGCGCGTCGGGCAGACTGCCGGAACCGCTGCCCAGATACCTTCTTGCCGAGGCAATCGCCTCGGCGTCCAGGTCCAGCCCTAAGAGCTGGCCTGCCGTGCCCAGGCAGTCAAGAACCGCCCGGGAATGCCCGCCGCCGCCACAGGTCGCGTCCACGACCGTGCCGGACCCCGGGCGCAGATACGCGAGAACCTCGTCGACGAGTACCGGCTCATGGAACATCCGCGTCCGTCCGTGGGGCAGGTCCTCGTTCCTGCCCGCGTTGGGCCGTACGCTCTTTCACCCGTCGCTCCGCTTCTGCGATCGCATGCCGCCGCTTCTCGGCGTTGCGGCGCTGGTCCTCCCGGTACCGTTCGGGGTTCCAGATTTCGAAGAACTCGCCTGCGCCGGAGAATACCACCTGGTCGCTAATGCCCGCCTCGTCGAGCATCGGCCGGGGGATCAGGACCCTGCCCTGCCGGTCGAGCGCGACCTCCTCGACCTCGCCCAGCAAACGCCGGGCATCGTCGGAATCATCCTGGTACCTCGTGATCCCGGGCAGGGCCGCCTCCCAGAACTCCGTCCAGTCGGCCGCGGGGTGGACTCGGATGGCACCATCCGGGCGAGCATGCAGAATCAGCATCTCACCCGGTTCGGGTCCGAGCTTGCGGCGAAACGAAAACGGAATCGCGACCCTGCCCTTGCTATCGACAGAATGATAATGCCGGCCAAAGAAGAATGACTTCATCAATCAGCCCCGAATTCACCACTTTTAGACACAAAAGCATCCACGAGCAGCATTGTAGCGCCACCCTTTCCCACTGTCAAGCCTTTTCTGCCACTAACCCCCATTTTCCTCAAGACTGACCCCTCCGGGGCGGAGGAACCGCCCCGTAACGCCCCCGGGAAGCTACCAGGGCGGTGTGCCGGTCGTCCTGAAGGCAAGGGGTAACAACAGCGCGGGCGTCCAGAAACAGGAGCGGCTCAAGACATCACCATTCTGGCCCCCTGCTGCCGGAGGTCCGACACCGGGGCCTGGCCTCAACCGCAGACGGTCGTTCCTCGCCCCCTGGTATTGACGCATTTTCCGGCCACGCCACGTCCGCGGGGCGGACCGACGACGCGTCCTGAGTATTTGTTTGACAGCCTCATCCCCCCCGTCTAGAATTATCGCTGTTATCATGACTCCCGTGCTTTGTCTCCTCCTTTTCTCCCAGTTGAGCTCTTTTGAGTTCACTGCCGTGCCATCCCCGCAGACCGCGGGCGATTCTTTTTCCATCTCGGTCATTGCCCGCGACCCGTCCGGCGGGGTCCATCCGTACAATGGCAGCGCCCTGCTGTCCACTTCCCGCGACGGGCTGTGGAGCTACGTCTATCCCAACCTGATCACTTTCGAGAACGGCGTCTGGCAGTACCCGGTCACCGTCACCCTCGCCGAAGATCTGTTCCTGCGCTGTGTGGAGCCGCAGAACCTGGTCACCGGCGAGTCGAACGGCTTCGAGGTGCTGTCCGGCCCGCCGGACCATCTGCTGGCGTTCCTGCCCGGCGAGACGCCCGCCCCGGGCACCCCCACCGGCCGGACCCCCACCCCGCCCCTGCCCCAGGCCGCGGGCCGGGAGTTCGAGCTGTCCGTGCTGTTGACCGACCGCTGGCATAATGTCGTCGAGGCCCGGAGCGACAGCGTGTTCTTCGCGTCTTCCGACCGTTTCGCCCGCATCCCGCCCGGCCGGCTGGCCGACGGGCAGGGTTCGTTCCCCGCGACCCTGCGCGCGGCCGGCGTCCAGCGGGTGTCCGCGTCCCCGGACCCGGGCTCGCCCGTCCGGCCGGATACGTCCTCGCCGGTGAACGTCGCGGCCGGGAGCTACGACCGCCTGCTGGTGCTCCTGCCCGGCGAGTCCCACCTGCCCGGCGATACCGCCTCCCAGCCTTTCCTGACCCCGGGCAAGGAGGACCCGCCCGAGCCGCAGTTCCTGGGCCGGCCGTTCCCGGTGACGGTCTTCGGCGCGGATAGTTGCTGGAACCGGGTGAGCGCGCCCGCGGAGAGCGTCGCACTGGCTTCGTATTCGTCGTTCGCGTCCGAGCCGCCCGAGGCCGCGCTCGGCGCGGGCGCGGAGTTCCAGGTGACGTTCCACACCCCGGGCCCGAACCAGGCGCTCTGGGCGACCGCGACCAGCGGCCGGGCGTCGTACCTGAGCTGGCTGGACGTGCGCGCCCGGGCGACCCGCCTGCTGGTGGACGCGCCGGACACGGTCCGCGCCGGCGAAACCGCCTACGTCCGGGTGACGCTGACCGACGAGGGCGACCGGCCGGTGGTGGCCGCGCCCTGCCGGTTCTCGGTGGTGCGGGGCAGCGGCGAGATGCTGGACAGCGCGCTGTTGTCCGACACGCTGGGCCGGGTGACCGCCCGGTTCCTCTGCGTCCGCGCGCGCGGCAACGAGCACGACACCATCAAGATTCACGCGGACACGACCGTGTACGCGGGCATCTTCGTCCAGCTGCCGGACGAGTCCCTGCTGGAGGACGGGGTGGTGGTGTTCCCGAACCCGTTCGGGTTCAACCAGGACCGCGCGGAAATCACTTATTTCCTGCGCAACGCCGCCCCGATGTCGGTGACCATCTACGATACTTTCGGCCACGAGGTGCGGAGCTGGAAGTTCGACACCAACCGCGAGGGCGCGCTGGCCGGCGTGAACCGCATCTACTGGGACGGCCGCAACGAGCACGGCCGCCGGGTCGCCAACGGCATCTACGTGGTGCAGGTCATCGGCCAGCGCCACACCGGCACGACTTTCAAGGGCTCCCAGCGAATCGGGGTGGTGTGGTGAAAATCGCCAGGCTTCTTTTTGTCCTGCTGCTGGCCGGGGCCGCCGGGGCGCGCGAGGGCGGCCTGCCCGGCGCGTTCCTGGAGTACGGCGGCTCCGCGCGCAGCATCGCGCTCGGCAAGGCTTTCACCGGCGTCGCGGACGACCCGCAGGCCGGCTTCTTCAATCCCGGCGGGCTGTTCCAGCTCAACGCCAGCGAGGTGCTGGCCGCCCATTCCCAGCTCCACGGCGCGCGGCTGGAGTACATCGGGTACGCCCTGCCCACCCGCGAGTTCGGGACGTTCGCGTTCTCGCTCCTGAACCACGGCGCGGAGGGCCTGGACTCGCGCACGCCGGAGAACCTGCCCTGGCAGAGCTTCGCCGCGGCGGAGAACGCCCTGCTCGCGTCCTACTGCTACGGCCTCTGGCACCGGGTCGGGTTCGGCGCCACCGCCAAAATCGTCAGCCAGAACATCGCCCAGTACTCGGGCATCGGGGTCGGGCTTGACGCGGGCGTGCTCGTGCGCGGGGTCGGGCCGTTCAGCTTCGGGCTGACCGGCCAGAACCTGCTCCAGCCCACCCTGACCCTCGCCTCCCTGCCCGACGTGTACCCGCGCAACCTGCGCGCCGGGGTCGGCATCCGCCTGCTCGACGGCCGGGTGCTGGTCGCGGCGGACGCGGTCGCGCCGCTGGTCTGGGACGTGGACGAGGACGGCAACCCGGTCCGCCGGTTCACCCCCCGGGTGACGCCCCACGTCGGGCTGGAGTTCGACATCGTGCCCCGGGTGCTCATCCAGCGCGTCGGGTTCGACAAGAACGACCTGAGCCTCGGGCTGGGCCTGCACCGCTACTGGGGCAGGATGGGCATCGGCGCGGACTACGCGTTCCTGCTCCACCACCAGTCCAACTACCGGCTCGCGCCCACCCACAAGGTCGGCGTGTTCCTCAGCTTCGCCGGCTTCCGGGTCTGGATCGACGCCCAGCCGCGCGTGTTCAGCCCCACCCCGGACCAGGAACAGAACGTCCTCTGGATGGACATCAACCTGGTCGGCCGCGCGCCCGCCAAACGCTGGCAGGTGCTGATCAAAAACCATCTCGGCGAGGTCGTCCGCACCTTCAACGGCTGGGACACCCCGCCCCTGCGCCTGAGCTGGGACGGGCTTGACGACGCCGGCCGGCTGGTGCCGGACGGCGAGTACCGCTACGAAATCATCGTCGTGGACCAGCGCAACGCCGCGCTCGAGTTCGCCGGCCCGCTCACCCGGGTCCGCACCCGCGGCCCGGAAGGCAGAATCGAAATCCGGCCGGGCGAGTAAGCGATGAACTGGCTTCTCATCCTGCCGGCGCTGCTCGCCGGCGCGCTCACCCCCGCCCAGACCGGCAAGCTCGTCGAGGGCTACAACCGCGCCCAGCTCGCCATCGCCGAGCGCGACCACGCCCGCGCCCGCAACACGCTCCAGTCGCTGGTCCGCGAGTTCGGCAACAGCGAGTACGGCGACGAGCTCCGCTTCGCGCTCGCCGAGGTCCATTTCAACGCCGGCGAGTTCGAGCGCAGCCGCGACATGTTCCGCCGGGTGCTCGCAGGCGCGCACCACGACTACATCCGGCCCGAGGCGCTCTACGGCGAGGCGATATCATCGGTGATGCTCGGGCAGTACGACCGCGCCCGGCTCGCGCTCGAAGGCCTCTCCCGCGAGGGCGGCTACGACCGCGACGAGCGCACCAACTTCGCGTTCGGGGTCCTGCACTACTTCCTCCGCGAGTACGACCAGGCGGTCGCCCGGCTCAGCGGCCTGGCGATGCCCGAGGCCCGCTTCTACCTCGCCAAGTGCCACGCGGTCCAGGGCCGGCCGGTGCCCGCGCTGCTCGCGTTCAACGAAATCATCGCCGAGGTGCCCAACACCCCGCTCGCGACGATGGCCCATTTCGCGGCCGGCGAGGCGCTGTTCATCAACCGCGACCACGACGGCGCGCGCGCCAAGTTCCAGTACTTCGTGGACGAGTTCCCCAACTCCCCGCTCGCCGACTACGCCCACTACTTCCTCGGCTGCGCCCTGCTCGCCCAGCGCAAGGAAGCCGAAGCCATCCACCACCTGATGCCGCTCACCCGCCACAGCAACAACTACCTCGCCGCCCACGCCAACTACTTCATCGGCCACGCCCGGATGGCGCTCGGCGCGCCGGAAGAAGCGGTCGCCCGCTACCAGCGCGTCCGCTCCAGCTTCCCCAACACCCGCATCGCCGGCTTCGCCAACCTCCAGCTCGCCCAGGCGATGCTCGCCACCGCCGACACCGCCCAGACCCTGCTCGCCACCAGCCAGCTCACCCAGCTGTTCAGCACCGGCGACTTATCCGGGGTCGGCAGCTACCTCTCGGGCGTGATTCTCTACCAGACCGGCGCGTACGCCGACGCCGCCCGCCGGTTCGAGGACGTGCTCGTCCGTTACGCCGGCACCTCCCTGCGCGAGCCGGCCGCGGCGATGCTCCTGCTCGCGCTCAACACCGCCGGCCAGTACGAGCGCTCGGTCGCGCTCGGCACCAAGTACGTCGCGGACCACCCGGCCGGGAACAACGAATGGCGCGGGCGCACGCTCTACTCGCTCGCCGAGGCGCTCTACTACTACGGCAAGTACAACGAGGCGGACGCCTACTACCAGCAGGCCTACGCCGACGCGCTCGGCTCCGACGTCGCGCCCTACGCCCGGCTCGGCCGCAGCTTCTGCCTCTACCACCTCGGCCGGCTCGGCGAGGCGGGCACCGCCTTCCAGGCCCTGCTCACCGCCAAGCCCGCCGACACCCTCTTCACCATCTCCGCCTACCTCGGCTACGGCTACGCCACCTTCAACCAGCGCGAGTACACCCGGGCGCTCGACATCTTCGAGGCGCTCGCCAACACCTTCCCGGAAGACGCGGTCGCGGCGATTCCCGGCCACTTCTACGCCGGCTACTGCTACTACCAGCTCGGCTACTACGGCCAGGCGGTCGAAGCCTGGACCACGCTCGTCAACCGCTTCCCGGAGCGCAACCCCAAGGCGGCCGAGGCCTCGTTCCGCACCGGCGACACCTACTTCAAGGCGCTCGAATACGACAAGGCGGTCGCTTCCTTCAGCTTCGTGGTCGAGCGGCACCCCGGCTCCGACTTCGCCGCGCCCTCGCAGGCGCTCATCGCCCAGTGCCACTACAACCGCGGCCAGTACCTCGACGCGGTCCGCGAGTACCAGAAGTTCCTCGACCTCTACCCCTCCGACCCCCAGGGCCAGGCCGTGCGCAAGAGCCTCGAAATGGCCTACTACCTCGCGGGCGCGGAAGACACGCTGGTGATGACCGACTTCCTGCGCCGCTTCCCCCGCTCCGAGATGGCGGCCGAGGGCCAGTACGACCGCGGCAAGGCGCTGTTCGACCAGGGCCGGTATGACGAGGCCGCGCTCGAACTCCAGAACGTCGTGGTCAACTTCCCCGGCTCGCCGCTTGCCGGCGACGCCCAGCTCCTCACCGCGGAAAGCTACGCCAAACGGGAAGCGTGGTCCGACGCCGCCGGCGCCTACCGCAAGTTCCTCGACTACTTCCCGGACCACGCCCAGCTCGCCGGCGCCCGGTTCAACCTCGGCACCGCCTGGTTCAACGCCGGCGAATACCAGCGCAGCCTCGAAGCGTTCTCAGCGGTGCTCGCCGAGCACCCGGACAGCGAGTACGCCGAAAGCGCGCGCCAGAACATCGCCATCAGCCGCCAGCGGCTCGGCGCGGGCGGCGCGCCGGAAACGCCCGTCAGCTCACCCGAAGGAGAAGAACAGCCATGATAATGGGTAAGCCCCTGCTCGAAATCTTCCGCGGCAGCCCGATAATGATCGTCCTGCTGGTGGCCTCCATCGCGGCCCTCGCGCTGGTCATCGAGCGCCTGATTTACTTCACCCGCAACCGCTTCAACCCCAGCCGCGGGCTGTCCGAACTCCGCAACCGCCTGCGCAACACCGGCCCGGACGACGCGCTCGCCTGGTCCCGGACCCAGCGCAACCCGCTCGGCCGGCTGTTCGTCCTCGCCCTCGAGAACCTCGGCCTCACCGGCGACGAGATTTCCGACCTGCTCTACAGCAACATCCTGGAAGAGCGCGTCAAGTTCGAAAGGCTGCTCGGCGGGATGGGCACGCTCGCCAACGCCGCCACCCTGCTCGGCCTGCTCGGCACGGTCACCGGCCTCATCCAGGCCTTCGGCAACATCGCCGCCACCGGCTCCGGCGGCCCGGCGGTCGTGTCCGGCGGCATCGCCGAAGCCCTGCTTACCACCGCCTTCGGGCTGATCATCGGCATCCCCACCCTCTTCTGCTACAACTACTTCTCCAAGAAAGCCGCGGACACCACGATGGTCCTCGAAAGCACCACCGACCGGATGATGGTCATGCTCGAGCGCTACAAGCGCGCCGCCGGCCACCCGGCCGCGCCGGTCGGGCCCGCCCCGAAACCTGCGCCGGCCGCGCCCGCCCCGGCCGCGCCCGCCCAGCCGACCAGGAAAGCCGGCGACTGGGAATTCTGATGCGCCACCGCTCGCGCCGGACCGTCACCCGCAGCGAGCTAAACGTCACCTCGCTCGTGGACGTCGCGCTGGCGCTGGTCATCGGGTTCATCGTGTCAATCCCGCTGTTCTTCGAAACCGGCATCTTCGTATCCGCGCCCGGCGTGTCCCAGGCCGGCGCGGCCGAAGAAGGCTCGGACATCAAGGCAAACATCTACGTCGACGACGATGGCCGCATCCTGCTCAACGAAGACCCGGTCGCGGGTTACGAGGACCTGGCCGAGCTTCTCCCCCGGCTCCTCCAGCGCAGCCTCGAAAGAAAAGTCGTGATATCCTCCGGGGAGCTGGTAAAATATGACATGGTCGTCAGGATCCTGGACATCGCCAAGCAGTCCGGCGCGGGCGAGCTCGCGCTCCTACGGCGAAGGAGGGTCGAATGAAATCAGCCTCCATTGACATCCTCCCGATGGCAGCCATCGGGCTGATCCTGGTGCTGGTGATGATGGTCATCGCCCCGATGACGATGGCTCATAACGACACCCCGGTGACGGTGCCGCTTGCCCGCACCGCCGAGCGCAAGGTCGAAGAAAACGTCACCATCAGCTACACCCTCGCCCGCGACCTGCTGGTCAACGACGTTCCCTTCGGGGACCTCGGCGCGGTCGAGAGCCGGCTCCAGCAGGAAATCGCCCGCGACCCCTACGTGCTGGTCGTGGTCCGGGCGGACCGGGACGTCCTCCACTCCGAGGTCCTCGACATCCTGGCGATGGCCCGCCGCGCCGGCGCGCTGCGTATCGCCTGCGCCACCAAGCGCGCCGAGGAGAGCTGAGATGTTCGGCGAAAAGCGCTCCCGGGCGATTGACCTCGCGGTGGTCATCTCGGCGGTCATTCACGTCGGGCTGGTGTTCCTCCTCTCCGGCTCCCGCTCCGCGGGCGAGTACTGCCCGGACCTCCAGGAAGTCTCCTTCATGGACGTCACCTACCGGCCGGAAGTCGCCCGGGTGATTGTTCCGTCCGCCCCGGCGGGCGGGCCGGGCCCGGTCGCGGACGCCGCCCCGGCCTACGCCCCGATGTACGCCCCGGAACTCCCGGCGATTGACCTCTCCGCCACGATGGAGCGCGACCCCAGCCAGGCCAAGATCGACCTTGACGGGTTCGAGCTCGACCGCAGCGGCGGGATGGACGTCATCCGGCTCGGCGGCGAAGGCTCGGGCAAATCCACCGACGAGATACTCGCCCAGCCCGCGGTCAGCCTCGCGGGCAGCCTCGACCGCTCCGGCGCCGCGGGCACCGGCCTGCGCGGCTACCCCGGGGTCAGGCCGCCCGAGGCCCAGCTCCAGATCGAGCACCGGCCGCTCGCCAAGGCCCCGGCGACCCGGCTCCCGCAGATGTCCACCCAGGACATCCCGCAGGTCGCGGCCGCCCCGACCACCGGCTCCAACTTCATGGTCGCCGGCCCGATTTCCCAGCGCCCCATCACCCGGCGCGTCCGGCCCCGGTACCCCAAGTGGGCGCTTGACCGGCGCATCTCCGGCACGGTTGTCGTCCGTATCTGGGTCTCCCCGAACGGGACCGTCAAAGGCTCGCCGACCGTCGAAACCAGCTCCGGCTACCCGGACCTCGACCAGGTCGTGGTCGCCGCGCTCAAAGGCTGGGAATTCGAACCGCTCGGCTCCGGGGTCAAGGCCGAAGACCAGTGGGGCGTGATAACCTTCCGGTTCACGCTATCCTGACATGACACTGCTACTCGTGCTCACCCTGCTCGCCCAGCCTGCCGGCGGCCAGCACGGCCTCGGCGAAGAAGAAATCACCGGCGAGGCCGAGGTCCGGATAACCGACCGCAAGCTCTTCTTCGTGCCCCAGCTCGACCCCTTCGCCCCGATCCAGGACCTGCTCCTGCCCGACAGCTACGTATTCGACGACGCGCTCTCCAGGACGGTGGACTCGCTCACCATCCCGCACCGCTTCATCAACTCCTCCTACCTCCGGGTCCCGGTCGAGAAAGACTTCATCTATGGCGACATCATGGTCTTCCTGCCCACCTTTGAAAAGCGCGTCGCCTCCTGGGAGCTCGACATCTCCAACTCGCTCGGCGAGACGGTCCGGCGGGTCCGGCACCGCGGCCAGCCCCCGGCGACCATCTCCTGGGACGGCCGCACCGACTCCGGCGAGCCCATCGTCACCGGCGAGATTTACAGCTTCACCTTCAACGCCTACGACGCGCAGGGCAACCAGACCCGCCTGCCCGGCACCCCGCGCCGGGTGGACGCGATGGTGTTCCGCGACGGCCAGGAAGCCACCGTCACCATCGCCGCGGACCGCGTCTTCCAGCCGGGCACCAGCCAGCTCCTGTCCGAGGCCGGCCCCCGGCTCGACGAAGCCGCCAACATCGTCCGGGAAACGTTCCGCAAGGAAATCACCATCTACGTCTTCACCGAGCAGGAACGGCTCTCCACCGACCGCTGCAACGCCATCCGCAACGAGCTGGCGAACCGGCTGGTCCTGCCCCAGGGCGCGCTCAGCGTTGCCCCGCGGTTCATCCCCGGCCTCCAGCCCAAGTACTCCAAAATCGAGATTCACGTCCGCTGACCGCGTCCGCCTCCTTTCAGCCCTCTTCCCCGCGGGAAGAGGGCTTTCTCTCTCCTGCCGCGGGACATGGGCGCGGGACATAACCCGATTCCGCCCGGGGAATCGGGATTGTGTACCAAGCCGGCCGGGCTGCTCCTCGACGCCTCCGGCCGGAAGGTGCTGGACCTGACTCCCGGCAAGAACGACGTCCGGCACCTCGCGCCCGGGGTGTACTTCATACGGACTGCTTTGGGGAGCGGTCTCCAGACCCGCCTGCTGTGGCGCGGGC
>JAWOIB010000073.1:0-22654 GCA_046484845.1 bacterium
CGGTGCTCTGCACGGCGGGCCTGCCGCCGATGCTGTTCGTCTTCTACCTCGACTACGCCCGGGAGCTCTGGAAGCTGACCAACCGGGTCAGCGGTGACTCGGCGGTCGGCGAAGCCGCGGCCCTGGCCGCCAAGTGGGTCGCTCGCGGCCTGTCGGTCGAACTCCTGCGCCGCGTTGCCTACGAAGTGTTCAGTATCCGGCTGGGCGACTGACGGCTGGGACGCAGCTCATCCGGGCAGAGGGGCCGAGCGTTCAAGGGGTCGAGGGTCAAAGTGCGAAGGTCGTAATCCAGCGCTAGGGGAACACCACCGGTCCGGCCGCGTTCATCGGCGTCCATCGGGGGTTGCTTCCGGTCCTCGGCAATCCCGAAACTGTAGCGCGTCGGACGCACCGGGCTGAGGCACAGTCCCGGATTTCTTCATCGGCGGCTGGGGTTCTTGCCGTCCGTGGTTGAGATGTCGGTTTCCGCCCGTAGATTAGAATCCCGGATATGACCGTGGAAAGAATCCGGGATGGGGTTCTGCGGTTTGCCCGAGGTACGGCCTGACTTGGACCCCGGCGTAGTCCTTGGCCCAGAATCCCGCCCAGACCCGGACCCAGACCCCGGGCTTAGGCCCGGGGTTGCGCCCGAGGTTTGCTCCAGGATACTTCCCGCCGTTTCTTCCAGAGTTCCTCCCGGGGTTCTGTCCCGAGTAGAGCTTTGGGGGTTATCCCCACGACCCTTGGGCTGCCCCCTGGACTGGGAAAGCGAGGTCTTCGCAGGCGGTCGGGCCGGGAGCGGAGGACTACTCGGCTGCCAGGGCCTTACGGCAGGCGGCGAGGACGAAGGGGTTGGCTTCTTCGGCCAGCCGGGCTTCAAGCTTCGCCCGGAGCGGGTCGTCAAGCAGGGGCGCGAGGGCTTCGACCGCGGTCAGCCGGACAAAGGGAGCGTCCGCGCTGAGGCGGGCCGCGACCGCTTCGCGCAGGCGGTCGCGGGTGTCCGCGTCTTCGGTCGTGTCGAGTTCCGCGGCAAGCTTGCCCAGCACCCGGAGCGAATGGCCGAGTGCGGGCGGCCGCTGTTCGGCGAGCGCCGTTAGCAGGGGCTCGAGCGCAGGCCGGCCGAGCTTGCCGAGCGCGTCCTCGGCCGCGCTGCGGACCGTGAACAACCGGTCCGCGAGCGCCGCGACCAAATCCGGCACCGATGATTCGGCCTTGAGCTTGCCCAGCGCTTCGCAGGTGACGATGCGCGAGGGCTCGTAGTCGTCACGCAGGAGGTAAGCAATTCTCGGCGCGACCGCCGAGTCCCCGATGTCCCCGAGCGATGATACCGCCCGGCGCGGGGTGATGCGGCCTTCTTCCAGCGCGAGGAGCAGCGAATCGGTGACGTCCCGCGCACTATCCTTGAGCTGGCCCAGCCAGTAAGCCGCGTTGTTCCTGGCCAGCACCCGGTCGTCCCTCATCAGCAGGCAGAAGTGGGGCTTGGCGAAGTCCGGGTGCGCCTGCGCCAGCAGTTCGACCGCCCGGAGCTCGAGCCCGTTCTTGGTGTCCGCCTTGTTCGCCGCCACCCATTCGACCGCTTCCCCGCCGAGTGCGTGCAGTCTTTCGCGGGCGACACGGACCCGGGCCCGGGCGTTTCCGACTTCCCACATCGAAGCGTAATGGAACAGCGATTCGATGGGCAGGTCCGGCCGGTCGAGTTCCAGCGCCAGCGTGTCGCCCTCGTCCGCCTCGTCGCCCGCCACCGGCTCCGCCCCGATGTCCCGGCCCGCGCCGTAGGTGCCGAGGGTCCAACCGGTTTCGTCCGCACCGGCACTGCCCGCGGTGTAGTAGTCCCGACCCTCAAGGTCGATGAAGTTGCCGATGCTGGCGAAGCCGCGCGCGGGCCTGCCGCCGGCAAGGGACAGCGGCTCGGTCGAGGAGTAGACGTCGTTGCCGGTGACGTCCACCAGCAGGCCGACCGAGTTGGTGAGCGCGTAGCCCTGGCCGCCGGAGGCGTGGTAGACGTCGTTGCCGGCGCGGTCGACCAGCACCCCGACCGAGAAGTCGTGGCCGACACCCTGGCTCGGGCCGAGCCGGGAGTAGTAGGAGTCGTTGCCTTCGACGTCGATGAGACAGCCGACCGCGAGGTGAATCCCCGCGCCCTGCGAATACTGGGCCGCCCGGTAATGGTCGTACCCGCCGCCGTCCCAGAGCGCGCCCAGCGCGTACCAATAGCTGGTGGCCTGCGCGTACACTTCCGCATTGTAGCTGTCGTTACCCTCGACATCGCAGAGAAAACCGATGCCGCCCGAGGCATCCGGCCGCCAGCCGATGGAGAAGCCCTGCGCGAAGCTCTGGTACTCACGGGGCAGGAGCGGTTCGTGACGCCGGACCCCGCCCGCATAGTAGGCGTCGTTGCCCGCGCCTTCGAGCAGCAGCCCGTACCCCCGGACCGAGGCGCAGCCCTGCGCGTAGCATTCTGCGGCGTACCGGTCATTGCCGGCCGCGTCCGCGAGCAGCCCGACCCCGAAGAACCCGGCGGCCTGCACGAACGCGCCCGCGTCGTAGATGTCCCGGCCCGCCCGGTCAAGCAGGATGCCGGTGCCGAACACACCCGCACCCTGGCTGAGGTCCCCGGCGCGGTACACGTCATCGCCGTCGCGGTCCACCAGCACCCCGGCCCCGAACAACGCCGCGCCCTGGCTCAATGCTCTGCCGGCCTGGTAGTAATCGTCGCCTGCAAGGTCAAGACAGACCGCGAACGGGTTGCCGATGACCCCGACCGCGCCCCCGGCCCGGCCGGTGTATCGGTCGTTGCCGCCCGGCTCGATGATAAGGCAGAAATCGCCGTGGTAATGGTTGTCACCTTCTCCCCCGACCACGACCGCGCCGAACTCGGTCTCCGCCGCGAATTGCACGAATCCATCCACACCCGGGTACTGGGTCAGCCCGCCCTCAACCGGGAACACCGGCGGGACAACCGCAAGGATCGCCTCGGCGTCCCGGGCGGCCATCGCCACCGCCAGCCCGGCAAGCGCCAGCCCGCGGCGGTCGACCTTGCGGGCATAGGCAAGCAGCGTCTCGGCCTTGACCTCCAGCGTCGTATCATAAGCCAGCCCAAGTTCCCGATGAAGCTGGCCTTGCGGCTTGGGCCGGGTCGAGTCATCCTCAGCCCAAAGCCCGGGCGCTTCCCCGAGCAGAATGTCCAGTTCCCGGGCGGACAGCCCGGCCAGCGCGCTGTCTAGGTGCTGTCTGCCCAGTGCAAACCCGGCCAGCACGGTGCGGATCGCCAGCCCCAACGAGGCGGGCAACCCGCCGAGGTCAAGGGATGTGCCGTCAGCCGTGGACGGGCCGGCCTTCTCCCCGGCTTTCGCCTTCAGCGCCCGCCGGAGCGCAACCGTGTCCCGGGGCCGGATATCCGCGTCGGTCTCGCGCCATTGCAGGTAAACCAGCGCGACCGGGTCTGCGGCATGCTCCCGGAACTTCAGCGCGAAGCTGTCTACGTACCCGGCGACCTCGAGCGGGTTATCGAGCAGGTGGTCGATCGCGTTCATCCGGAAGAAACTGTCCGCGGCCCATTGCTTGTGGAAGCCTAGTTCGGCCGGGGTGATGCCGAGGACGCCCAGGCCGTCGGCGATTGCGGTGCGGGTCGGGTTACTCAGGCCCGGAGCGGCAAGAGCAGTCGGGTTGAGGCTGCACCAGGAACAGGATGCCAACAGCCAGAGGACGAAGACCGGACAAGACCCGGGGCGCCTCGTGCTTCCGCCTCAGAGCGGCTCGACGAGCATCAGCGGCTGGCCGTACTCGACCGATTCGCCATCTTCGACAAGAATGTCCACAACCCGGCAGTTCTTCTCCGCCTGGATTTCGTTCATCAGCTTCATCGCCTCGACGATGCACAGCGTCTGGCCGGGTTCGACCGTCTCGCCCTTCTCCACGAACGCAGGCGCGTCCGGCCGGGACCGGGCGAAGAAGGTGCCGACCATCGGCGAGGTGATCTCCTCAACGTTGGCCGGGACCGGGCCAGCCGGTCCTGCTGCCGGGGCAGCCTGCTGGGGCTGGGGAACGGCCTGCGTCGGCTCAATCGCAACCGGCGGTGCCTGCGGCGGAGGCGCTGAGGGCAAGGACACCGGTACCGGCTGGACCACCGCGGCCGGCGGCGGTGCTTCCACCGCCGGGCCCGGGGCTCCACCGCGCCGAATACGCATCTTGTCCTTCTTGTGTTCCCATTCGAGCTCGGTGACACCGTGACTGGCCACCAGGCTGATGAGCTCGCGCACCGTCCAGACCCCGATTTCCTCCGGGTTGCCGGCCGGGGTCGGCGTCACGGCCGGGACAGGCCGGGCCGGTTCCACTTTCGGCTCCGGCTTCGGAGCCTCGGGCGGGGTCGGGTTCTTACGCCATTCGAAGAACTTGAGCGAGACCTCGGGAAACAGCGCGTAGGAAACGTAGTCTTCTTCCTGGCGCACAAGGTCCCTGGCGAGTTCCTTGCGCACCTTCGGCATCATCGGCTCGAGCCGGTCCGCGGGCCGGCCCTTGAGCGGCTTCTCCTGTCCGAGTATCTTCTGGACCACCGCCTCACGCACCGGCGCGGGCGAGCGGCCGTACAGACCCTTCACGTAGTCCCGGACTTCCCTGGGAATGAGCTTGTAGCGCTCGCCGGCGAGCACGTTCATCACCGCCTGGACCCCGACAATCTGGCTGGTCGGGGTGACCAGCGGCGGGTAGCCGAGGTCTTCGCGCACCCGCGGCACCTCGGCCAGCACCTCGGCCAGCCGGTCCTCCGCCTTCTGCTCCCGGAGCTGGGACAGCAGGTTCGAGGCCATCCCGCCCGGAACCTGGTGTGCGATGACCATCGTGTCCACCGCCTTGTTACCTGGGATGCACCGGCCGGACTCGACCGCCGCGAAATGCCGCTCAACCGCTTCAAGCGCGGCCATATCCAGCCCCGGGTCCCGGTCGGTCCCGGCGAACACCGCAACCAGCGTCTCAACCGCGGGCTGGCTGGTCGAGAACGACAGCGGCGCGGTGGCGGTGTCGATCACGTCCGCCCCGGCCTCCGACGCCTTCAGGTAGCTGGCGACCGCCATCCCGCTCGAGGCATGGCAATGGACCTGCACCGGCAGGCCGAGCTCGGCCTTGAGCGCACCAACCAGGTCGAAGGCCATCGCCGGCGCGAGAATCCCGGCCATGTCCTTGATGCAGATGGAATCGATACCGCAATCACGCTGTTCCTTGGCACGGGCGACGTAGTACTCGAGGGTGTGGATCGGGCTGATGGCGTAGCAGAGCGTGCCCTGGGCGTGCTTGTCCGCGACCTTGACGTACTCGATCGCCTTTTCGAGATTGCGGACGTCGTTCAGCGCATCGAAAACGCGGAAGACATCGATGCCGCGTTCGACCGCGAACTTCACAAACTCCTCAAGCACGTCGTCCGGGTAGTTCCGGTACCCGACCACATTCTGCCCGCGCAGCAGCATCTGGAGCTTCGTGTTCGGGGCCAACCGACGGATTTCGCTGAGCCGGTCCCAGGGGTCCTCGTTCAGGAATCGAAGGCAGACATCGAACGTCGCCCCGCCCCAGACCTCCAGCGACCAGTAACCAGCCCGGTCCAGGTGCTCAAGCACCGGCCGCATGTCATCGATCCGCATCCGCGTGGCCCAGAGCGACTGGTGCGCGTCGCGGAGCGTGGTATCAGTGAACTTAATCGGGTTGTTTGCCATAACGCTCCAGTAAGACCTTGACGATCAAATCCATGCCGATGGCACGGGAGCCTTTGACGAGGATTGTATCCCCGGGCCTTACCATGTCAAACGCCTCCCCGGCCGCCGCCTTGTTGTCCGGGTACAGCCTGATCCTGCCCGCAGACAGGCCCTGCCGAACCGCCACCGCCAGCGCGTGCTGGCACAGCCGACCAACAAACACCACCCGGTCCAGGCAGCCCACTGACCTCACCCCGAGCGCGGTATGGGCTTCCATGGCGATACTGCCCAGTTCCAGCATGTCGCCTAGAAAAGCGACACGCTTCCCTTCCGGCGCGCTGTGACAGAGCAGGTTGATGGCCGCGGTCATCGACTGCGGGTTGGCGTTATAGCTGTCGTCAATCAGCGTGATACCCTCCGCGAGCCGGTGTACCCGGAGCCGACCGGCGGGCAGCTCGAACCTCTCGAGCGCGTCCGGCATAACTGCGAACGGCAGGCCCAGCGCATGGGCCGCGGCACAAGCCGCCAGGCTGTTGCTGACGTTGTGCCGGCCGGGCGCCGACAAACGGACCGGGTACTCGTCCTGCAACCGGAAGCTCACTCCGTCCAACCCGAGATCCTCGACCGCGGTCGCGCGGACCTCGGCGCCCGGCTCCAGCCCGAAGCTGACCCGGCGGCAGTGACTGTGGCGCCGACCCATCTCCGCCACCAACGGGTCGTCGGCATTGAGCACCGCCACCCCGTCCGCGGGCAGCGCCTCAACAAGCTCCGCCTTCTCCCGGGCAACGCCGTCGCGGTCGCGCATAATCTCAAGGTGCGAGTCCCCGACATTGGTAACCACCCCGACCTGCGGCCGGCACGCCTCGGCCAACCGCCGGGTACCCCCGATTTCATTCATCTCGAGCTCGAACACCCCGACCTCGGTGTCCGGTTCCATCCGAAACACGGTCAGCGGTACCCCGATGTCGTTGTTGTAGTTGGCCTCCGCCTCGACTACCCGGCAACTCGGCCGTAGCAGCGCGGCCAGCATCGCCCGGGCGGTCGTCTTGCCGTTACTGCCAGTGACCGCCGCAACCCGGACCGGCAGTTGCGCCCGGTAGTGGGCCGCGAGGTCCAACAGCGCTTGCCGGGTGTCCGCCACCACCACCGCCGGCGCCTCCCTGGGTACGAACCGCTCGTCAGAGATGACCGCGGCCCGGGCCCCGGCCCGGACCGCGTCGTCCACGTGGTGGTGGCCGTTGAACCGATCCCCGGTAATCGCGAAGAAGAGCTCACCGGACCGGACCCGGCGGGAATCGACCGTCACCCCGGTCAGCGGCCCGGCCGGCCGGCCGGTCGCCCGTCCCCGGGTCGCCATGAGCAGGTCGTCGAACTCGAAAGGCCTCATACCATCAGCATCGCGTCGCCGAAGCTGTAGAACCGGTACCCCTGCTCAATTGCATGGCGGTACGCCGCCAGCACCCGTTCCCGGCCGGCGAAAGCTGAGACCAGCATCAGCAGCGTGGAACGGGGCAGGTGGAAATTGGTCAGCATCGCGCCGGTCACCCGCCATTCGTAGCCCGGGTAGATGTAGAGCGCGGTATCCCCCCGGCCGGGTTCTACCCGCCAGCCGGATGTTGTCCGCCGGGCCTGGCTCTCAACCACCCGCACCGAGGTCGTCCCGACACACACCACCCGCCGGCCCTCGGCCAGCGCACGGTTGATGGTTTCCGCCGCGGCCGGACCGAGTTCGAACTCCTCCGGGTGCATCCGGTGCTCCTCGACCGAGTCCGCTTTCACCGGCCGGAAAGTTCCCAGCCCGGCGTGCAGCGTAACCGTCGCCTGCTCCACCCCGGCCTGTTTCAGCCCGGCCAACAACCCGGGCGTGAAATGAAGCCCGGCGGTCGGGGCCGCAACCGCGCCGTCCCGGCAGGCGTAAACCGTCTGGTAGCGCTCCGGCTCCCGGCACTTCCGGCGTATGTACGGCGGCAGCGCCAGCTCGCCCTCGCGCTCGAGCAGCCCCGGCACGTCCTCGGTGTCGAACTCCACCACCCGGACACCTTCTTCCAGCCGCTCCCGGACCCGGGCGCTGCAGCCGTTGAACCGAAGCACCGCGCCCGGCCGGGCCTTGCGCGCCGGCCGCGACAGCGCCTCCCAGGCACCGTCCCCCCGGCGGCGCAGCAGCAGCAGCTCGATGCGGCCGCCGGTCGGCAGGGTGCCGAAGATGCGGGCCGGGATGACGCGGGTATCGTTGAAAACCATCACGTCGCCGGCACGGAGCCAGCGGCGGATATCGCCGAACCGTTGGTCATGGAATCCGCCGGTCGCCCGGTCAAGCACCAGCAGCCGCGACTCGTCGCGCGCCGCCGCCGGCTCCTGGGCTATCCGCCCCGGGGGCAGGTCGTAGTCGAAATCCGCAACCAGCATTGGCGGCACCGCTCAGCGTGGATCGAGCTCGCACCCCACCAGCCGGCGGCAGGCCTCGCGGTAGCGTTCGGCGGTACCCTCGATTATCTCCCCGGGCAGGCTCGGCCCGGGCGGGGTCTTGTCCCAGTCCAGACCCTCAAGGTAATCCCGTACGAACTGCTTGTCGAAACTGACCGGCGACTCGCCGACCCGGTACTCGCTCGCCTCCCAGAACCGGGACGAGTCCGGGGTCAGCGCCTCGTCAATCAGCATCAGCCGGCCGTCGCAGACCCCGAACTCGAACTTGGTGTCGGCGATGATGATGCCCCGCGCCAGCGCGTACTTCGCCGCTTCGCGGTAGAGCCGCACCGAGGCGTCCTCGATGATGTCCGCGAACGACCCGCCGACGGTGGCAACCAGCTCCTCGCGGGAGATGTTGATGTCGTGGCCGTCAGTCGCCTTGGTCGAAGGCGTGAAGATGGGTTCGGGCAGGCGGTCGGCAAGCCTCAACCCGGCCGGCAGCTCGATGCCGCACACCCGACCGGTCTCTCGGTACTCCTTCCAGCCGCTCCCGACCAGGTATCCGCGAACAATGCACTCCACGGGCAGCGGCTCCGCCCGCCGCACCAGCATCGACCGCCCCCGGAGCTGGTCCGCAAACCGCTCCAGCTGCGCGGGAAACCGCTCGACGTCAGTAGTGATGAAGTGATTCGGCACGATTCCCGCAAAGCGTTCGAACCAGAACCGGGAAAGCCGGGTCAGTACGCGGCCCTTGTCCGGGATGCCGTCGGGCAGTACCACGTCGAACGCGGAGAGTCGGTCGGTGCAGACAATCAGCAACTCGTCTCCGACCCGGAATATCTCCCGAACCTTGCCCCCAGCAACCCTCTCGACCCCGACCAGCTCGATTGTTGTCAGCGGCCTCAGCTCAGTTCCTTTCATCGTTTCTGTTCCTTTCCGCTTACCTGCCGCGCGCCAGCCGCAATCGATAACGGACCAGCGCCGCGGCCAGCTTCGCGTCGAGGAGCGCGAGAATCTCGACCGCCAGCAGCGCGGCGTTTGCCGCCCCGGTGCGGCCCACCGCCACCGTCGCCACCGGCACCCCGCGCGGCATCTGGACCGTCGAGAGCAACGAGTCCAGCCCGCCCAGACCGGCGTCCAGAGGCACGCCGATGACCGGCAAGGTCGTCTGGGCCGCAACTGCACCGGCCAGGTGCGCGGCCTTACCCGCACCCGCTATGAACACCTTGATGCCCCGCCCGGGCGCCGCCCGGACGTAACTGCGCACCCGGTCCGGGGTCCGGTGCGCGGAGATAACGTTCACCTCACTGGCGACGCCGAATTCGCCGAGCATCTTCTCAGCTTCGGCCATCACCTCGGCATCGCTCTTGCTGCCCATCAGAATCGCTACCAGCGGTTTTGCCTTCATCATTACCTATCATAGGGACAGCGACCCGGCCTGTAAAGCCGCGGGCTCGGGCCGGTTCCCGGTCCGAGCAGCACAAATCCTGCCCGCTGAGCTTGACTCGTCCCGCCCTTTCACTATTCTTTGTTTTGCCACTGGGGAATCGTCTAACTGGCAGGACAGCTGACTCTGGATCAGCCAGTCGGGGTTCGAATCCCTGTTCCCCAGCTCGACCGGGCCGACGGATCAGCCCGTCGGCCCGCCGCATTATGCTGGACATCGTTGCCGAGCGAGTTCAACCTCCCGACGCCGATGATCAAAACGATCGGCATGCCAGCCGCGGGCAGCGACCGAAGGATATTGAAAGGACAACTCCATGATCAGAACCGCCATCGCCCTGCTGCTCGGTGCTGCCGCACTGGGAGCGATGCCCGCTGTGACCTCACCTGTCGGTGAGCCCGAGGTGATATGCCGGGTCGCTGAGCCCGGCCAGACCCTGGCAGACGTCCTGCCCCTGGCCGACTATCTCAGGACCGATGTGGACGCGGGCCAGCCGCCGGAGGGCGACTACCTGGACCGGGTTGTGTTCACCCGCGACGGCGAAAAGGCCATCGTCTCCAACCGGATGACCGGCAACATCACCGTCTTCGACTGGGCGACAATGACGGCCGAGACAACCGTTGCGGTGGGCAGCTACCCGGCCGGCATGGCGGTTACCGACGAACTGCTTGTCATCGCCCGGTCCTTCGCCGACTCGGTAACCATCGTCCGGCTGTCTGACTGGGCGATCGTCGCCCGGCTGCCCTCGGGCGAGCAACCCTGGGTTGTCCGGACGAGCCCGGACGGCACCCGGGCCTACGTCGGCTGCGACATCTCCAACACCTGCGAGGTCTACGACCTGATCGCGCTGACCCGGGTTGCCACGCTCGCGGACTTCCCGTTCTACCTTGTCACGTACTCATGGAACAGCGAGAACGGCCGCTTCTCGGCCAACTTCACCAGTTTCGAGGTTACCCCTGACGGCCATCACCTCGTCGTGCCCGACACCGGCAATTTCATCTACTGGATTGACGCTGGCACCGGCGCCAAGGTTGACACCATCTCGGGCGTTGGGCAGTGCTGGTTCGTCCGATACTCGGGCGACAGCACGAAGCTGGTGACCGCTCGCTACTCGACTCCGTGCGTCGCCCTGCAGCTCGACATCGCGACCCGCACGGTATCCGACTCGGTCGTCGTCACCGGCTACGCCCTCTCGACCATCGACGCGGCAGTCAACGCCAACGGTTCGCGGGCCCTGCTCGGCACCGGCAGCAATACCAGCACCCTCGTCGACTTCACCTCCGGGACTTTCACCACCTTCACCCAGACCTACACCGCGTTCTGGCTGGGTGCTTCTCCCGACCATTCGCTCGCCATCTCCGGTCAGTACCGGTTCTCGGTCATCGAGTTCGCGACCGGCACGATGCGCGGCCAGCACCAAGGCAACTCGCAGTACTTCGGCGCGGTCTCGCCGGTCGGCAACCGCGTCGTCAGCTTCGACCCCCACCGCCACGAAGGCCTGTACTTCTACGACTACACCAACCCAACCCCGACCTACCGCGGCACGACCGTCTCCGGCCTCGCGCCGGAAGGTGACGCTCCCCGGCGCGTCGCCATCAGCCCGGACGGCAGCCGGGTCATCGCGACCAACGTCCTCTCGCACAACTTCAGCATCATCGACCCGGCGGCCGCGACGGTCGAAACCATCATCCCGCTCGGCGAGCGGCCGCAGGAGATCGCCATCACCTCCGACTCGCGTTGGGCGGTGATCGCCGGTCTGAACGGTCACAACGTCGCGATTGTGGACCTGCTGAGCAACTCCAGCACACAGCTGGCGGTCGGCAACGGCCCGGCGACGGTGGTCATCACCCCCAGTGACTCCTTCGCCTGCGTCGCCAACATCGTGACCAACAGCATCTCGGTCATCCGGCTGGCCGGTCCGGCCAGCACGGTCATCGCCACCATCCCCTGCGGCCAGTTGGGGGTGGTCTGGGCAGCATTCGGGATGTGGAGCGGCCTGGGGATGAGCCCGGATGGTCGCCACCTCCTGGCCGCGGCTTCCCACGACGACGCGGTCCGGGTCATAGACACCGAGACGTGGACCGGCGTTGCTACTCTGTCGGTCGGCGCCTACCCCATCTGCTTCGCCTTCGACTCGACCGGCGAGTACGCCACCGTCACCAACATCCTCGGCGGTTCCTACTCCGTTCTCCGGCTCGATGGCAGCAACTCTTCCGTCGTCGGTACCTTCAGTTCCGGCCAGTACCCGATGCGTCTCGCCTACAGCCGCGTGCTCGACCAGGTCGGCATCGGCCACTACGGGAGCAAGACTCTCGCCCTCGTCAACCCGCGCACCGGTCAGCACATCAGCACCCTCTCCTACTCGAGCTTCGGCGCGCTCACCGACGTCGCCTTCGACAGCGAAGGCCAGCCGCTTGTCCTGACTGGCGCGACCGGGTCGGCCCCCGGGCACCTGCACCGCGGCGCGGACCTGGTTGAGCTGCCTTCAGTCCCCGCTGCCTTTGCCTGGCACGCCGGCGCCGAGCTCTGCGCGGTTGTCGGACCCGGCCCTGACTGGGTATCGCTCATCAAGTGGGAATCCTCGGGCAGCTACGAACTCACCGCGCCGCGCCGGCCACGGGCAACCCTTGCCGCGCCGGCACTGGCCCGCAACCGTGTCCGGTTCCAAGTCAGCCTGGAAGCACCCGGTCGGGTCCTCGTCCGGGCCTACGATGTCACCGGCGCCGCTGTCGCGACGGTCCACGACGCACCGCTCCCGGCCGGGAATCACAGGCTCGAATGGCACGCCGGCGGAATACCGTCCGGCAGTTACTTCCTCAGGCTGACGACCGACGCCGGGTCGCTGACCCAGCCGGTCGCGCTGCTGCGCTAGGAACCGGAACAAGACGAGGCATACCAGGGCGGCTGGAGCTCGTCACCGGAGCCGCGCTGGCGGTCAGTCGGCCAGGTTGCCGGCAGCATCTGCTCGCACTTCCGTTGATGCTGTGGGGCGCCCTGCGGCGCCCCACAGTCTTTCGTAGTCACGCGGGTCTGAACCGCTGAGGACCGGGCGGGCCGGACAAGCGCCGGCCCAGCTGGCTCGGTTCTGCAAGCACGGCAGCCTCCAGGTTCGCCGGGCTGTCGCGAGAAGACCAGTGTGCGATGAAAGGAGAAACCGAATCAACTCATACTGGACAGCGGTGCTGCTGGCTGTGCTGGTCGCGCTGGTCCCGGCAACGGGTTGCGCGCCCTAGCAGCAGCCGGGAGCGGCCGCGTCGGCGCCGCAGGCCCAGCCCGAGGTTATCCGCGAGGCTGTCTACCAGTCTCAACCGATCTACATCGAGCGGCCTGCGGCCGAGCCTCGCATCGTCAACACCGTGACAACCGGGGATGTCAACGTCTCCACCGTATCGACCGCGCCCCGACAGGTCGTCCGGTATCACCGGTCGGCTCCAAGACGGGTCGTCCACGTCCGCCCCCGCATCCCTTCGCCATGGCGGAGGGTGATTCGGATCATCGCGCCCCGCCGACCGCCACCCCGCCCCGCCACCGACCGGACGGGCCCGGGCATGGACCCGGCCGGGAACGCGAGCGAGAACGTGGCGGCCGGCCCGGGCAGGGACCGCCGAGACGCCCTCCACGACGGTAGCGACGGAGCCGAACTGAGAGCGCGGCGGGGCGACCGGTGTCGCCCCGCCGCCGGGCAGGCTCTGCCACTCAGTCCAGGTCGTCCAGCCCGGCATCGTCATTCAGGCTGTCGTCGTCGAACTCCCCTCCCGGCGTGTCGCCGGAATCGCCATCACCACCGAAATCATCGTCAAACGCCTCGGACTTAGTGCTGGTGACGATGTTCACCCGGCCGAACACCTGTCGGCAGTTGCGACTGCCGCAGGCCGGACATTCCGGCGCCAGCCCGGCCTCCTTCTCGGCCAGGCTGGCAACCAGGTCGAATCTCCTGCCGCAGTCATCACAGTTGTACTCATACACCGGCATCGATACCTCCGTATGCTCAGATACAGTCCAGCACAAACCGCCCGGGCTGTCAACAGCTCCGGACGAAGAACTTGCCTGGCAGCTGGCGGACCGCACCTTTGACCTCCAGCTGCATCAACACCCCGAGCAACCGCGCCATGGCCAGCTCGGTGGCCTGGCAGATCTCGTCCACGTGCAGCGGGTCGCCGGACAGGATGGCGATGACCGCCTTCTCCTCCTCCTCCAACGGTAGCTTCTGACGCTCCTCAAGATGAAGCGCAACCCCGAGGTCCTGCAGGATGTCCTCGGCACCGAGCACCGGCCGGGCGCCCTCACGCAGCAGTCGGTTGGTGCCGGCACTGGACGGGTCGGTAATCCGGCCGGGCACCGCGTAGACGTCCCGACCCTGGTCAGCGGCCCAGGCCACGGTGTTGAGCACCCCGGACCGCTCGCCGGCCTCGACCGCAACCACCCCGCGTGAGAGTGCTGACACGATCCGGTTCCGGCGCGGGAAGTTTGTGGCGATCGGTTCGGTGCCGAGCCCGAACTCGGTCAGCACCGCGCCCCCGGCCGCTACCTCGTCGGCCAGCCGGCGGTTCTCAGGCGGATACGTCACGTCAATCCCGCTCCCGAGCACCGCGATGGTCCGGCCTCCTGACTCGAGCGCGGCCCGGTGCGCGCAGGTATCCACCCCACGCGCCAGCCCACTCGTGACCGTGACCCCGTGCAGGGCCAGCTCCCGGGAGATACGCGCCGCGACCTGCTGTCCATAGTGCGTCGGCCGACGGGTGCCGACCACCGCGATCGCCAGCCGGTCGTCCGCCCGGACCTCGCCCCTTCCAAACAGCACCGGCGGCATCCCTTTCACCTCGCGCATGGCCGTTGGGTAGCCGGGCTCGCGCCAGTCCACGGTCCAGACACCAGCGTCGCGGGCCGCGGCAATCCGGCGGTCCAGCTCCGAGTCACGCCGGTAACCGGCAATCGAGCCAGCCAGCACATCATCAATCCCCTCAACCTCGAGCAGGTCCCGCTGCCTTACGGCTAGAATCGCCTCCGGCTGCCCGAACCGCTCAAGCAGGTTGCGCAGCCGGGCGTGGGTCAATCGCGGTATCGAAGCCAGGTCGGCGAGCGCTTCATTGAGCCCTGCCACCCTCTCGCCCTAACGCGGCTTGACAGCCTTGATCACCCGGTCGGGCAGAACCAGGAAGTACACGCCGGGCTCAAGCCTCCGGGTATCCAGCCCCCCGCTGCCGGACAGCGCCAACCGGCCGGACCGGTCCAGCAATCGGTGCCTGCCCTCGGGCAGCTGCAGCGCGTCGCTGAAGAACACGGTACGATGAAACCCCGCCGCCGGCAGCGGCACTGCCCCGGACTCGATGCCCGCCGGATCATCCAGGCACCAGGCGCCGTCCGCCCGGGTTCCCAGGTAGACCCGTTCCGCGGCATGAACGAAGTACACCCCGTGAGCGAGCAGGCCGGCATCGGCGGCAACCCAGTTCGCACCCCGGTCAGTCGACCGGTAGACCTGGGCGCCCTGGTTGGGCAGCACGCACCAGAGCCAACCGCGCGCCGCGTCAAGCTCGACCCGCGGCCGGAGCTTGAAAGAACCCGGCAGACCACTGGACACCTTCTCCCAGCCGCCCGCGCCCGGTCGGAGAACATAGACCCCGGAACCGGGGTCCCGAGCCTCACCCCCACACATCGCCGCGAACAGCACCCCAACCGATTCCGGGTCGGCGGCAATGTTCATCGTCTCGGACCACTGCGGCAACCCGGAAGAGAAGTCATGCCAGCTCCCGCCCGCGTCGGTGCTACGCCGGACGCAACCCAGTCCACCCGAGTAGACCGTGCCGGGCGCATGCGGGTCCACGGTCACGCAGTAGCTGGCCTCGTCATCAACCAGCGCCCAGGTCCGGGCGGCATCGGTACTCTTGTGCACGCCGCGCGTGCTTACCAGGTACAGCGTTTCCGAACCACGCGGGTGCAGGGCCAGCACTCGGAGTCGGTCGTCGGCGCGGAGGCCCGGAACGTGATACCCGACCCAGCCGGCACCGGCATCCGGACTGAAGAAAACCGAATCGAGGTACGGCTGCTGCCCCTCGAAACAGGCATAGACCGTGTCCGGGTTAGTCTGCGAGCAAACCAGTCCCGGGGGCAACATCTCGGTGCTGTGCACCCGGCCGCTGACCCGGGAACCGGGCGAACCGCTCCAGGTCAAGCCCCGGTCAGTCGAGCGGCTGACCCCGATGACGCTGCCGGCGACATAAATCGTCCCCGGCCCGGTCGCAACCGCCCGGACATTCGCTTCGCGCATCCCGGCTGCGCCGGGATGCCAGGTGCTGTCCGTGCGCGACCAGCGCTGGGGTCCGAAGTACTCCCCGGCAGCCAGGAACAGCGTGTCACCGAGCGCGAGGTCGTGGCAGACCGCATCGAACAACCGCCCGGGACCGAACTCCCGCCAGCTCCGGCCTAAGTCAGGACTGACCGAGATGCGCCCAGGCACCGGGAAGGCTGCAAAACCGCCGGTCCAGATCTCCTGGCGGGCCGGGCCCAAGACGATGCTGGTGTTGTAACGGTCCGCGTTGCCCAGCGACTCGAACGCGTCGCCGCCGTCCCAGGCCTTGAACACGCCGTAGGTGTGAGCGGCAAGGTACATCGTGTCCGGTGCTGCCGGGTCAAAGGAGAAGTCGTAACACCGTCGGCCGAACCGCGTCGTGTCCCAGGTTATTCCCCGATCGAACGAACGATAGAATCCGTTCAGCCCGCCGACAAACATCGTGCCGGGTGCGTCGGGCCGGAATCCCACCTGCCAGCACATCGTTCGCCCGAACACCTGGTTCCAGGACCGGCCGAGGTCGGTCGTCCGCTCCAGTCCCAGCCCGGACAAGACGTAGAAGGTATCCCGCGCCCCGGGCGGCCAGGCCACCGCCTCGGTATACCCGCCGGCGTACCCGGTCGAGGCCCAGGTCTGGCCAGCGTCGGTGCTCAGGTACTGGCCGTTGCTACCAACAATCTTCGTGCCACAGACCGCAACCATCGGGTCGATCGGGCAGAACCGGACGGAGTTCATCCCGCGCCCGTGCTCACGGTCAATACCCTGAACCGGGTTCCAGGACCGGCCGCTGTCGGTCGAGCGGTACAACCCGCCCCTCGAACCGTCCCAAGTACAACAGAGCACCACCCGGTCATCGTCCGGCTTGACCGCGATGCTTCGGCAGTTGGCGCCTGCCGGACCCGGCAGCTGCTGCCAGGCACCGAGCAGTCCGATCAGGAGCAGGGTGGTCATCGCGGGAAGCTGCGGTCAATCAGCGCCTGCAGATCGACGATGCCGGTCCGATGCAGGGCAGATATCCTCGCCACCGGCGCGTCGAACTCCAACTCCTCGGCACGGTCACCCGCCAGGTCCAGCTTGTTGAGCGCGACCACGCGCGGCCGGTCCAGTATCTGCCGGTCGTAATCCCGGATCTCCTCGCAGAGCAGTCGGTAGTCCTCCGCCGGACGGCCGGCCGCCAGGTCAATCACGAACACCAGCATCCTCGTCCGCTCGATGTGGCGCAGGAACCTCAGGCCCAACCCCTTGCCCTCGTGCGCGCCCTCGATGATGCCGGGCATGTCCGCGACCGTGAAACGCAGGTACCCGGTCACCATCACCCCGAGGTTCGGGGTCAGGGTCGTAAACGGGTAGGCCGCAACCTTCGGGTTCGCCGAGGTCAGCGCCGAGAGCAGGGTAGATTTGCCGGCATTGGGCAGCCCGACGAACCCGATGTCGGCCACCAACCGGAGCACCAGCCGCAGTTCGCGCTCGACCACCTCGCCGCCCGGCTCTGCCTTGCGGGGCGCCTGGTGGGTACTGGTCGCGAACCGGGCGTTGCCGCGGCCTCCCTTACCGCCCTTTGCCGTGACAAGCTCCCGCCCATCCTCCAGCAGCTCACCCAGCAGCTCGCCGGTCACATGGTCGTACACGTCCGTGCCCAACGGCACCGACACGATGACGTCCTCGCCGTTGCGGCCGTGCCGGCCGGAACCCGTTCCGTGCCCGCCGCGGCCCGCCTTGTAGCTATGCCGGTACTCCAGATCCGCGAGGGTCTGCAGGCTGCCGCGCCCGACCAGGATGACCGAACCGCCGTCGCCGCCATCGCCGCCGTCCGGCCCACCCCGGGGCACAAACTTCTCCCGCCGGAAGGACACACAGCCGTTGCCGCCCGCGCCCGAGCGGACGCGCACCGTCGCCTGGTCAATGAAACGCATCGCTCCGGGTCAACGCGCCCGGCCGCACTTCCGCCGGAGTGCCCGCTCGACCGGTTCGGGCACGAAGCAGTCGAGCTTGCCGTTCATCCGGGCCAGCTCGCGCACCAGGGAGGAGCTCAGGTAGAAGTACCTCTCGGACGGCACGAAGAGCACCGTCTCGACCTGCGGCGCCAGCTTCCGGTTGGTCAACGCCATCTGGAACTCGTAGTCGAAGTCCATCACCGCCCGCATCCCCCGGATGACCGCGCAGGCCCCCTGGGCCTCGACGAACTCGACCAGCAGGTTGCTGAACGCCTTGACCTCCACCCCGGGCAGGTCCCTCAGCACCTCACGGGCAAGGGCGACCCGCTCCCGGGAGCTGAATATCGGGTTCTTCTCCCGCCGCCGGGCAACCGCCACGATCACCCGGTCGAACAGGCGGGTTGCCCTATGCACCACGTCAAGGTGCCCACGGGTGATCGGGTCGAAACTCCCCGGGTAGACCGCAACCCGCACCCGCGGCGCGGGCCGGTCACCGGTCGCCGGCCACCGGCAGTCAGTCATCATTCCGCCTGAGCACCGTCAGGTGGCTGTCGCCGTACCGACCGCGCTTGACCAGCACCCAGCCCTCCGGGCAGGCCGGCGGCTCCAGCTCGTGGTGCTCGACCACGAACAGCCCGCCCGGCGGTATCGTGCCTGCCGCGACCGCCCGGTCCAGCGTCACCTGCACCAGGCCGTTCCGGTAGGGCGGGTCGGCCAACAGGATGTCGAACCGGTCCGCGCCCAGCCGCTTGATCGTCGCCAGCGCCTCAGCCCGGACGACCTTCGTGTTCGAGGCGCTGTCGCGCGGGGCGAGCGAGGTGGTGTTTGTGGAGCAGTCGCCGGCGAAGAAATCGCCCACCCGCGCTCCGCGCACCGCGCTACCGATGATATTGAACATCGCCTGCCGGGTAATGTCCTTAGTCGGGCGCAGCCCGGCCCGCGGGTAGGTCAAGCGTCGGCCCTTCAGCCGCCCGGCCCGGATTTGCATGGGGCAAATATAGCCGTTGCCGGCCCGCAGTCAAACCCCCGGGGCTGACTCCCGAGCGCAGGCGAGATGTTGACTTCCCCTCCGGGCGGCATAAGCTGACAACCTATGGATGTTGAGCCGAAGCGCATCCTCGTCTTCGAGGACGAACTCCCGGTCCGGACGCTGGTCGAGGAGATCCTGTCGGCGGCCGGGTACAGCGTCACCAGCACCGGCCGGGGTATGGACGTGTTCACCCTGGTTCGCCAGCAGCCGCCCGACCTCATTGTCTCCGACCTGACCGTCCCGGGGCTGAACGGCTACCAGATCATCGCGATGCTGCGTCGTTCCGGCAGTTACCAGGGACCGATCCTGGTGCTCTCCGGCCGGACCAGCGAAGAAGACGCCAAGGCCGCGCTCGAGGCGGGCGCACAGGCCTACCTCAAGAAACCGGTGCGACGGGTGGAACTGCTCGCGGCGGTAGCGGAACTGCTCGCCCCGCCCCCGGCCTAACGGCTCCCGGCCTCCCGCACCGGGTACGCCACCTCCACCCGGAGCGAATCGTCCGGCACCTGGCCGGGCAGGTCGAAGAAGAACTCCGCTGCCGAACCAGCAATCTCCCACCCTCCGGCCTCGGTCCATTCCCGGATCCTGACCCGGACCGCGTCAAGCCGGTCGCGCGGCCCGACATGGCCCGCGGCCGCGACCCGGAAACCGCCCCAGGGCTTGACCACGATGCCCTCCTCCGCGGCGCCCCCGACCCTGTCCGGTATCGGCACCCCGACCATGTAGCGCAGGCTCTCGGGCACGACCTGGCCCGGCTCATCGTACCATACGACGAACGGCCGGCCTACCATCGGCAGCGCCTGCGCCGACATCCACCGGATGACCCGGTACAGCGAGCTGACCGCCGCAGCCTCGTCGCCGGTCCCGGTGATGCTGGCGACGGTCCATTCTGGAAGCAGTTTGACCCCCGGCTCCGCCCCGGCCGGGTCCTGCCATTCCGACGAGAGCGCGGGCGCCGCTGGCTCCTCGTTGCCACGGCTCCGCTCCGCCGCGGCCCTCGGGCAGCCCGGGCAATCGTGCTGAGCCACCGCCACCCCGGCAATCACCACCGTCAGGCCGACGATCCACAAGAATCTCTTCATCCTATCCTCCGTCTCATTCATCCCCCGGCTCGCGCCGGAGATCCTTCTTCCGGGCCTGCAGCCGCTTCGCCTCGAGTACCTTCTCCTGCGCCCGTTTCGAACGCCGCCGCTTCTGCTTTCGCAGCTTCGCCAGCCGCGCCTGCTCCTCGGTCTGCCGCCTCAGCACCTCAGCCTCGAACCGCTCGCACAGCGCCACCCGCGCCCGGTAGCGGTTCAGCGCCTGGCTCCGCTCCTGCTGCAGCCTCACCACCAGCCCGGTCGGTCGGTGCCGAAGCTGCACCGCGGTCGAAACCTTGTTGACGTGCTGCCCACCCGGGCCGGACGCCCGCACGAACCGCTCCACGATGTCCTCCTCACGGATACCCAGTTCCGCCATCCGCGCCTCGAGCTCCCGCTGCCGGGCCGCCCCGACCGCGTACCTCACCTCGCCCCTCCCGGCTGGTCGCGCGCCGGCGGCGACCCGGCCGCAAGCTCATCCGCCTTCGCCTGCATCAACTCCTCCTCCACCGCCTTCATCTCCAGCGCCAGCACCCGAGCACGGTTCAGGTCAAACGCACCGCGGGCGGCCTCGTACTCCTGCCGGACCTGGGCCAGCCGCGACTCCAACCCGGGCAGCCGGTTCCCGGTCTCCTGCGACGGCCGGACATCCCGCCCGGTGGCCGTCGGCTCCCGAGCCGGGCCGGGCGCCTGCCGGCCCCGGGTGGGCTGGCGGGACGGGGCCTTCCGCGCCCTGCCCCGGGCATAGCTATAGTTCCCCGGGTACGGAGTCACCTGGCCCGATTCGACCAGCGCGGTCCGGTCCGCCAGCCGGTCGAGCATGAACCGGTCGTGGGCCGCGAACACCACCGTCCGGTCGAACCGCTCGATCGCGTCGAACAGCACCTCGCGGGAGCGGATGTCGAGGTGATTCGTCGGCTCGTCCATTATCAACAGGTTCGTCGGGGTCAGCAGCACGCTGATGATCGCCAGCCGGCTCCGCTCCCCGCCGGACAGCACCCGGACCTTCTTGTCGATCGCGTCACCCCGGAACAGGAAAGTGCCCAGCACGCCCTTCAGCTCATTCTCGGTGAATCCGACCGCCACCCGGGTGACCGTCTCCAGTACGGTCAGCTCGTCGTCCAGCTCATCCTCCGCGCCCTGCTCGTAGTACGCGACCTCGGTCTTGGCGCTCCACCAGGTCTCGCCCTCGGGCGGCGCGAGCCGGCCAGCGATAACCCGGAGCAGGGTCGTCTTGCCCGCCCCGTTCGGCCCGAACAAGCCCAGCTTCTCCCCGCCCTTCAGCCCCAGGTTCACGTGCTCGAACACCCGGCGGTCACCGAAGCTCACCCCGACGTTCTTCAGCTCGAACGCCCGGCCGTACACCGCCTCCGCCTGCGGAAACCGGAACCGGATGACCTGCTCCTCGAACACCGGCTCCACCCGCTCCAGCTTGTCCAGCATCCGTTGCCGGCTCATCGCCCGGGGAGCGGTGTCCTTCCGGCCCTTGAACTTGGCGATGAACGCCTCGGTCCGCTTGATCAGCGTCTGCTGCTCCTCGAACTTCCGGTGCTGCTGCTCGTCGCGGAAATCCTTGTCCTCGAGGTACCGCGAGTAGTTCCCGGTGAACACCCGCACGCCCCGGTTCTCGACCGCCCAGATGCGCTCCACCAGCCCGTCCAACAGGTAGCGGTCGTGGGCAATCATCACGAACGCGCCCCCGAAATCCCCCAGGTACTCCTGCAGCCACTCGATCGAGCGGATATCGAGGTAGTTGGTCGGCTCGTCCAGCAACAGCAGGTCCGGCTCCTGCAGCAACATCCGGGCGAGGGTCAACCGCACCTGGAACCCGCCCGACTGCTCCCGCGCCCGGCGGTGAAAATCATCCTGGTGGAAGCCCAGCTCAACAAGCACCTTCTTCGCCCGCGCCTCGGCGTCGTAGGCATCCACGTCGTAGTGCTGCTGCAGCGTCGCGTACCGGCTCAGCACCGCGTCCAGTTCCCGGCTGTCGAGGTCCGGGCAGGCCATCTCCTCCTCGCATTCCCGCATCAACCGGTCCACCGAATGCAGGTGCCCGAACGCGCCCAGCGCCTCCTCCAGCACGGTATGGTCCCCGACCGTCGCTCCGGTCTGGGGCAGGTAGGCCAGGCGCAGCCCGCGCCGCACCTGCACCTGCCCGGCCGAGGGCTCCAGCTCGCCTGCGACCAACTTCAGGACGGTGGACTTACCCGACCCGTTCGGGCCGACCAGCCCGATGCGGTCGGCCGCGTCCACCTGCAGATTCACGTCGCGGTAGAGATGCTGAGTGCCAAACTCCATCGCGACTCCAGCCAGCGTGACCATTCGACAAGACTATTCAAACCGCGCCCGGTATCAAGCCGCACCGGGGCCCGGCGCTGACAGCAGAAAGCACCTTGACAAGAAAACAAAGCTGAGTATAACTACACGCGGCTGCCGGTCGGGACAGTGCCCAACGCAATACATACTGGCGCATCCCTCCAGCGGCCTTTCTCTTCGCCCAGGCCAGCCGGCCCCGTGTTCCCTTGACCGCCCAGCCGGGGCTACCCTGACTAGCCGACACATTATCGGTTAGTTACGCCGTTGCGCCAACCCTAAACCAATGGTTCCTGGTACCTTGGTGTCGAATCTCCTTCTCCCTGGTCTCCTGGTGCCTGAACTTCTCCTCCCGACCCGGCCTACGTCCTCGTCGGTTCGCAGAGTTATACTCACGGGGGACAGCCGGTCTTCCGGCCGGTTGCGGACCGCCGAGACCCGGGCTCGCTATCGCACGCGAAGTAGATGACTTATCCGGTCCGGGCGACGGTGCGAGTTCAGT
>JAWOIB010000080.1:0-4894 GCA_046484845.1 bacterium
CTTGACTGACAGGAACGCTCTCCGATGAAGCTCGGCGACCTGGAGGTCCACACCCTGAACGCCGGTCGGTTCGGACTTGACGGCGGGGCGATGTTTGGTATTGTCCCGCGCGTACTGTGGCAGCAGCGCAATCCGCCCGACGAACACAACCGCATCCGGCTGGCCCTGCGGCTTATGCTCATCAAACGGAAACGAGAACTGGTGCTGGTGGATACCGGCATCGGCCGGAAGTACGGTGAGCGCTTCAACGAGATGTTCAACGTCGACCATTCGGCCGGCAACCTGCTATCCGGCCTGGCCGCAGCCGGGTACAAGCCGGAAGACATCACCGGGGTGGTGCTCACGCACCTGCATTTCGACCATGCCGGCGGCGTGACCCGACTCGACGAGAACGGAAGGCCGGTGCCGGTCTTCTCCAACGCTCGCCACTTCGTCCAGCGATTCGAATGGCAGGACGCGACCCAGCCCAACCGCCGGACCCGCGGCTCCTACCGGCTGGACGACTTCCTGCCCATCGAGGCAGCCGGACTGCTTGAGCTTGTGGACGGCGACCTCGAAATCACGCCCGGGGTGTTCCTGCGCCGCACCGGCGGCCACACCCGGGGCCACCAGATCGTGCTGGTTCGCTCCGACGAACGTACCTGCGCTTACTGGGCGGACCTGGTCCCGACTGCCAGCCACGTCACGATTCCCTACATCATGGGCTACGACCTGTTCCCGCTCGACACCATGCGTCTTAAGGAAGAGCTGCTCGAGCGAGCGGTGAACGAGGAATGGCTGAACATTTTCGAACACGACCCGGACCTTGATGTCGCATTGCTCATCCGGGACGGCAAAGACCTCCGCGCAAGAGGAATTGACCCCGTTTAAGGAGAACCGATCATGACCCAGACCGACTGGCGCGAACGCTACGCCGACAAACTGAAGACCGCCGACGAAGCGCTACGGGTTCTCAAACCCGGCTTCCGGCTGTTCATTGGCTCTGCCTGCGGCGTACCTCAGAAGCTCGTCGAAACCCTTGCGGAGATGCCGGTTGAGGACATCGAGGTTATCAGCCTGCTGACCCTCGGTGTCGCCCCCTATGCCGGCGAAGCGCTGGCCGGCCGCTTCCGCGCCAACTCGTTTTTCCTGGGCCCGAACCTGCGCGAGGCGGTCAACGAGGGCCGGGCCGACTACACCCCGATCTTCCTCTCCGAAATCCCCGCCCTCATCCATTCCGGCCGAATGCCGATCGACGTCGCGCTCATCCAGGTGACCCCGCCCGATGCTCACGGATTCTGCAGCCTCGGAGTATCGGTGGACATCACCAAGGCGGTCGCGAATCACGCCGAACACGTCATCGCCGAGGTCAACCCCCAGCTGCCCCGAACCCTCGGCAACAGCTTCATCCACGTCAGCCGACTCAACGCGCTCGTCGAGAATGACGCCCCGGTGCTGGAGTTCCTGACCCCGGGTGAGAGTGAAATCGCCCGCCGCATTGCCCGCAATGTCGCCGACCTAGTCGAGGACGGCTCGACCATCCAGGTCGGCTACGGCGGCATCCCCAATGCCATCCTCAAGTACCTCAAAGAGAAGAAGGACATCGGCGTCCACACCGAGGTTTTCTCCGACGGCATCATCGACCTGATCGAGTCTGGCGTCATCAACAACCGGCGCAAGACACTGCACCCGCACAAGGTCATCGCCTCGTTCGTGATGGGCAGCCGGCGCCTCTACGAGTACATCGATAACAACCCGATGTTCGAGTTCCACCCGGTAGACTACACCAACGACCCGTTCGTCATCGCCAAGAACGACCGGATGGTGGCCATCAACTCCGCGCTCGAAGTCGACATGACTGGCCAGGTCTGCGCGGACTCCATCGGCTACCGGTTCTACTCCGGCATCGGAGGCCAGCTCGACTTCGTCCGGGGAGCCGCTCGCTCCAGGGACGGCAAGGCGATCATCGTGCTCAAGTCCACCCGCGACAAGGAACAGTATTCGCGCATCGTGCCGGTGCTCAGCGAAGGCGCTGGCGTCACTACCTCGCGTGGCGACGTCCACTACGTCGTCACCGAGTGGGGCGTCGCCCAACTCCACGGCCGCTCGATCCGGGAACGAACCCTGTCGCTGATATCCATCGCCCATCCCAAGTTCCGTAAGGAACTGCTCCAGCTCGCAAAAGACCGCCACTACGTCTACGCTGACCAGCCGGAGTCTTCCCTGCTCGAAGCTCGCTACCCGGAAGAGTTCGAGACAACCATTGAGGACCGCGAGGGCAAGCCGCTCTTCATCCGACCGATCAGGCCGACCGACGAACCAGCCATGCGCGAGATGTTCTACTCGTTCTCAAAAGAGACCGTATTCTATCGTTTCTTCAGTTACTTGAGCGCGATGCCGCATGAGAAGGTCGCCAAGTTTGTCAACGTGGACTATGAAGATGAAATGGCGCTGGTAGCGGTCCGCAAGAAGGCCGGCGACGAGCAACTCATCGGTTCGTCCCGCTACTATGTGGACAAGGCCACCGGGCTGGCGGAATATGCCATCTCGGTCGACGACGAACATCAGAACCAGGGTATCGGCACCCGGCTGTTTGCCCACCTCATCCGCGTGGCGAAGGCCAAAGGCGTGAAGGGCTTCGTCGGCTACGTCCTGGATACCAACACCCGGGCCTATCGACTGATGACCCACGCCGGCTACCCAATCGAGACCAAGTGGGAAGACGGGGTGTACACCCTGACGATGAGGTTCTGAAGATGCCACGACGCAACCTTGCCGCCCTGTTCAACCCGGCCTCCACCGCGGTTATCGGCGCCTCCACCCGCGAAGGCACCGTCGGCCGGGCACTGTTTTCCAACATCCTGATGAATGGCTACGCCGGGGTCGTGTACCCGGTCAACACGAAAGCCAAGAGCGTGCTCGGGGTCAAATCCTACCCGTCAATCCTGGACGTACCGGACCCGGTCGATCTCGCAATCCTTATCGTCCCGGCCCTGGTCGTGCCTGCGACCCTGGCCGAATGCGGCCAGAAGGGCGTCAAGGCCGCTATCGTCATCAGCGCCGGCTTCAAGGAGCTCGGCCCGACTGGAGCCAAGCTCGAACGCAACGTGCGAGAGAAAGCGGAGAATTTCGGCATCTCGCTCATCGGCCCGAACTGCTTCGGGATGATAAACTCCGACCCCACGGTCCGACTCAACGCCACCTTCGGCCGGGTGATGCCCCGCTCGGGCAACATAGCGTTCATGTCCCAGTCCGGCGCCATCGGGGTCAACGCGCTTGAGTATGCCGAATCCGAGGAAATCGGACTGTCGAAATTCGTGTCGATCGGCAACAAAGCCGACATCAACGAAAACGACCTGCTCGAGTACCTGCGCGACGACGACGGCACCGACGTCATCGCCTTCTATCTCGAGGACCTTGTCAATCCCAAGGAGTTCATGCGCGTCGCCCGCGAAGTCACCTCGAACCCGACCCGGCCCAAACCGATTCTTGCCATCAAGTCCGGCCGGACCTCGGAAGGCGCCAAGGCCGCCTCCTCCCACACCGGCGCGCTCGCCGGCTCGGAAGAGGCCTACAACGCTTTCTTCGACCAGGCCCGGATTATCAGGGTCGACACCATCAACGAGCTGTTCGCCAAGGCTGCGGCTCTGGCCTACCAACCGGCCCCAGCGGGGGGGCGGGTCGGCATCCTCACCAATGCCGGCGGGGTCGGAATCATGGCCACCGACGCCTGCATCGCCAACGGCCTCGAACTTGCCCAGCTTACCGATGCCACCCGTGCCGCGATGCGTCAGCACTTACCGGTCACCGCCTCGGTAACGAACCCGGTGGACATAATCGGGGACGCTGACGAACAGCGCTACGAACAGGTCCTCAGACTCCTTGTCGCGGATGAGAACGTGGATGCCATCATCCCGATTTGGACTCCGACCCTGATGGCCGAGGCAGTGGACATCGCCCATGTCATCGCTGAAGTCGGCTCCGCGACCAAGAAACCGGTCCTCGCCTGCATCCAGACCATGGGCAACTCGGCCCACATCCGCCGGGCCCTGCTCAAAGACCGCATCCCCCATTACCAGTTCCCGGAAAACGCGGCCCGGGCGCTGTCCGCGATGGCCCGGTTCGCGGCCTGGAGCCATCGGCCCCAGGGAGACACCGCCCGGTTCGATGACGTTGACCGGGAGTTGGTACGCCGAACCGTCGACCGGGCGCTTACCCGCGAACCGGTCTTCCTGTCCGAACCCGAGGGCCACGACATCCTCAGCGCCTACGGTCTGCCGGTTCCCGCCTACCGGCTTGCGAAGAACCAGGAGGAAACCCTGACCGCTGCCGCGGAAATCGGCTACCCGGTCGTCATCAAGATCGTGTCGCCCGATATCCTGCACAAGACCGAGTTCGGCGGAGTCCGGGTCAACATCACCGATGCGGACGGGCTCGGCCGGGAATACGACGAACTCATCCGGACTGTGGTCGAGCGCGCCCCGGACGCGGACATCTGGGGTGTGCTGGTTCAACAGATGGCGGACAAAGGTACCGAAACCATCCTCGGCATGAAGCGCGACCCCCAGTTCGGGCCACTCCTCATGTTCGGGCTCGGCGGGGTAATGGTTGAAGTCCTGAAAGACGTCGTGTTCCGGGTTGCGCCCATCAGCGACGAGTCCGCCCACTCGATGGTCACCGGCATCAAGGCTCACAAACTGCTCGAGGGCTTCCGTGGCGAGCCGCCGCGCGACGTCGCGAAGGTCAAGGATTGCCTGCTGCGACTGTCCCAGCTCGTGACCGATTTCGAGGAGTTCGACGAAATCGACATCAACCCGCTGCGGGTGTACGAAGCCGGCTAAGGCGCGATGGTCCTCGACGCCCGCTTCCTACTTCGCTAGAGAGACCCGGACCACAGCACTAAACGGATGAAGCC
>JAWOIB010000081.1:0-10382 GCA_046484845.1 bacterium
TCTCCTTGTCGCACAAAATGATCGCCCGCTCCACCACATTGCGCAGCTGGCGAACGTTGCCGGGCCATCCGTATTCCACCAGGCGGGCCAGCTCATCATCTACGACACGACGCGGGCGGCCGCAGACGGCAACAGCGTCTTCACCTACCAGTACCTGACCGCGAACCACTACGGCTCGGCCACAGTCGGCATCAACGACTCGACGACGACGACCGGCATCCAGGTCGTGTTCTACGACGATTATCACCGGGCCGCCCTGCCGCTCGAACCCGGCCGCGCCATCAAATTCACGACCAACGCTCCCGCGGCCGGTGTCGGCGAAAGCCCGACCCGCCGCGAGGCAAGGGCCGACGCGCTCCGGGTCCTGCCCAACCCGTTCACGGCGGGCACGCTGATTCGCTACTCCACCGGGCTTGCGGGCAGGGTCGAACTAGCCGTCTACGACGCCGCCGGTCGGGAAGTCGAACGGCTTGCCTTCGAGGCCCGGGCCGGTGACGGCCGCTACTACTGGCGGCCGCAGGGACTTGCGCCCGGCGTTTACTTCCTCAAGCTCCGGACCCCGGACCGCGAGTTCGGGGCCAGGGTACTGCTTCTCGAATAGCGGGGAGAGGCGTGCCGCGCGGGCGCGGCCGGCAGTGGATGTTTCAGCTGAGCGGGCCGGCGGGCTGCGGTGCTGGCCGGGCAGTTGGGTTCCGGGATGGCGGGTTGACAGGTGCGGCTAAGGGCTGATAGTCTGGCAGGTGCGGGAGTCTGTATGAAGGCCGTAACCGCAACCGCGCTCAAGGCACCGCCGGTGCAGGCCGAAGCCCTGGTTTCACTGCGGGCTGGCTGGTCGGACCTGACCTGAGGAGGTGAAATGCGACCGCGAGACGATATCCACAACCGCATCCTTCTGAAATCAGGGGACACGATCCGGGTTGAGGACAAGCCGGTCATGTCCCCGATTTCCGGATTTGGGTTGTGTCCCGCGCCGAGGAACAGGCGCCGTGGATGTCAGCCGAGGTCCACCCCCACCCGCAGTTCCTGCGTGACCGGGGCGTTAACCGGGAGATTGACCGGGCCTGTTACCGGGCGGGTGAGCGGGCGGTTTGCCGGGCCGGTGACCGGGCCGGTGAGAGGCTCGATTATCAGCCGGGTGATTGGCCGGATGATACGCCGGATGACCGGGAGAGTGACCGGCCGGGTTGCTTTCCGGGTTACCGGTCCGATGACCGGGGGGATGACCCGGGGGGTAGGGGAGGGGGGAAATTCGGATACATGCTAAGAGCAATGTGTCCAAGTGGTTAGACGAACATCGGGCAATTGCGGAAGTTGAGTGACTGCTCAACCGCCACATCCGAAATTCTGTGTCAGGCGGGGGTTGTGAGGTGGTCAGGCCGGTCAGGACAGCGCGCGGAAATGGTGCCGGGCCGGGCCGTCAGTATGGAGAAGGACCGCCGGGCCGGATGGGCCGGCCCGGCGCTGGTCCGCGGTCCGTCCTCAGGAGGCCCCGGTTTCCCGGGGCGGGTTCGGGTCCGGCCGCGGCTTGCGGTTGAGCTTCCGGATGATGATGAAGCAGGCGAGCATCCCCAGGCCCGGGAAGCCGAGGATGAACGCGCCGCCGAAGTCGGGCTTGGGCGTGAAGAGCTGGAGGAGGAACAGCCCGAGCCCGAGGGTGAAGAGGATGATGCCGGTGATGAGCAGGGCGTAGTAGTTGCCGGTACGGCCGGGCTGGGGCGGCAGTAATCCCTGTTCGATCATCTTCATCCGCTCGCGGTGGCGGTTGCGGGCGATGACCAGGATCAGCACCAGCCCGGCGAGTATGCCGATGATGGGCATGCCGAGCGCGAGGGTGACCGCCAGCGGCGCGGCGAGAGACTCGATGACAGCGGCGTTCATCAGATGGCTCCTTTCGGCAGGTCTGAGGCAGGGTGGGACCCTGCGGCAAGATGGAAGTCCGCCCGGTCGGGCACGGGGCGGGGCGCGGTGACGAGGACCTCGGGCAGGGCGTCGTCCGGGACCGGGCGCACGACGACTTCGGGCAGGAGCCCGGCGTACATCAGTTCCGGGAAATCGGTGTCGGTCGCGGCGTCACGGCCGCAGCCCGTCACGGCGAGCGCGGCGACCAGGAGCGCAGCCGGCAGGAAGAGAGTCGCGGCCCGGTGGTTTCTGCGGATTGTTGATTGCATCGTCATGCCCGTAAGACGCGGGGGTTGCCCTTTTGTTTCAGGGCTGTAACTTCTGGAGAGGAAATGCGTCCTATGGTCAGAGAAGTGGAATCCGCGGCTGAAGAAGCACTGGTCAAGCGAGCTTCCGCAGGCGACGAGCGGGCCTTCGGACTGCTGATTGAGAGGTACAAGGCAATGGTGTATTCGCTGGCATACCGGCTGATGCCCGACCGGGCCCGGGCCGAGGACGCGGCGCAGGAGACGTTCATCAAGGCCTGGGCCGCCCTGCCCGGGTTCCAGCGCCGGTCGAAGTTCTCGTCCTGGCTCTACCGGATATGCCACAATACCTGTATGAGCGAACTGCGCCGGAAGCGGCCGGAGGTGGCGCTGGACGCCGCGGCCGGGGTGGGCGTGGCCGGGCCGGAGGAGGATTACCGGCAGAACGAGGTGCAGGCGGCGCTGGACGAGGAGATCCGCGCCCTGCCCGAGCAGTACCGGGCGGTGGTGGCGCTGTACCATCTTGCCGGCCGGTCCTACGAGGAGATCGCGGCTGTCACCGGCCGGCCGCTGGGCACGGTCAAGGTGACCCTGCACCGGGCCCGGGCGATGTTGCGCGACCGGCTGGTGGAAAGGCTGGGGCGGCAGAGACTAAAGGATGCGATGTGGCAATGAACTGCGAAGATGTCGGAAGGCTGTTGCAGGATTACGCGGCCCGCGAGCTGGCGCCGGAAGCGCGCCGGGCGGTGGACGAGCACCTGGCCGGGTGCGAAGAATGCCGGGAGGAGCTGGCCCTGCTCGCGCTGGTCGTGGCCGGGCTCGACCGCCAGCCGGTGCTCGAGCCGGCACCTGGCTTCAGCGCCCGGGTGATGGCCGGCCTGCCCGCACAACAGCGCGTCCTGCACCCGGCCTGGGCGCTGGCGCTGCTGCCGGTGCTGGCCGGGCTGGCGTGGCTGTTCCGGGCGCCCTTGTCCGGGCCGGTGCTCAGGCTGGCGGCCGCACTGTTCGAGCGCCTGCCGGACCCGGGTGCCGGTGCCGGCGAACTGGGCCGGGTGCTGACCGCCCAGCCCCTGCTGGTGGCCGGGGCCGGGCTGGTGCTCGGGCTCGGCGCGGTGGCCGGGGCGGCCTGGTACTGCTGGGCGAGCTACTTCGCCGAGTAGGCCGGGAACCGGTCGGACGGGGCTGGAAACGGCCGCGTTCCTGCCCTATGCTCTGGTCGTGAATCCTGTCACCGTCATCGGCGCCGGGCTGGCCGGCTGCGAGGCCGCCCTCCAGCTTGCCCGCCGGGGCGTGGCGGTGCGGCTGGTCGAGATGCGGCCGGGAACGATGACCCCGGCGCACCGGACCGGCGAGGTCGCGGAGCTGGTCTGCTCCAATTCCCTGAAGTCGGATGAGCCGCACAACGCCCACGGCCTGCTCAAGGCCGAGCTCCGGCTGTACGGCTCGGTCCTGCTGGAATGCGCGGCGCGGTCCCGGGTGCCGGGCGGCAAGGCGCTGGTGGTGGACCGGGAGCGGTTCTCGGCCGAGGTGGCGGCCGCGCTGGCCGGGGCCGGTATCGAGATCGAGCGCGGAGAGTTGCGCGAGCTGCCTGATGGCGTCATCGTGGTCGCGTCCGGGCCGTTGACGTCGGACCCGCTGGCCGAATCGCTGGCCCGCGAGCTGGGCGCGGAGCAGCTGTTCTTCTTCGACGCGATCGCGCCGGTGGTGAGCGCGGACTCGGTGGACCGGGCGGTTGCGTTCGCCGGCTCGCGCTACGGCGCGGGGTCGGACTACCTGAACTGCCCGCTGGATGAGGCGCAGTACCGGCGTTTCGTGGACGAGCTGGCGCGGGCGGAGCCGCACCCGGTGCACGGATTCGAGCGCGGGATGCTCTTCGAGGGCTGCCTGCCGGTCGAGGAGCTGGCCCGGCGCGGGCCGGATACGCTGGCGTTCGGGCCGATGAAACCGGTCGGATTGCTGTCGCCGGACCGGGGACACGATCCCGGTTCGGGGGACCGAAGCGGGTCATGTCCCCGTCCTCACGCGGTGGTCCAGCTCCGGCAGGAGAACGCGGCCGGGACGATGTTCAACCTGGTCGGGTTCCAGACCCGGCTGCGGCAGTCCGAGCAGCGGCGGGTGTTCCGGCTGATACCCGGGCTGGCGCGGGCGGAGTTCCTGCGCTACGGCGCGATGCACCGGAACAGCTACCTCGACGCGCCCCGGGTGCTCGAGCCGACCCTGCAGGCACGGTCGCGGCCGGACCTGTTCGTGGCCGGCCAGCTCACCGGGGTCGAGGGCTACGTCGAGAGCATCGGGGCCGGGCTGGTCGCCGGGGTGAACGCGGCGCGGGCCTGCCAGGGCGAGGAAGCGCTGGCGTGGCCGGCGGAGACGATGCTGGGCGGGCTGTTGCGCTACATCGGCACCGGGCCGGCCGACGCGCGCTTCCAGCCGATGAACGCGAACTTCGGGCTCCTGCCGCCGGTGGCGGTGAAGAAGCACCAGCGCCGGGAGTTGATGGTCGAACGGGCGCTGGCCGCGGCGCGGGAATTTGCGGTCCGGGATTGACGGGCCGGGTTGGCGATGGCATCATCGGGCATGAGACTCAAGCTGGTGCTGACGGCGCTGTTGCTGGCGGGGACCGCCGTTGCCGGGAGCTGGCTGGTGCGGGTCAGCGGCCCGACCCCGGCCGAGAACGTGGTCTTCGCGGCGGAGGGCTGGAGCCTGCTCCGGCTCGATGATGCCGGGGTCGAGGCGCGGGCGCGTGACGGGGCCGGGTTCGAACTGCTCGATGCCTGGAACGGGTCGCGGGAGTACGTCTATGCCTACTGCCCGGACGAGGCGACCCGGGCGCGGGCGGCGGCCTGCGGCCGGGTGCTGGCCGAGGAGCGGGACGGCCTGCTGCTGGCGACCGACGCCCGGGGCATCGGCGCGCTCAACCTGCTGCCGGTGGAGCTGTGCGGCATCGGGCCGCAGGCCCGGCCGCCGGTCACCGACCCGGGCGGCCTTGTCCCGCGCGCGGTGCCGGACAGCCTGGTCCGGGAGCTGGTCGGCCGGGTGAGCGCGGACTCGGGCGAGTCGTACATCCGGCGGCTGTGGCGGTTCCGGACCCGGTTCTCACGGTCCGATTCCTGCCGGCAGGCGGTCGAATGGGTGCGGTCCCGGTTCGAGGACTGGGGCTGCGACAGTACCTGGCTGGAGGAGTACCGCGCGGGCTGGGCGCCGAACGCGGTCGGGCTGAAGCGGGGCACGGTCGAGCCGGACCGGTACTACGTCGTCTGCGCCCACGTGGACGCGACCTCGCCCGACACCGCGCACGACACGCCCGGGTGTGAGGACAACGGCTCGGGCGTCGCGGCGGTGCTGGAGCTGGCCCGGGTGCTGGCGGACATCGAGGTCGAGACGAGCCTGCTGCTGGTCGGCTTCGCGGGCGAGGAGCAGGGGCTGGTGGGGTCGGATTCGATGGCCCGCCGGGCGCGGGACCGGGGCGACTCCATCCGGCTGGCGGTGAACTTCGATATGATTTCCTACGGCCGCGAGGATCGGGACAGCATCGTCATCTACGGCGCGGGCAACCCGCCGAACTCGGAGGCGTTTGTCGAGTTCTTCCGGGCGCACGCGGACACGTTCACCGACCTGAAGCATTACGCGACCATCGAGGGCACGCCCGCGGCCCGCTCGGACCATTACTCGTTCTGGAAGTACGGCTTCCCGGCTATCCGGGGCGGGTTCCACGACCGGACGCCGGCCTACCATACCATCGGCGACACCATCGGCCCGCTTCATTACGAGCATTGCGGCACCAACAACCTGCCGATGCATGCGGAGGTGCTCAAGGCATTGGTCGCAACGGTGGCCCGGTTGTGCGGGGCGGCGCCCCGGGTCGGGGTCGCGGCCGGGCCGGGCGCGCGGGCCGGGGTCAGCATCCGGCCGACGGTCGGGCGCGGGCCGTTCCGCATCCGGGCGGCCGAGGGCGCGCGGCTGGCGGTGTACGATGCCGGCGGCAGGTTGGTGCGGGCGGCCGCGGCCCGGGGCGGGGAGTTCGCCTGGGACGGGACGGACCGTTCCGGCCGCGCGGCCGCGCCCGGGGTGTATTTCGTCCGGGTCGCGGGCGCGACCGGCAGGGTGGTGATTGGTGACTGAGCGGCCGCCGCTGGACTTCCCGGACGCGGCCGCCTGGCGCCGGTGGCTGGAGCGAAACCACGACCGGTCGGACGGGGAGTGGGTGTACATGTACAAGACGGGCTCCCGGCGCGCCGGGCTGCGCTACCGCGAGGCGCTGGACGAGGCGCTCTGTCTCGGCTGGATTGACGGCCGGGTGAACGCGGTGGACGAGGACCGGTTCCGGCAGCGCTGGACGCCGCGCCGGCCGCGGAGCCGCTGGTCCGAGCCGAACAAGCGCCGGGTGCGGGGATTGACCGCGGCCGGGCGGATGGCCCCGGCCGGGCTGGCCGCGGTGCGGGCAGCGAAGCGGGATGGGCGCTGGGCCGGGGACCGGGGGGAACCCGGGCGGGCGGTGGTGCCGACCGCCCTGCTGGCCGCGCTCAGGGCCGACCCCGAGGCGCACCGGAACTTCCTGGCATTCGCGCCGTGCTACCGGCGGATGTACGCGGGCTGGGTCGCGGACGCGAAGACCGAGGCGACCACCCGGCGCCGGGTCGAGGCGGTCGTGCGCCGGTCCCGGCAGAACCGCAAGCCGGGCATCGGCCCGATGTACGAGTAACCGCCCGGGCGCTAGCGCCTGCGGCGGGTGGGCCGCTTCGGCCGGAACCGGCCGATTTTCAGCATCTCCGCCAGGTTGGCGCGCGGGCTGAGTTTTGGCACCAGCAGGGGCTTCGCGCTGGACATCAGCGTGGTCACCCCCGGGCCGTGTCCGGCGACGAGGCAGTCGGAATGGATGATGATGCCGATGGTGACCGCGCCCCGGCGCCAGGAGCGGCCGAAGACGTTGTCGTGGTCGGTGATGGCGACGAAGTCGCCGAAGCGCAGCCGGTCCAGCCCGAGCCGGGCGATTTCCGCCCGGTCGGTGGTCATCACGTCGTAATCACCGGTGCCCATCGAAAGCGAGCCGACACCCGAACCCATCAGGTGGCCGGGGATGACCGCCGCGACCGGGATTTCCAGCCGGCCCCCGGGTAGGGGGCCGGAGTTCAGCTTCGGCAGCAGCTCCGGGTCGAGGTTGAGGAGCCGGATTTCCGGGTAGTCGAGCAGTTCCAGGCCCTGGCCCCGGCCCCGGACGAGGAATTTGTCTTCCATATGGAGCTTGTCGAGGACGTCGTCCGCGAAATCGATGATGACGTGCTCCGCCCCGCCGTGGTGACCGGTGACGACCCCTTTCGCGCCCTTGGCGTCGCCGGTGACGACCCGGGCTTCGTTGCCGACGCAGGAGTAGAAATGGAACGAGGTGTTGGGGTGGTCGAACCGCTTCTCCCAGTCGGCGATGGCGGACACGCCGGGTTCGACGTGGTCACCCGCCCAGCCGAACGCCGGGTCACCGACCTTGACGTTGTAGCAGATGCCGCCGATGGAGGGGAGCAGGAAGGCGCGGCCGTCGGCATCGACCGAGTGGTTGCGCCGGCCGGAGGGGTAGCTGACCTTGCCCTGGACTGACAGCGTGACGACTTTGTCGGAGTTGGTTCTCAACTGGTTGCGTGCCATGGGTGATTATAGGTCGGTCGGGCGGGAGGGCAAACCGCCCGGGCTCAGTCGTGGTCGAGCTCGGCGGGCGGCTTCTTACCCAGCTTCTGGAGCCGGGTGCGGGCCTGGCCGATGGCGATGTTCGGCGGCACGCCGCGCGGGCAGACCTGCCGGCAGTTGGTGTGGAACTGACAGCCCCACCAGCCTTCGGGCCGGTGGGCGAGGAGCAGGCGCGGGTCGTTCTCTCCCTCGCGCGGGTCGAGGTAGAACCGCCAGAGCTGGGCGAGCGCGGCCGGGCCGAGGTAGTCGGCCTGCTGATCGTTGACCGGGCAGGCGGCGTAGCAGGACGCGCAGAGGATGCAGTTGGTGTACAGCTCGAGCTCGCCGACCCTGGCCGGGGACAACGGGAACTCCCGCTCCGGCGGCTCGCCGGCCGGCTTCAGCACCGGCTCGACCATCCGCCAGTGCTCGAAGAACCGGGTCATGTCCACCACCAGGTCTTTCAGCACCGGCAGGTTGGGCAGGGGCTCGATGAGCACCTCGGTCCGCACCTGCCAGCCGGGCCGGGCCTCGAGCGCGCGCCAGGGCTTGAGCCGGCTGGCGGTGGGCGCTCCGAACAGCGCCGCGACCTGCGTCCGGCAGGCGAGCCGGGGAACCCGGTTGATGAGCATCGCGCAGGAGCCGCAGACCGCGCCCCGGCAGGACTGACGGAAGCTCAGGGTCGGGTCGAGACGGTCCTGGATGTGGAGGAGCGCGTCGAGCACGGTCATCCCGGGTCGGGCCTCGAACACGAAGCTGTCGAGCCGGTCGGCGCGGGTGTCCGGGTCGTAGCGCTGGACTTTGAAGACCATCAGTAGTTCCTCTCCCGGACCGGGAACCGGCCGAGCCGGACGTCCCGGTATTCGAGCGCGATGCCGTCCCCGCGCCGGGCGGCGAAGGTGTGTTTGAGGAAGCTCGCGTCGTCGCGTTCCGGGAAGTCCCGCCGGGCGTGGGCGCCCCGGCTTTCCCGGCGGGCGAGCGCGCCCTCGGCGACCACGGGCGCGATGGCGAGCAGGAACTCGAACTCGAGCGCGCGGATGAGCGCGTGGTTGAACCGGGCGCCGGGCGCGCGGACGGCCAGGTCCCGGGCGCGGCCGGCGATGTCGGCCAGCCGGTCGAGCCCGGCGCGCATTGCGTCGGCATCCCGGAACACCCCGAACTTCTCGAACATCACCCGCTTGAGCTCGGCGCGCAGGTCCGCGACTTTCGCGCCCTGGTCGCGGGCGGCGAGCCCGGCGAGCCGCGCCGCCTCGCGGTCCCGCAGGCCGGCGACCGCGGTTTCGTCGGCCGGGGGCAGGCCCGGGAGCGCGGCGCCGAGGTGCGCCCCGGTGAGCCGGCCGAAGACAATCGTTTCGAGCAGGGAGTTGCCGCCGAGCCGGTTGGCGCCGTGGACTGAGACGCAGGCCGCCTCGCCGCAGGCATACAGCCCGGGCAGGGGGGTGGCGCCGTCGGTCCCGGCCGGGACCCCGCCCATCGAGTAGTGCTGGCCGGGCTGGACCGGGATGGGTTTCGCGACCGGGTCGAGCCCGGCGAAGTCGAGTGCAATCCGGCGGATACCGGGCAGGCGCTCTTCGATGCGGCCGGCGCCGAGCCCGGTGAGGTCGAGGTGGACGTAATCGCCCTCCCAGCCGCGGCCGGCCTCGATTTCGGACTGGATGGCCCGGGCGACGATGTCCCGAGGCGCGAGTTCCATCGCCTCGCCGGCGTAGTCCGCCATGAACCGCCGGCCGGGCCTGTTGAACAGCAGGCCGCCCTCGCCGCGCGCGGCCTCGGAGATGAGGATGTTCGAGCCGTGGAGCGTGGTCGGGTGGAACTGGACGAATTCCATGTCTTCGAGCGGGCAGCCGGCCCCGAGCGCGAGCGCGGCGCCGTCGCCGGTGTTGATGAGCGCGTTGGTCGAGCGGTCGTAGAGCCGGCCGTAGCCGCCGGTCGCGAGTACGGTCGCCGGGGCGGCGAAGCCGTGGAGCTCGCCCCGGGCGATGTCGAGCGCGACGCAGCCCGCCACCCGGCCGTCGGCGGCCGCCAGTGCGGTGACGAAGAACTCCTCGTACACCCGGAGCCCGCGGGCGACCGCCTGCTGGTAGATGGTGTGGAGCAGGTTGTGACCGGTGCGGTCCGCGGCGTAACAGGTGCGTGGGAACCCGGCCCCGCCGAACGGCCGCTGGGCGATCCGGCCGTCCTCGAGGCGGGAGAAGACGGTGCCCCAGTGCTCCAGTTCGTAGACCGCGGCCGGGGCCTCGGCGCAGAGGGTCATCACCGCGTCCTGGTCGGCGAGGTAGTCCGAGCCCTTGACCGTGTCCTCGGCGTGCCGTTCCGGGCTGTCGTCCGCGCCGCCGGGCGCGTTGCCGAGCGCGGCGTTGATGCCGCCCTGGGCCGCGACCGAGTGCGAGCGCAGGGGATGGACCTTGCTGAGCAGCGCGACGTCGCGGCCGGCCTCGATCAGGGCGAGCGCGCAGCGCAGGCCGGCGAGCCCGCCGCCGATGACCAGTGCGTCGTGGCGGTGGAGGAAGTGTCCTCAGCATCCGGACGGTCGTGTATGGCGTGTCGGACGGTATGGCAAGGACGGCCAGTACCAGCGGTGGCGGT
>JAWOIB010000149.1:0-11138 GCA_046484845.1 bacterium
TGCCGTGCCAGAACTCGTCTACCTGCTCCCGCGAGGGACTGCCCGGCTGGCCGGTGCCGGGCCGGGTCTCGTTGACAAGCAGGATGCCGTGGTCGAGCGTCACCGGCTTGCCTCGGGCCGGGGCCGACCGCTCGCTCTCGTTGCCCGCGGTGTCCAACGCGGTCACCACCCAGTAGTACATCGTATCCGCCATCAGCCCGGAGTCGCGGCAGGCGGTGTCCGGCAGCAGCGCCGGGTTGAGCCGGGCGTAGCCGGTGTCCGGCCGGGTCGAGCGGTAGAGGTTGTACCCGGCGAGGTCGAGCTCGCGGTTGGCCCGCCAGCTGAGGCCCATGCCGTAACGGAAAGGCAGCGCGGCCGCGGCCGAGGGCGCGGCGGGCATGACCCGCGGTACCGCGCTGGCCTCGTCCGCGAACCCGCTCTCGCGACCTTCCGGGTCACGGGCGAGCGCGGTCGCGAACACCCGGCGGCCGGTCTCCAGCCCGGTGATGAGCGCCGCGGTGTCGAGCCCGACCTCAAGCGAATCGGCATAGGTCAGCGTGTCGTACCCCCAGAACAGCCGGTACCCGGCCAGCCCCGGTTCCGTGCCCGGGTGCCAGCTCGCGCGCAGGCTGGCGCCGTCCCCGCAGTCGGCCAGCGCGAAGCCCTCCGGCGGCAGGGGCGCGACCGCGAGCGAGGCGAGCGTCGCCACCGCCATCCGGCAAACCTCGGCCGCGAGCTCAAAATCGAGGTTGCCGAGCGTGTCGGCCGAGGTGTGGTACCAGATGTACGGCTCGGAACCGTACTCGTAGCCCGAGGTCGCGACATAGCCCGCCTCTTCGAAGGAGCGTGAGTCGGACGGGAAGCTGCGCACCGAGATACGGTGGCCGAGCGCGGTGTACCGGTCGGCCATCGCGGCCTGGTAATCGCACAGCCGCCGCGCCGGCCGGAGCCCGACCAGCGCCACGCCCCAGCTCCCGCCCGGCCAGGCGACCATGTCAAAGTTGAGCACCCCGAGGATATCCGCGCCCGCCGCCCGCATCCGCTGGGCGTAATGCTGGCTGCCGTACAGCCCAAGCTCCTCGCCGGTGAAGGCGACGAACTTGACCGTCAGCCCGAGGTTCTCCGCCGCCAGCACCCGCGCCGCCTCGAGCGCGACCGCGGTGCCGGAGGCGTTATCCTCCGCCCCGGGCGCGAGGCTGTCCGGGATTTCCGAAATCGCGTCCATGTGGCCGCAGACAATCAGCTCCTTGTCCGGCCGGGTGCGACCGAGCCGGATGCCGACCGGGTTGCGCCAGTACCCCCCGCCCCGCGGGTAGGAATCGAGCTCGACCGAGTCGAGCCCGAGCCGGGTGAAGTATTCGAACACGTGCCGCTCCGCGCTGCGGCAGCTGTCGGTCGGCGAGTGGCGGGTCTGGAACCCGCAGAGCTCCGCGACCCGGGCCCGCATCGAGTCCGGGCTGACCGCGTCCACCAGCCGCTGGAGGAAGGTGTCCGCGTCTGCCGGCCGCGGCAGGGAAGCCGCCCGCGGCACCAGCAGCGGTCGGGCCGCGCCGGGCAGGGGCACCAGCCGGCGGTACCCGCCCTCCTCCCCCGGGCCGGGCTGGACCAGCCCGCCGGGCACGTCGAACCCGCGCCAGCCGAAGTACGCCGGCCGCACTGGGTCAAGCCGGACCTCCCGCCCGCCGGGCGGCAGCCCGGTCACCGAGGCCGGGTCGAGATACTGCCAGGAATCGTCCGCGCCCCAGCTCCGCGCCCCCGCCGCGGCCAGCCGCTCCAGGACCTGGTAGTCCGCGACCGGGACCGCAACCAGCCGGGCCGGCGTAATCCCACCGGCCGTGGCCAGCACGCCGGCCAAGATGAGAAAGATGGTGATGCGGTGCGCTGCCACCGGCCGGGCTAGCGCGCCTTGACGATGCGGACCGGCTGGCGCTCGCCGGTCGCGCTGCGCAGAAAGTACACCCCGGGACCGAGGTCGCCACCCACCGCCGGACCGGACAGCGCCCCGATGAGGGTACCCGCCGCGTCGTAAATCAGCATGCCCCCGGCTTCGTACCCCGAAACCAGCGCCCAGCCGGTGAAAGGGTTGGGCCGGACCGAGAACCGGGGCAGGCGCGGCCCGCCCCGGCCGCCGACCGCGACCTGCGGCAGGCGGACTTCAACCGACTCGAGCGCCGGGCTCAGCCGGAGCGAATCGCCGTACAGCCAGGCGTAGTTCCAGCCGCTCTCGTCGCCGTGCAGGTGACGCTCGAACAGCACGGTGAGGTAGCGCCGGGAGTTGCGCAACTGCTCGTCGCGGGTTATGGTGGCGGTGCCGCCGTTCTCCAGCCAGCTGGAGTAATCCATAAAATAGCCGTGGTTCGCCCCGCGGATGACCGCAAAGCTGCCGGGCGGGAGCGCTTCCTGCCAGTAGGCCGCCCGGACGTCCCGCCAGGGCGCAATGTTGTCCACCCCGCCCGCGATGACGAACTTGGGCACCAGCACGTTGGCCGCGTCCGTCGGCGGGTTGGTCTGCGGGCTGGCCAGCGACACGACCGCTTTCAGCGTGTCCCCAAGCTCCATGATGTCGGCGGCCAGGAACGCCAGCCCGCCGCCCATCGAATGGCCGCAGAACCCCCAGCTCGCGCGGGCCAGCCGGCCCCGGAACGGGTCGCCGGTCGCGGTGTCGAGCGCGGCGGTGAACCGGGCCGCGTCCGCCATCAGCCGGGCGCGCCGGTCGTGCTCGGGCCGGAACAGCGGGTTGGATATCGTCGGCAGGACCACCACGTAGCCCCAACTGGCGAGGTGCTCGGCGTAGCTGTAGTAACGGTCAATCCCCATCTGCCAGCCGTGCCCGAACACGACTATCGGCGCGGGCGCGGCCCGGAGCGGAATCACCCCGGCCGAGTCCGGGTAGTAGATGCGCGAATTGCGCATCATCTCGGTCGCGCCCGGGATGTCCGCGGTCCGGAACGCCGCGGCGTACCGGCCCGGCGCGGCGTAGTCGGGCTGACCGAGCGCCGCGGCCGCGCAGCACAACAGCAGGAGAACCGCGTGTCTCAACCTCATAGGTTCAGATACAGCATAGCCCCCCGGGCCGCAAAAGCAAGCCCGGCGGGGCCGGTTGCCCGGCCCCGCCGGTTGCGGCCTAATCGGCCAGGACCAGTTTGCGCGTCACCGTCTCGCGGCCACAGCGCAGGCGCACGAGGTACGCGCCCCGCCGGGCGTCGCCGGCCTCCCAGGTCGCGGTGTGCTGTCCCGCCGCCTGCCGGCCGGAGTAGAGCGTCGCCACCCTGCGGCCGGCCGGGTCGAACACCGCCAGCTCGACCGGCCCGGACGCGGCCAGCCGGTACTGCAGCCGCGCCCGGCCCCGGGCCGGGTTCGCGGCCAGCGTCAGCGTCGGCGCGACCGGCGCGGCCCGCTCTTCTTCGATGCCGGTGAAATCGAGCGTGTGCACGATTACCGGGTTGTTCGTCGCCGGGCCCTCGCCCATGACGTGGAACCCGGCCTGCCGGTCGATGATGTAGGCCACCCGGACGACGTCGCCGGTGTTGACCTCCGCCACCGACGGGAACCGGTGCGAGCCGGTACCCCGGGTAGTGAGCTTGATCGGCGCCTGCCAGGTCGCGCCGTTGTCCGCGTTGTCGAACGCGATGAAGATGTCCGCCCGCAGCAGTTCGGGCGGCCCGGGCTCCACGTTCGAGGAATCGAACTGCTCCCAGGCCACGACCAGGTATCCGCCCGCCGAGCCGATGCTAGGCCGGCAGGCATAGACTGCGTTGTACCCGACCGCCGCCTGCAGGTTCAGCGGGTTGCAGCGGGCAATCGTCACCCGCGACCAGTTAGGTGAGTTGTCCGGCGACCAGTGCCATATCTGCGCCGGGATGATGTAGCCCTGTCCGCCGACATAGGGCATCGTTGCGCCCACGATGTGCAGCCGGTCCTCGGCGTCGTAGAACGGGGTGAACGCGCTGACGTGGTACGAGGTCAGCGTGTCGCCGCCGTACGCCGGGGGCCACGGCAGTTCCTGCGGGTTCTGCCAGGACGTGCCGCCGTCGGTGGACTGCCGGTAGAAGCCCGGGTCCGGGGCGCCCTCGGAATACTCCCAGGTGACGCAGACCTTCCGGCTCACCCGGCTGGCCGCGATGTTCTGGGTCGGGAAGTTCGGGTTGGGCTGGGGCGCGGCGACCCCGACCGGGTTCGCCCAGGTCGGCCACGGGTCGACCTTGCTGTAGTAGAGCTGGTTGCGGGTGGCGTCGTCAATCAGCGCCACGTGGTAGGGCGGGCCGTCCCCGGCGTTGAGCGCCGGCCAGAGGTAACCGGTCTGGCCCACCGCGTACTCGAAAATCCCGGCGCCCGGGGCCAGGTCCCGGCCCAGCGCCGGGAACAGCGCGGTGCCCTGGTGGGTGGCGACCAGCGCCGAGCCGGTCGACCAATCCAGCCCGAGGTTGCCGTAGCCGGAGCGCTCGGTGAACACGTTGACCCCGGACTGCATGAAATCGGGGTCAATCCAGTTCCATTCGCCGAGCGAGAAGTCGTAGAAGTTGTAGCGCATGTTACGGTCGGGATAGGTGGTCTGGTTCGAGGCCGAGTACATCCAGAGCACGTGCACCCCGTACTCCGGGTCCACCACCAGTTGGCGGAGCTGCGGCCCGTTCGCCTGCCAGTCGCAGGTAGTGCCGCCGACCGTGTCCACGCTGCCGAGGACCGACGCGACCTGCGGCCCGGCCGGCACGGCCGGCACGCGGGTCAGCGGCTCGCCGGGCATCACCGGCGGCTCCGGCGCCAATGCGGTGACCGGCGCCAGGTTACCGGCCAGCGCGGCCAGCACCAGCCCGGCGATAAGACCTGCCAGTCTCTTCATGCTGCCTCCTCTTCCGGTTGTGCGGTTATGCAGAATGGCGTCCACCCGCGGCCGCTGCCGCGCCGGGCACCGTCGTGACAAAGCATCACGATTCCTCGCACGAACAGCATACCAGAACCGGCCGCAACTTGTCAACAGTCCATCGCCGGGCCGATTCCGCTTGACTTCCTGCCTGCTTCTGGTCTAATGGCCCGAAACATGAAGCCACGCAAAATTGTCCGCCGCGAGCCCGCGCCGCCCCGGGCCACCAAGGCCTACTACCGCCAGCTCGTCAAGTCCCTGCCCGCGCTGGCGAAGCGACACGGCACCCCGCTGTTCGTCATCTCCCGGACCCTGCTGCTCGGGCAGGTCGCCCGCTTCCGGGCACTGCTGCCCCGCGTCGAACCCTGGTACGCGGTCAAGGCCAACCCGAACCCGCAGGTGCTCAAACTGCTGGTCGAGGCCGGGCTGGGCTTCGACGTCGCCTCGGTCCCGGAAATCGAATGGCTGCTCGCGGCCGGGGCCGCCCCGGAACGCCTGCTGTTCGCCAACACGATGAAGAAGACCGAGTCGCTCCGGTTTGCGCGCAGGGCCGGGGTGATGACCACGACCTTCGATTCCGAGTACGAACTCCAGAAAATCGCCCGGCACGCGCCCGGGGCCCGGGTGCTGGTCCGGATCAAGGTGCCCAACGTCGGCTCGGTCGTCGAGCTCTCACTCAAGTTCGGCACCGACCCGTCCGACGCGGTGCCGCTGCTGGTCCGGGCGAAGAAGATGGGGCTCGCGCCGGTCGGGGTCAGCTTCCACGTCGGCTCGCAATGCACCCACGGCGACAACTACCTCGAGGCGTTCGAGCTCGCGAAGATCATCATGAACGACGCCGCGCTCCAGGGCGTCCCGCTCGGGATGGTCGATATCGGCGGCGGGTTCCCGATCCGGCATTTCGACACCGACGAGAACTGGTTCCAGACGATGGCGCCGGTACTGAGCATGGAGCTCGACCGGCTGTTCCCGCCCGAGGTCCGGGTCATCGCCGAGCCCGGCCGGGCGATCGTCGGCCCGTCCGCGATTCTCCTGACCAGCGTCATCGGCCGGTCCATCCGCAACAACAAGCACTGGTACTACCTCGATGACGGGGTCTACGGCTGCCTGTCCGGCATCATCTTCGACCACGCCCGCTACCAGTTCGAGGTCCTGCGCAAGGGGCCGCCGTTCCTGACCACGCTCGCCGGCCCGACCTGCGACTCGCTGGACATCATCTCGAACTCCGAGGAACTGCCCGAGCTGGGCATCGGCGACCTGGTTTACGCCCGCAACATCGGGGCTTACTCCATCGCCCACGCGACCCATTTCAACGGCATCCCGCCCGCCAAGGCGGTGCTGGTCCCCTGAGGGAGGACTGATGAAACAACGTTCCCGCGGCCGCGAAGACCGTTCCGAACTGCCGGACTGGCTGGTCCGGCGCAAATGCCCGCGCAAGGACGCCTACCTTTCCGGCCGGCGCATCATGCCCCGCGGCATCACCGGCCGCGAGAGCCTCTCCCGGCTGGTCGACGAGACGTTCCTCGCCTACAACGCCGCCCGGCTGCGCGAGGGCTGCCGGCTGTTCACCGAGAAGATGCTGGCGCCCGACGTCACCATCGGCATGAGCCTCGCCGGCGCACTGACCCCGGCCGGCCTCGGCTGCTCCTGCGTCGTGCCGCTGATCAAGGCCGGGTTCGTGGACTGGATCGTCGCCACCGGCGCCAACATGTACCACGACCTGCATTTCGCGCTCAACCTGCCGCTCCACGCCGGCTCGCCGCTGCTCGACGACACCGACCTCAGGAAGAACGACGTCGTCCGCATCTACGACGTCCTGCTCGGGTACACCGACTGCCTGATGGCGACCGACGAGGCGATGCGCAAGATCATCGTCCAGCCCGAGTTCCAGAAAGAGATGGGCACCGCCGAGTTCTACTGGCACCTCGGCCGCTACGCTGCCGAATGGGAAGCGAAGAGCGGCAACCGGGACGTCTCGGTCCTCGCCGCGGCCTGGCGCGCCGGCGTGCCGGTGCACACCAGCTCGCCCGGCGACTCGACCATCGGCATGAACATCGCCGGGCTCGAGCTCAAGGGCCTGAAGCTCCGCATCAACCCGTCCATCGACGTCAACGAGACAACCTCCTACGTCCTCGCCGCCAAGCGCTCCGGCGGCCGGCACGCGGTCGTCCTCATCGGCGGCGGCAGCCCGAAGAACTTCATGCTCCAGACCGAGCCCCAGATCCAGGAAGTGCTGATGATCAAGGAGTTCGGCCAGGACTACTTCTTCCAGGTCACCGATGCCCGGCCCGACACCGGCGGGCTGTCCGGCGCCACGCCCAGCGAGGCGGTGAGCTGGGGCAAGGTGGACCCGGACCGACTGCCCGACGCGGTCGTCTGCTACGCCGACTCGACCATCGCCCTGCCCCTGCTGACGCATTACGCGCTCGCCCGGCACAAGAAGCGCAAACTGCGCCGGCTCTACGACCGCCGCGGGGAGATGCTCGAAGCGCTGGTGCGCGAGTTCTTCGCCCACTCGCGCTACTGATTCTTGAGTTCTTCCTCGATGAGCTGCCGCTCGTAGAGTCGGCGGTACAGCCCGCGCCGGGCGAGCAGCTCCGTGTGGCTGCCCTCCTCGACCAGCCGGCCGGCGTCGAGCACGTAGACGTAATCGCAGGCCGAGAGAATCGACAGCCGGTGCGACACGATGACCACCGTCGCGCCTGCCAGCTCACCGGCCAGCTGCCCGACCAGCTCCTGCTCGGTCTCGGCGTCGAGCGCCGAGGTCGCGTCGTCGAACACCAGCACCCGCGGCCGGCCGACCAGCGCCCGGGCGATCGCCACCCGGCCCCGCTGTCCGCCGGACAGCCTGGTGCCCCGCTCGCCCAACTGCTCCTCCAGCCCCTGCTCGATGCCGGCGAGGTCCCGGTCGAACCGGGCGGTCGCCACCACCCGCGCCAGCTCCGCCGGCGCCACCTCGCGCCCGAACGCGATGTTGCCCCTGATGCTGTCGGAGAACAGCATCGGCTCCTGGGGCGCGTACCCGAACAGCGCCCGGTAGGCCGCGAGGTCCAGCTCCCGGATGTCGGTGCCGGACAACAGCACCCGGCCCCGGGCCGGGTCCGCCAGCCGGAACAGCAACCGGAAAATCGTGCTCTTGCCCGAGCCGGTCGTGCCCGCGATGCCGATGCGCGCCCCGGCCGGGAACCGCAGGCTGACGCCCTTCAGCACCGGCTGCCCGCCGTACGCGAAATCGACGTCCTCGAACTCGAGCAGACCCGGTTGTGGCGGTTTCGGCTCCGCCGGCGGGACGATTTCCGCCGGGTGCTCCTCCAGCTCGCTCACCCGGCCGGCGGTCCCCTGCGCGCGCCGGCCGGCCACGAACAGGTTGCCGATGTCGAACATCGGCCCGACCAGCATCAGCACGTACGCGTGGAACGCCACGAACTGCCCCAGCGTCAGCCTGTCGCCCAGCACCAGCGCCCCGCCCGCCCAGAGCACCAGCAGGATGCCGACGCCGGAGATCGCGGAATAGAAAACCTCGATCCGGGCGTCCACCCGGACCGTGTCGATCGCGGCCCGGATGCGCCCGTCCAGGCTCGCCCGGAAGCTCCGGCCCAGCCGCTCCTCCATGCAGTAGCCCTTCACCAGCCTCAGGCCGGAGAACGCCGCCTCGATCCGGTTGTTGGTCTCCGCGATCCGCTCCCGCCATTTCAGGTGCCGGGCGTACACCACCGGCCCGAGCCGGGTCCAGACCCACACCCCGGCCCCGACCGGCAGCACCGTCAGCAGTGTCAAGAGCGGGCTCATCGAGGCCATCACCGCCAGCACGAACGCCAGCGTCAATGCCGCGGAAGCGAACCGGAACAGCCCGGAGCAGACGAACCAGGACAGCTCCTGCAGGTCGTGGTCCAGCCGCTGCATCGTGTCGCCGGTCGGGAACCGGCCGCCGAACGAATGCCCGGTCTCCAGCAGGTGCCGGAACACCCGGTTCCGGGTCAGCCACTCGAACAGCATATTCGTCCGGGCGCGACCGTACGGCAGCACCACCTCCGCCACCGCCCGCAGGAACCCGAACCCGACCAGCAACAGCACGTACCGGAACAGCGTCTCCCGCGCCACGCCCTCCCGGATGCCGTCCACGATGTAGCGCAGGAGGAATGGGAAAGTCAGGCTCAGCGCGGTGCCGACCGCGGTGCCCGCCAGCAACAGCGCCGCCCAGCCCCGGTGCCGGCGCCAGAACGCGAACACCAGCCTCAGCTTGTTCATGCCGGCCCCCCGACGTACTGCAGCCGGTACAACCGGGTGTAGATACCGTCGCGGGCCAGCAGCTCCGCGTGGCTGCCCTCCTCCGCGATGCGGCCCTTGTGGACCACCACGATCCGGTCCACCATCCGGATCGTCGCCAGCCGGTGGGCGACGATGACCGCGGTCCGCCCGGCCAGCAGCTCGGCCAGCCCCTGCTGGATGAGCTGCTCGGTGTGCGGGTCCACCGACGAAGTCGCCTCGTCGAGTATCAGCACCTCCGGGTCGCGCACCAGCGCCCGGGCGAACGCCAGCAACTGCCGCTCCCCGAGCGAGAAGTTCACCCCCCGCTCGATCAGGTCGGTATCGTACCCCTTCGGGAAGCGCAGCACCGCCTCGTGGATCCGGGCCCGCTTCGCCGCGGCGATGACCTGCTCCCGGCTCACGCTGTCGTCGAGCATCCGCAGGTTGTCCACCACCGTACCCGGGAACAGCACCACCTCCTGCGGCACGAACCCGAACGTCGCCCGCAGTTGGTGCCGGTCCAGCTCCGCCAGGTCGAGGTCGTCGAACCGGATCCGCCCCTCCGGGCACGGGTAGAACCGCAACAGCAGGTTCACCAGCGAACTCTTGCCGCCGCCGGTCTCCCCGACCAGCGCCACCTTCTCGCCCTTCCGGATGACCAGGTCCACGTCGTGCAGCACCCGGTTCGCGCCGTCGTAGGCGAAACTGACCCGCTCAAAAGCAATGCGGTCGCGCAACACCAGCGGCCCGGGCACCGGCCGGCCGGCCGGCTCCGGCGTCTCGTCGAGCATCCCGAAGATCCGCTCCGCCGACGCAAACGCCCGCTGCATCACGTTCACCTGGTCCGAAATCATCCGCAGCGGCCCGAACAGCCGGGTCAGGTAGGACACGAACATGAACAGCGTGCCCAGCGTCAACAGCCCGCCCAGCGCCCAGGCCCCGCCGAAACCCAGTACCAGCCCGAACCCGATGATCTCCCCGAAATCCACCAGGAACCAGACCCCGTACCACAGCCCGGTCGCCTTCAGGTCCGCCCGGTACTTCGCCCGGTTCAGCTCGTCCATCCGCGCCGCGAAACGCGCCTGCTGCCGGAACAACTGGACCACCGGCAGTCCCTGCAGCGACTCCGCGACCAGGCTGTTGATTTCCGCGACCGTCCGGCGCACCGCCAGGTACACCGGCCGGACCTTGCGCTGGAACACCCAGAGCGCGACCACAAACGGCGGCAGCAGCACCGCGACCAGCACGAACAGCCGCCAGTTCGTCGTCGCCATTATCACGCTCATCCCGGCCAGCATCAGCAGGCTCTGCAACAGCACCACCGAAGTCCGGGTGAACAACATCTTCAGCGACTCCGAGTCGCTCTCCACCCGGGAAATCAGCCGGCCGACCTGGTTCTTGTCGAAGAACGACACCGGCAGGTCCAGCAGGCGGGTGAACAGGAACTGCTTGATGTCGGCCGCGCCCCGCTCCCCGACCTGGAACAGCCAGACCGTCTGCAGGTAAATCGCGACCAGCGAGACCAGCTGGATGGCGAGATAGACCAGCGAGGTCAGCGCCAGCCCGCGCAGGTCGCCGCCGGCGATGTCCACGTCGATCGCCCGCTTGATCAGCACGGGGCCGGACAGCGCGGCCGCGCTGGTGACCAGCAGCATCGAGCCCGCGGCCGCGGCCCGGCCCAGGTACGGCCGGTAGAACGGCCACAGCCGCCGCAGGTAATCTATCGCCCGCCCCTTGAGTTCGGTCTCTTCCTCACTCAGGGGCATTCTGCCGTGGAACAACTACTATCCTCCAAGTATCGTGGCTAATGCGGTCAGTACGCTTCCTGTGAAATGGTAACGGCCGCGCGTCCTCGCGGACGCCGGCGCGGTATCGCCGGTCGCTGGCTGAAACTGCCCATAGCTCGCCTCGCAGGACAGCATCATACCACCGCGGCCGCGGATATCAACCGCCGCGGCCCGGCCCGGCCGGCGTCCCGTTTCACAGAGTTATACACCAGCGAGGCGGCCGGTTTTCCGGCCGGTTGCGGACTGCCGGTCGCCCGGCGGGC
>JAWOIB010000030.1:0-8422 GCA_046484845.1 bacterium
AACGAAAAGGAAATCAAGTACGGGCTGGCGGTCACGGGCACGATTCGCCCGGACGGGCCCGGTCGTTGCCGACCACCCGGTCCGGGTGAATCGTGCCCGTGACCGCCAGCCCGTACTTGATTTCCTTTTCGTTGTAGGTGTGCCCGCCGACCACCACCGCCCCGGCCTCCTCCACCGCGTCCTGGCCGCCCCGCAGGATTTCGGCCAGCCATTCCTTCGGGGCCGGGGCCGGGAAGCCCGCGATGTTCAGCGCGGTCAGCGGTTCGCCGCCCATCGCGTAGATGTCGGACAGCGAGTTCACCGCCGCGATTCGACCATACGTGTAGGGGTCCTCGACCATCGGGGTCATCATGTCCACCGTCTGGACCAGCGCCAGCCCCTCCTGGAGGAGAAACACGCCGGCATCATCCGCAGTGTTGATGCCTACCAGCAGCCGCGGGTCTTGCGGCCGCCTGAGTCCGGCCAGTGCCAGCGCCAACTGCGCCTTGCCGAGCTTCGAGGCTCAGCCCGCGCAGCTGACGTAAGCCAGGATTCCGCGTCCGGGCATGGTCATTGCTCCTTTCCAGTGTTGGGGGCCTGGCGCAGCACCCGCCGGTCGCCGCGGCGCTGGGTCAGCCCCGTCGCGTCAAAGTGGTTGAGCAGCGGTATCGCGTACCGCCGGGTCGTCCCGAGCTTCTGACGCGCGTCGGTCGCGGCCAGCTCCTCGCTCTCCCGGAACAGCTCCAGGATCAGCCCGCGCGCCCGTTCCACCGCCTCGCGGTGGAATACAACCCCTTCGCCGACATCCACCAGCCGGCCGGTCTCGAACAGCGCGGTGCGCACGCGCTCCGCCAGCGGCTTCCGGGCATCGGCCAGCAGCTGGTCGAGGTCGGGCGTCGCAAGACCACCCGCCAGCATCTGCGCCGCGACGGAATCGTACAGCGCCTGTTCCTCGGGCTTCAGCCGCACCGCGTGCCCGGCCCGCCGCACCCGGCCGGTCTCGTCCGCCAGTTCGCCCGCCGCCAGCAGCCCGGCCAGCACGTGGTCGAACAACGGGACCGAGAAAGACCGTCCGGCGCGGGCCCTGAGCTCGGGCCGCTTAAGCCCGACCCGAAACGGGTTCTGGCCGTGGAATTCGTCCAGCGCCGCCAGCACCGCGGTGCGGGCGCGGTCGAGGTTTTCGACATGCGCCAGGTACTCGCGTCCCTCGAAGCGGAACCTGGTCACCCGCCCGTCCTGCTCCAGCTTGCCGAGGCAATCCGCCAGTTCAGCGTCCGTCATCGCCAGCGCCCGGGCGACCGCTTCGGGCTGGCGGGCCTCCAGCCCATCCTTGAGCAGGGTCTGTTCGAGCACCGCCACCGAATCCCCGGTGCTCTGGGCCTGGAGCCGGGCGATGGTCCCGGTTTCGAACCGGCGCTCCTTCGCCGCCCCGGGCTCGAGCACGACTCCGCCGCCGATGGTGTGCTGGGGCGAGTAGGAACGCAGGACGTAATGGTCGTTCCAGTCACAGACGACCTGCTCCTCGAGCCTGAGCTGGACCAGGCCGCCCTCGCCGGGCGCGAGCTGCTTATGGTCGAGCAGGACGATCCGGGCCATCACTTCCGAGGTGCCGATATGCACGCGCACCCGCGTCATGTTGCGTAGCGGCCGGTCCGCACCGGGCAGTAGCGTGAAGCTCGCGTTGAGCATGTTGGTCGGGGTGTAGTAGCCCGGGGTCGCGACCACATGCCCCCTGAGCACCTGCTCGCGGGCCACCCGTTGCAGGTTCAACGCAGCCCGGTCGCCGGGCCGGGCCTCCTCGACCGCCTGGTTGTGCCGCTGGATGCCGCGGACCTTGACTTCCTGGCGCCCAGGTAACAGTTCAAGCCGGTCGCCCAACCGGCAGTGCCCGGACAGTACGGTGCCGGCAACCACCGTCCCGAAACCCTTGATCGCGAAGCTCCTGTCGACCGGCATCCGGAACACGCCCCGCTCGCTCCGGTCCCGCACCTCGCCGACCAGCCGCTCGAGCGTGGCGCGCACGTCGTCGATACCCTGGCCGGTGACCGCCGACGCGACCAGGATCGGGGCGCCCTCCAGGAAGGAGCCGGCCACCAGCTCGACAATGTCCTGACGCACCAACTCGAGCCAGTCCGCGTCGCCCAAGTCCGCCTTGGTGATGACGACCATCCCGCGCTCGATACCCATCAGCCGACAGATGTCGAAATGCTCGCGGGTCTGCGGCATCACGCTGTCGTCGGCCGCCACGACGAGCATCACGACGTCGATCGTGCTTGCCCCGGCGAGCATGTGGCGGACGAACTTCTCGTGTCCCGGCACGTCGATGATCGTCACCTCGTCCCCGAGGAACGCGAACCCGAGGTCGGTGGTCATCCCACGTTCCTTCTCTTCTTTAAGCCGGTCCGGGTCGGTGCCGGTCAGCGCCTTGACCAGCGCGCTCTTGCCGTGGTCGATGTGGCCCGCGGTCCCGACGACAACGTGCATCAGGACCCGTCCCGCCCGCCGGCCTCGTTCGCCGAGCCGCCCGCTCTGGACCTCCGGGCCGCCGGGGACGTCCCGGGACCGGACACCACGCGGCTGCTCCGGGGAGGAATACCGAGCTCGGCCCGGTACTTGTTGACCGTCCGCCGCGACAGCTTGATGCTGTGCTGCTCCCGGAGCCGCGTTTCGATTTCGTCGTCGGAAAGCGGTGCCGAAGGGTCCTCACCGTCGATCATCCGCCTGATGAACTCCTTGATGCTGACCCTGGACTTGTCGCTGGCCCCGGCCTTGAAGAAGAACTTCATCGGGAAGATGCCGAACTCGGTCTCGACGTACTTGCCAGACCCCGCGCGTGATACGGTCGACGGGTGCACGTCGATGCGGTCCGCCGCGTCGCGCATCGAGGCCGACCGGAGGTGTTCCGGCCCCCTGACGAAAAAGTCGTACTGCAGTTCCAGCAGTGCCTTCATCAGCCGGCGCAGCGTCAGCCGGCGTGACTCGATCGCCTTCAGGAACAGCACCGCGCGGTTGTACTTACCACGCGCGAACTCGACCTGCTCCCGCGGGTAGCTGCCCGGGTTGCGCAGCATCTCGACGTAGCGACGGGCAAGCCGCAGACGCGGCTCCCGGTCGTCGTTGTACTCGAACTGCAACTTATCGTCTCGCCAGAACACGGTGAAGTCGGGCGAGACGTACTCCGTCGGCCGGACAGTGAACCGGCGTGCCGGCCTCATCTCGAGGCCGTGAATGACCTCGGCCGCGCGATGGACCGCCCGCTCGCTCACTCCGCACAGCCGGGCGATCTTCCCGAGCTGCACCTGCAGCAGGAGCGCCCAGTGCTCGGCCACCAGCCGGTACTCGAGGCTGTCCGGGGCGTAGCCGTGCATTTCCAGCTGGACCAGCAGCGCCTCCGGCCGGGTCCGGCACGTGATACCGCCCGGCTCGATGCGCCTGATCCTGGCCAGCACCGCCTCCAGCCGCGTCGGGTCAAGCCCCTGCGTCTCGGCCAGCTCGGCGGGCTCGACAGTCAGCAGGCCGTCCGCGTCGACCGATTGCAGCACCACTTCCGCAATCAGCACGTCCTCCTCAGTCAGCTCCGCGCGCAGGCCGGGCAGCAACGCCTCGGCCAATCCCGGCCCCTCGGACGGCGTAAGCTCCATCGGGTCGGTCTCCGAGCTGCCGCCGCCCTCGACCCGCGGACTCAGGTGATAATCCTCGGCGTCGAGCAGCGAAAGGAACTCCGCCGACTCCGGCGAGGCTACCCCGGGACCTTCCTCGGTCTCGGAAATCAGCCCCGGCGTACCGTCCGCTTCGGTCCCGGGTGCGGCCGGCCCGGCATCCGACGTTTCCGACGAACCCGTCTCCGCTGCCGCTGACACCTGTTCGCCCGTCTCGTCGAACCCGCCGTCGTCGGACTCCTCCAGCACCGGGTTCTGCTCGAGTTCCTGCCTGACGAGCGACTCCAGCTCGAGCGCGGTCAGGGGCAGGAGCTTCAGCATCAGGATCACTTGGGGATGCAGCTTGAGGTGCAGCCCGAGGCGGTGTTCGATACCGATGTTCATATCCGGAACCTCGCCCCGAGGTAGACCTGGCGCGCCCGCTCGTCGCTGACCAGGTCCTCGGAAGTTCCGGAAAGCAGCACGCGGGCGTCGTACATTATGTAGGCGCGGTCGGTGATCTCGAGCGTCTCGCGAACATTGTGGTCGGTAATCAGGATGCCCAACCCGTCTTCCCTGAGCCTGCGGATGATGTCCTGGATTTCCGCCCGGACAATCGGGTCAATCCCGGTGAAAGGCTCGTCGAGCAGCAGGTAAGCCGGCTCCGGCGCCAGCGCGCGGGCGATCTCGACCCGGCGGCGCTCGCCGCCGGAAAGCGTCTGGCCCTTCTGCCCCGCCAGGTGCCCGACGTTGAACCGGTCCAGCAGTTCGCGGACGCGCAATTCCCTGGCGTCCCTGCCGGGACCGGACGGCAGCATTTCGAGGATCGCCAGGATGTTCTCCATCACCGTGAGCTTGCGGAATATCGAAGGCTCCTGCGACAGGTAGCCGAGCCCGAGCCGGGCGCGGCGGTAAACCGGCATCCCGGTGATATCCCGGCCGTCGATCTCGATCCGCCCCGCCTCCGGCCTGATGAACCCGGTGACCATATGAAAGGTCGTGGTCTTGCCCGCGCCGTTGGGACCGAGCAGCCCGACGATCTCACCGCGCCCGAGTTCAACGTCAACGCTGTCCACCACCCGGCGCCCGGAGTAGCTCTTGACCAGACCCTGCGCGCTCAAGCCCACTAGCGCTGCTCCCCACCGGCGCCGCCTCGCTGAACCAGCCTGCCGTAGCTCATCGACTCCACCTCGATGACGTCGAGTTCGCCCTGATCGAACCGGATGCGGATCAGCCGCCCGGCTACCTCGACATCACCCGAACCGGCCGTCGCGTATCGCCCCCGGGCGGTGCCGGCAACCACCACCCGGTACAGCGCCCCGTCCCGGACTAGCAGGTGAATCGTATCCCCCTCGGTGCTGCCGAGCGTGTCCGCGATGTGCGGGTCACCCCAGGCGATACCCGTGTCACCCCGGGTCCAGTAGCGCAGTGAGTCCGCAGTCAGGGCCGACCTCCCGGTGCCGACCCGGACGTCCCCGGCCAGAACCGCCGCCTCCTCGATGCCCAACCAGGTGATGTTCCGGGCAGTGGCAGTGACAGAGTCGACATCCTGTTGCCCGGCATCCACGCCGCCCCCCCACACCACTACCGGCAGCGAGTCCACCTCGCCGACCTTGCGGTCGAGCCAGTAGCTGCCCCGCGCGCCACGCAGGCGCATGCCGTCGCTCGCGGTATGCAGCGTCAGCCCGCTGGTCGCATCCACGCGCTTCTCCCCGACCAGGTAGTACAGGTGCGGGGCGGTTATCACCAGCGAGTCCATCTCGACCCGGACCCGGCCGAACAACTCGGTAACCCGGGCGTCGAGGAAGTACAGCGCCGAGTCCGCCCGGATGTTGGCCTCGGGGCTGGAAATCCGGACCGAGTCGCTGACCACCGCCACCCCGCGGCTCTCGTTGAGACGGACAAGCTGGGCTTCGATCAGAGTCGAGCCGTCGGCAATCGTCACGCTGTCACTGAACACAGTCACCTGGCCTTCGGGGGTCTGGATGATTTCCATCTTCCGCGCGTGAAGGTCGGCCGCGGCCGCGATGGAAGACGTCAGCACCACAGCCAACGGCAACAGCCACCGAAGCCGCCTCGCCCGATGGCAACCGGTCATTGACCCGCCCCCTCACCAGCCGGCTCTCCGCCCGGCCCGCCGGTTTCGAACCGGTAGTCCGCCTTGCCGGTGACCTCGCTTTGAATCTGGATCCTGGTCAGGCCCGCGTCCGCCACCAGTCCCTGCCCGCGCACATCTCCCCGGGGGGTCAGAATCTCGACCGGCGCGTCGGTCCTGACCAGTCTGACGTCGTTGTTCCAGCCGAGCGAATCGGTCCGGAGCAGCGTGCTGTCCGCGGTGCGCACGACGATATTGCCGCGCGCAACCAAGTCATTGGTCCGGGACTGCAAGGTTCCCTCGTCCGCAACCAACCTGGCGTGTACCTCGCCGTTCTCGCTGTAGAAGGTCACAACCAGCCGGGCAACATCGACGTACCCGTCGCGCTCAAAGACATAGGCGGTATCGGCCTCCAGCTTGTAGAGCCGCTCCCCGCTCGCGCTTTCGTGCATGGTGAAGCCTTCGATGATCTGGTCCGGCCTCGCGCCGGACTCCACCACCGGGTCCGATTCGCGGCACCCGACGAACAGAGCGAAGCAGCAGGCCAGCAGGAGCAACCAGTTGCTGGCAAGTCCCCGGCTCATCGATCATCCCGTCCTTCGGAACCCGCCACCAGGGACAGCGCTCCGTTCTTGCCCCAGAACACCCAATCAGCAGGAGAGCGGCGCACCTCGGCCAGCAGGCATTCGAGCGCATGATGCTGGTCACCGGGTGGGTATGCCCGGACCCGAAGCCTTCCCCGTTCCAGACCGCAGAATACCGGGATGACCCCGGCACGGCCGCCAAGCCGGAATGCCGGCCCGGGCAGACGCATCGCCACCCGGTTGGACCGGGCAACCGTCATCCTGCCCCGGCCGGTGTTGTCGAGCATGAACCCGACCAGCCCCGTGAGACCGTGACCGGCTAGCTCGACCGCGCTGTGCAGCAGCCGCACGCCCGCCCCTGAACGCAGCGGACGGAGCATCCGGTCGAGCGCCCGGTTTCGCTGGACCCCGACGGCCAGCGCGACCCGGTGACCCCGCTGACGGAATACCGCCGGCAGGAACTCCCACAGGCCGAAATGGAACGAGGCCATCACCGCTTGCATATTCTGTTCCATAGACTGCACTGACCTATTGTCGCCGCCAACCTCTGCCTTGTCAACGAGCAGCCGTCCCGGGCGCAGGTCGATTCGCGCCATCAGAACCAGGTTGCGGCCGAGCCGCCAGGCATTCAGCATCCAGAAGCCAGGCTGGTCGCGACCACACACGATGCGGTGGTTATTCCGGATCTCGGAGCGGCAGGCGGGCTTGAGAATCAGGTAGCTGAGAATCAGCAGCCGGACCAGCAGGACCGCGGCACTAACCGGCAGTGCCCGGGCGAGAATCAGCGTCAGCGCTGGCGCGCTCACAGGCAGCCTTCATGAAACCGGCGAAGAGCGGGTGCGGCCGCAGCGGCCGCGACTTGAACTCGGGATGGAACTGGCAGGCCACGAAGAACGGGTGATCCCTGAGCTCGATGATCTCCACTAGTCCGTGCTCGGGCTCGCGGCCGCTGGCGACCAGCCCGTGCTGCTCGAACAGCGACAAGTAGCGGTTGTTGACTTCGTAGCGATGGCGGTGGCGCTCGCTGACCTGCCGGCGCCGGTAGCACCGCGCCGCCATGGTCCCGGACAGGACCCGGCACGGCCACGCGCCGAGCCGCATCGTCCCCCCCTTGCGCTTCAGCCCGCGCTGACCGGGCAGCATGTAGATGACCGGGTGCTTCGTCTTGGCACAGAACTCGGTCGAATTGGCGTCGTGCAGGCCGCAGACGCTGCGCGCGAACTCGATCGTCGCGATCTGGAGCCCGACGCAGAGCCCGAGATACGGCAGCCCCTGTTCCCGGCAGTGGCGCACCGCCAGGATCTTACCCTCCATCCCACGCGAACCGAAACCGCCGGGCACGATCAGCCCGGCCAGGCCGGCCAGCTTCTCCTTCACACGTCCGGCCGTGAGCTCCTCCGCCTCAAGCCAGCGCAGCCGCGCGCGTACGCCACAATGCCCGGCCGCGTGGTTGATTGACTCGATGACCGACTTGTATGCGTCATGCAGCCCGACGTACTTGCCGCAGACCCCGATCTCGATCTCGGCTCCCGGGTGCTCCGTCGCCAGCACGAACTCGGTCCAGGCCTTCAGGTCGGGCCTGCCGGCCTTCAACCTCAGGCTGCGGACAATCAGCGCGTCGAGCTTCTGGCGGTGAAAAACCAGGGGGATCCGGTAAATGCTGGGAACGTCAATCGCCTCGATGACCGCCTCCGGCCGCACGTTGCAGAACAGCGCGATCTTGGCGCGCGCGTCCCTCGGCAATGGCTGCTCGGCCCGGCACATCACCACGTCGGGCTGGATACCGATATCGCGCAGCTCCTTGACCGAGTGCTGGGTCGGCTTGGTCTTGAACTCGCCAGCCGCCCGGATGTACGGCACCAGGGTCAGGTGGACGAAAAAGACTTTGTCACGCCCCTCTTCGAGCGCGAACTGGCGGGCGGCTTCCATGAACGGCAGGCCCTCGATGTCTCCGACCGTTCCGCCGATCTCAACGATGACCACGTCACGGCCGTCGCTCACTCTTCGAATCGCGTCCTTGATCTCGCCGGTGATGTGGGGCACAACCTGGATGGTGCGCCCCAGGTAGTCCCCGCGCCGCTCCTTCTCGATCACCGACAAGTACACCTGGCCGGCGGTAAGGTTGC
>JAWOIB010000134.1:0-6804 GCA_046484845.1 bacterium
CAGCTCAAGCCCAACCTCCGCAGTGCCTCCATCGCCGGCACCACGGTCGCAGTACAGCAATGGTTTGACGGAACGATCGACATCCGGCATGACCGGGCCGGCGAAATCCAGCACCTCCGCCTGCCCGATCGGCCCAAGCCTCGACGCCCTTCGGCAAGAAGTCGCTATGACACTTTCGCTGTGGTTTGACACCGATTCCGGGGCTGGTGGGAGCGGGCCGGTATTGACAGGCACGCCGTGCCGAGTAGAACTTAGCAGATGTTGAGCGCGCTGGTCAGGTCGATGCGGCCGAAGCAGTGGATCAAGAACCTGCTGGTGCTGGCCGCGCTGGTTTTCTCGAAGAACCTGCTCGACGGGGCCGCGCTGTTGCGCTCGCTGGCGGCGTTCGGCATCTTCTGCCTGCTGTCGGGTGCGGTCTACATCATCAACGACCTGGTGGACCGGGAGTCCGACCGGCTGCACCCGGAGAAGAGGCGCCGGCCGATTGCCGCCGGCCGGGTTGGGGCCGGTCCGGCGCTGACCTGGGCGGCGGTCGCGGTGGCCGGGTCGCTGGCGGGTGCCCTGGCGCTGGACTGGCAGTTCGCGGTGGTGGCGGCCGGCTACTTCCTGATGCAGCTCGCCTACTCGCTGCGGCTGAAGCGGGTCGTAGTGCTGGACGTGCTGATAATCGCGGTTGGTTTCGCGCTACGCGCGATTGCCGGCACGTTTGTGATTCACGTCCGGTTGTCGCCGTGGCTGTTCGTGGTGACGATCCTGCTGGCGTTGTTCGTGGCGGTCGCCAAGCGCCGGCACGAGCTGCTGTTCCTGGAAGGGCAGGGTATCACCCACCGCAGTGTGCTGGGCAAGTATTCCGAGCCGCTGCTCGACCAGATGATGGCGGTGGCGACGTCGGCGACGGTCGTGGCCTACTGCCTCTACACCATCGCGCCCGAGACCATCGACAAGTTCGGCTCGCGCAACCTGATATTCACTTTCCCGTTCGTGCTCTACGGCATCTACCGCTACCTCTACCTGGTGTACCGCAAGGAGCTGGGGGGGACGCCGGAGAAGGTGTTCGTCACCGACCTGCCGATGGTGGTTGCGATCCTGCTCTGGGCGCTGGCGGTGGTGTTCATCCTTTACGCGCTGCCGGCGCTGGCCGGCTCCCGGTAGTCCCGGGGTTCAGCGCCGGCCGGCGACCGCTTCCGGGAAGCGCGCGGCGAGGGCGGCCAGCACCCGGTCGGCCCCGGCCGAGTCCCCCATCTCGTTCAGCAGGGCGTAGAGGCCGGTGTAGCCTTCCAGGTAGTCCGGGGCGTAGGCGGTTACCTTGCGCAGGTGGTTGGCCGCGGCTTCGAACTCGCCCAGCCCGTAGCGAATCCCGGCGAGCCGCAGGTGGGAGGTGATGAGCCAGTCATCGCGGCTCAGCGCCTCCTCGTAGTACTTCCGCGCGAGGTCGGTGCGGCCGCGCTGCTGCTCGATCTGGCCGAGCCATTCCCAGGGGGCGCCGAAGTCCGCGGGCGCCTCGGCGATGCACCGGCGGAAAAGCGCGGCGGCGGTGTCCGCCCCGACGCGCAGGAAGTTGATACCGTCGAGGTAGCGGTTGATGAATCCGGACGGCTGGGCGACCGGCTCCAGCGGGATGGTGTCGTTGCCGGGCCGGGCCTTGTAGACGGTTTCGCCGAACTGGTGAACCTGGCCGTCCTGCCGGGTGGTGACGGTGACCGGGCAGGCGAAGTAGCCGCGCCGGAAGCGCGGGCGCAGGAACAGGGCGCGTTCGGCCTCGGCCGAGGGCTTGACCCCGGTTGAGAAGTAGATATAGACCGGGTCCCGGCCGAGGACATGGGCGGTGTTGTAGTTGCGTTCTTTCCAGTGCCAGTCGCTTTCGAGGATGGCCTCCGGCTGGTGGGCGATGACCCCGTCGGTCAGGCCGAGCATGTCGACCATGTTCCGGTCGCTGTAGTACGAGACCGCGCCGATGGTGGTGCAGGCGAACCAGTCGTCCTCGCCCAGCCGGTCCTGCAGCCAGCGGCCGGTGGCGGTCATCTTGTTGACGAGGCCGTGCTCGAGCTGGAGGTTGCGGGTGATTTCCTGGCGGACGTTGCGCGGCCGGATGAACGGGCCGTAGAAGGTCAGCGGCACCAGTCCAAGGAGGAGCAGCGCGCCCGCGGCGCGGGGCAGGGGCAGCAGCCAGACACCCTCGACGAGCAGGAAGTAGAACAGGAACAGCACCGGGACGAAGAACCGCCAGTTGCGCAGGACGTCGCCGCCGACCCAGACGACGTAGAGCGCGTGGACCGCGAGCAGCAGCAGGCAGAAGAACAGCGGGTCCGCGGGCCGGAGCCGCTTCCGCCAGGCCGCCAGCGCGACCGGGACCAGCACCGCCAGCCCCCAGAACCCGTAGGCACGGAGGAAGAACCAGAGGTACTCGACACCGGCCCGGAGATAGTCGGCCGAGGCGCCGGTCTTGGCGTAGAAGGTGTTGGGGAAGAAGTAGCCGTAGTAGGCGAGCCGCCAGGCGTAGAGCGGGGCGACCAGCACGACGAAGGGCAGGACGAACAGCCCGAGCCGGCCGAGCGCGGCCCGGGTGAACAGGCTGCGGTCGGCGAGCCGGCGGACCGCGAAATGCAATGCGAACAGCGCGAAGAACATCGCGCCCTCGGGGCGGGTGAGCGCGGAAAGCCCGAGCAGGACCGAGGCGGTTACCAGCCGGCCGGTCGGCTCGGGGCCGCAGCCTTCAGCCGCCCGGAGCCAGTGCCAGGCCGCGGCGACGAGCAGCAGGCTGAACAGCGGAGTTTCCATCCCGCTGACGCACCAGTAGGCGAACGAACCGTTGGCGGCGAGCAGCAGCGGGGCAAGCGCGGCGGCCAGCGGCGGCCCGCGCGAGTAACGGCGCAATACCAGGTAGAACAGTGCGATGATGCCCGCCCCGCAGAGGACGCCGATGACCTGCGAGAGCGGGATGATGACCTCGAACGACAGCCCGATGACCGCGAGCGAGGCGAGCAACATCATCCAGAGGAAGTTGGTGTAGCCCTCGACCCGTTCGCCCGGGTTGAAGACCGGGCCGAGCCCGCGCGCCACGTTGCGGGCGTAGCGGTAGGTGATGTAGGAGTCGTCCTGCAGGAAGGCGGAGGAGGAGGCGTGCCAGGCGAACAGCCCGACCGCCAGCGCAAGCAGGAGCCAGGGCAGCCAGGGGGCGGGTTTCGGGCGCGGGGCGGGGCGGGTTCGTTCCTGCCGGGTCATAACCGGATCAGGTGGCCAGCCGGCATTCGGCCAGCCGGTTCTTGCCGCAGACCACCCGGCTGCTGAACGGGCCTTCGCGGATGGCGCAGAGCTCGGCCTGCGACCGGGTGATGACCGCGCGGGCTTCTTCGGACGCTCCGCGCAGGGAGATTGCGGCCCTGGCGCCGGCGACCCGGCCCTCGAGCATCGCGGTCGAGGCCTCCTCGATGCCGGCGACATCACCGGCGAGGAAGATGTCCTTGACGCTGGTCTGCATTTCCTCGTCGTGCCAGGCCACGTGGCCGCCCAGCTCCGGCAGGTAGACCATCCGGCAGCCGGCCTGCCAGAGGAGCTCGGAGAGCGGGGTCAGCCCGACCGCCACGCAGATGGTGTCGAGACGGAGCCGGCGCTCGCTGCCCCGGACCGGCCGGAACCGGCGGTTGACCCGGCAGATGGTCGCGCCGGTCACGCAGTCGGTACCGTGGGCGCGGATGACGGTGTGCGAGGTCAGCACCGGCACCCCGAGCCGGATGAGCTTGGCGGCATGGACGTGGTAGCCCCCGACCCGGGGCAGGGCTTCGACCACCGCCGCCACCTCGACCCCGGCCTGGAGCAGTTGGTAGCTGACGATGATGCCGATGTTGCCCGAGCCGACCATCAGCACCCGGCGGCCGGGCCGGATGCCGTAAACGTTCATCAGGGTCTGGACCGCGCCCGCGCCGTAAACGCCGGGCAGGTCGTTGTTCGCGAAGGGCAGGGTGTTTTCGGCCGCGCCGGTCGCGACAATCAGCGCCCGAAACCGCAGCCGGGTGAACCGCCCGGGGTCGGCCAGGCCGAGCAGGTTGCCGGGGTAGAGCCCGACGACCGAGGTGCGCGTCCGCAGTTCGACCGGCAGGCCCTGGAGCTGTTCCGCCAGCAGCCGGGCGATGTCCATGCCCCGGGTGCCGCAGTAGTGGCTCTTCTCGCCGAAGAACTTGTGCGTCTGCTTGATGAGCTGGCCGCCGGGGCGGTCGTTGTCGTCGACCAGCGTCACCCGGCAGCCGAGCCGGGCGGCGGTGACCGCGGCGGACAGCCCGGCAGGACCGGCGCCGACGACCGCAATATCAACCGGCTGGTCCGGAACAGGGGACGGGACCCGGCTCACGCCAGCTTCCCCCGGCCGGACTGGCGTTCGACCCGGTCGCCCTCCCGCAGCGGTTCCATGCAGACCATCGTGTTCGGCCTGCCGTTCACCACCATCAGGCAGGAGGAGCACTTGCCGACCGCGCAGTAGAACCCGCGCGGACGGCCCAGCTTCTCGGTGTGCCGGAAAACCTTGACGCCGGCCGCGACCAGCGCCGCGGCGATGGTCTCGCCCTCGCAGCCCTCGAGCGCGCGGCCCTCGAACCGGAACCGGACCTTCCGGCCCCGCTCGAAGCTGAGCACCGGGTGTTCCTCCACCCGCAACGAGCCCGGGCGGCGGGAGCTAGAGCTCCCGGGCATACGCCACCGCGTTTCCGAATATCCTGATGCCGGTCGGCACGGTCGACCGCTCCCGGTGCCAGCGCGGGTGCTGCTCTCGGCGCACGAACCGCTCGGGATGGGGCATCAGTCCGAAAATCCGGCCGGTCGGGTCGCAGATGCCGGTGATGCCGTCCACGGAGCCGTTGGGATTGTCCGGGTACCCGGCCGGGTCGTCCGGGTCCGAGCCGCTGCCGTCCCGGGTGACGTAGCGCAGCACGACCTGGCGGTTCTCGCGCAGGCGGTTGAGGACCGTCCGGTCGCGACAGATGAACCGGCCCTCGGCGTGGGCGACCGGGAACTCGATGCGCTCCTCGAAACCGCGGGTGAACACGCAGGGCGAGTCCGCGACCTTCAGCGCGCACCAGCGGTCCTCGAAACGGCCCGAGTCGTTATCGTCGAGGGTGACCGACTGGGGCTCGAACAGCCGGTCGAAGGCGGGGAGCAGGCCGGCCTTGACCAGCACCTGGAAGCCGTTGCAGATGCCGATGGTCAGCCGGCCGGCCTCGTGGAACCGGGTGAACTCGTCGCGCAGGTGGTGGACCAGCTCGCCGGCCAGGATGCGGCCGGAACTCACGTAATCGCCGTAGGAGAACCCGCCGGGCAGGGCGAGGATGGCAAACTCCCGCAACAGCTTTGGTTCCTGCCTGAGTCGGTTGATGTGGACGGTGGCGACCCTGGCGCCGGCCAGCTCGAAGGCGTGGGCGGTTTCGCGGTCGCAGTTGGTGCCGGCCGCGAACAGCACGCAGACGCGCGTAGCGCCCGCGGGCGAGGGGCCGGGCGGGGCCGAATCCAGCATCAGCGCTCAGGATAGCCGCCGGGCCGGCGGAGTCAAGCCGGGTCAGGCAATGCCGGCCGGGGTCCAGGTGTTGCCGCCGTCGCGGGACTGCATCAGGGTCAGCTCGTCCCCACCGAGCAGGCCGATCAGCCCGTCGGCGTAGAAGCGGAGCGAGAACAGCGCGGCATCGACCCCGGGGTAGCGGCGCTCCCAGTTCTCGCCGCCGTTGCCGGTCCAGACGAGGCTGCCGGCGGCGCCGCAGGCCATCCCTTCCATCGTGTCGTGGCGGAAATCCAGCGAGTAGAGCGCGGGCAGGGAGAACCCGATGTTGAGCGGCCGCCAGGTCTCGCCGCCGTCCGGGGTGAACAGCACCAGGCCGTTGCCGGTGGTGGCGAAGCCGACGATGTCGTCGGCCGGGAAATGCACCGCGGTGATGTGGGTGCCGGGCATCAGTCCCCGGATGTTGCCGCCCTGGCTGAACCAGGCCGAGCCGCCGGTGGTCGTCTTCAGAATTGTGCCCTCCGGGCCGACGATGTAGCCGGTGGTCTCGTCGGCCGGGAACTGCATGTCCATCAGCTTCTGGTCGGTCGGGGTCGGCAGCCGCTCCCAGTTTGCGCCGGCGTCACTGGTGCGCAGCACGGTGCCGCCAACGCCCGCCACGAAACCCACCTGCGGGGAGAGCGGGAACCTGATGGCACGCAGGTCGGCGGTCGTGCCGCAGTCAACCGGGTGCCAGCTCTCGCCGTCGTCCTCGGTCCGGATGACGGTACCGGCGTTGCCGCAGGCGTAGCCGGTCGCGCCCTGCGCCGGGAAATGCACGGTGTACAGGTCTGCTTCGGTCGGGACCGGCGTCCGCCGCCAGCTTGCGCCGCCGTCGGTCGAGCGCAGGACCAGCCCGGCGTCGCCCACCGCGCAGGCGTGGAGCCGGTCGTCGAAAGTGAACAGCGAATTGATGCGATTGGCCATCGGATACCTCCGGTGTCATTTTCGCCGGCCGGGGCGGATTGTCAACCGGGGGGGGCTGTCGGTGTCAGCGCCGGGCCGAGGTTGTCTGTTCAGCATCGCCCGCTCCCCCGGTCGCTTCCGGGCCGGAACCCGGCGAAGAGGACCCCGGCTTGACAACTCCCGCCCGGCGGGGGTAAGCTGTGTTGAGAAAGCAGACAGGAAGCTGGACAGGCCGGTATTATTGGTTACTCCAAGCAGGGAGTGAATGCGCGGCTTGCGCATGTCCGCGTCTATAATCAGCACCTTGTCAGCGACCTGTGACAGGGTCCGGGCCAGGTTCAGGACGGTTGAGGTTTTGCCTTCCTGCGCCTTCATGCTGG